>JAAVHM010000139.1 GCA_014799675.1 Ruminococcus sp. | reverse complement strand
CCTTGAAAGTGTTACAATTCCAGATAGTATATTAGTTATTGGTTTTTGTGCATTTTCTAATTGTAAAAGTCTTGAAAGCATAACAATTCCCGGAAGCATAAAAGAATTGTACGGGTTTCAATACTGTGAAAATCTTAAAGAATTAAATATACTTGACGGTGTTGAAGTAATTGGAATCCAAGCTTTCTGTGGTTGTACAAATCTTAAAAGCATAACAATACCCAATAGTGTTACACAGATTGCCCCACAGGCATTTTCTAATTGTACAAGTCTTGAAAGCATAACAATTCCCGACAGCGTTACAGAGATTAATAATAGTTTTTACAACTGTACAAGTCTTAAGAGTGTGACAATACCCGATAATGTGAAAATTAATGATAACGCATTCGGAGAGTGCACAGGATTAAGAAGTTTGTCCCTTCCCGATAATGTAAAAGTAAGCAGTACAGCATTTAGCGGCTGTGACGGTCTTACAGTTACATATAAAGGCAATGAATATAACTATACAAGTTGGCGGGATTTGTACATAGCTACAGGCGGCTGACAAAAAATCAAAACAGCGGAACGTAAAAAATGTTCCGCTGTTTTTTAAAGCCTGCACTTGAAATCCTCATACCCAAAGCTTTTGACAGTCTTGCAAGTCCCGTCCTCCGAACACCAGATAATGTCAGGCAGAGGCATACCGTTAAAAGTGTTATTTTTTACCATGGAATATATAGCCATGTCGCAGAAAACAAGCCTGTCGCCGATTTCCAAAGGCTTGTCAAAGGAATAGTCCCCGATAACGTCCCCCGCAAGGCAGGTGGGACCCCCCAAGCGGTAAGTGTGGGGCTTTTCATCGGGCATACCCGCCCCGATAACGTTGGGACGGTAGGGCATTTCCAGAACGTCGGGCATATGGCAAGCCGCCGAGGTGTCCACTATGGCAAGGTTCATGCCGTTTTTCAGCGTGTCAAGAACCTCCGTGACCAAAAATCCCGCGTTGAGAGCGACCGCCTCCCCCGGTTCAAGGTAGACCTGTACGCCGTACTTTTTCTGAATTTTGTCAATAATTCCCACAAGCTTTTCCACATCATAATCGTCGCGGGTAATGTGGTGTCCGCCGCCGAAATTCAGCCACTTTAAATTGTGGAAATATTTCCCGAATTTTTCCTCCACAGCGGCAACAGTACGCTCCAAAACGTCCGCCCCCTGCTCGCACATCGTATGGAAATGCAAGCCGCTGATACCCTCGGGAAGCGTGTCGGGGAACTCCGCAAGAACCGTCCCCAAGCGGGAATTTTTGAAGCAGGGATTGTAAATGTCCGTCTCGATCTCCGAGTATTCGGGGTTCATTCTGATACCGACCTCAATGTCCCGACCGCTTTTCAGAACGTCGGGGTAAAATTTTTCAAACTGTGCAAAGCTGTTGAAAACAACGTGATCGGCAACGGTAACAATTTCCTCAAACTCCCTTTTTTTGTAAGCAGGGGAGTAAACGTGAACCTCCCTGTCGGGCATTTCCTCACGACCGAGACGCGCCTCAAACAAGCCGCTTGCGGTAGTCCCCGCCAAATAATTTCCAATAAGCGGGTATGCGCTGTACATGGAAAAAGCCTTTTGAGCCAGCAAAATCTTGCAGCCCGTCCTGTCCTGCACGGATTTAAGTATCTCCAGATTTTTTTTCAGCAAAGCCTCGTCCACAACGTAGCAGGGCGTGGGTAAAGTTGATATGTCAAAATTTAGCATTTTGTTACTCCTTATCCTAATCTGCAATTAAAACCGTATGCAAAAAATCTGCACAAAACCCATAAACGCAAGCTTTTGCTTGATTTTTTGCACGGTTTATTATTGCATATTAGTATTATAAATATTTTTTCGGTAAACTCTGCTGTCCTCGCCGTAAATGTCAACACGGTTTTCAATGTATGAAAAGCCGTATTTTTCGTAAAGTCCCACATGGTCGGTGCAGACAAATATCGTCGGCAAACCGTTTTCCGCGGCAATTTCCTCACATCGGCGCATCAGCTTTCCAACGTGCCTGTGTCCCCGATATTCGGGAAACGTGTACACAAAGCCTATCCACGGGAAAAGCGTGTCGTCGTCAATGCAGTCCCGCCGTGCAAATGTCAGAAAGGAAACAAGCCTGTCCCCCTCGGCAAGAAGCAGTAACGTTCCCTCGCCGAGGTTCTCGTGAAAAGATTTTTCC
Source organism: Ruminococcus sp. (assembly GCA_014799675.1). GTDB lineage: Bacteria > Bacillota > Clostridia > Oscillospirales > Ruminococcaceae > RGIG8773. The sequence continues at coordinate 15,688 of JAAVHM010000139.1, read as the reverse complement.
TCAATAAACCGCGCAAGGGTTTCCACCGCCCGCCAGTCGCTTTTTTTGATCTCCGCAAGCCAGTGGTCGGGCTTGTCCGACTTGAAATAGTCAATAATTTCCATAAATTACTCCTTGTCAACGACTTCGATATTTTGAAGCTGACCCTCTAAATTGGCTTTCACACCGTCGCGGTACTCCTGCCGCAGAGCCGCCTGCTCGGCTTTTTCCGCCTCGGTAAGTCCCTCTGCTGTGCGGGATTTCCTCGCCAGCTCGTTTATCCTGTCAATTTTTTCCTTAGTCATGTTGAAACTCCTTTTCTAATTTTTGTAAATAATCGTCCGCCTCTTGCCTTGATTTGAAAATTATAATATTTTTGTCACGGTATTTATCCAGCATTTGGTATATTTGCGGTAATTTTTCATTGGGAAAATCAACTATCCACTGCCTGAATTCCTCGTCAAACTTCTCCTCGACCCAAGGAAGGTCGTCACGCTTTGTGCCGATTCTCGCCGCTGCTCCCGCCAAGCAAACCTCCAACGGAAAATCCATAAGAAACACCGTGTCGCACTGTTCCAGCCGCAGTTCAATGGTGCGCTGATAGTTGCCGTCAATGATCCACTTGTCGGTACGCAAAATTTCGGACAGCTGCTTGTCAAATTCTTCCCGTGAAACAGTAGTCCTGTCGGGCTTGTGATTTATCATATCAAGATGATAAAGCGGCAGAGAGGTAATGTCCCGCAGCCGCCGTGAAAACGTGCTTTTTCCCGCCCCGGGACTGCCTATTACAATAATTTTTCGGAACATAAGCAACCTCCTCCCTTGTAAAACTAAGGGCGGGAGCAAAACACCTTTACGCAGATGTCTGACCCGCCCTGAATTTCAATATTTTACTATACGATTATTTTTTAGAAACAAGCTCCAGCGTGTCTCTTGCAATAAGCAATTCCTCATTTGTGGGAACTACCCAAACCTCAACCTTGGAGTCCGCCGTGGAGATCTTTTTCAGCTCGCCGTGGATAGTCTTGTTCAGCTCGTTGTCAATTTTAATTCCGAAGAAATCCATGTCCGCGCAAACGCCCTCACGAATTTCGGAAGCGTTCTCACCGATACCGCCTGTGAACAGAACAGCGTCCACACCGTTCATTGCAGCAGCGTAAGAACCGATGTACTTCTTGATCTCATAGATGAGCATTTCGGAAACAAGCTTCGCTCTCTTGTCGCCGTGAGCCGCCGCGCCCGAAATGTCGCGGTTGTCGGAGGAAACGCCCGATACGCCCAGGAAGCCCGATTTCTTGTTCATGTAATCGCTCATTTCCTTTGTGGTAAAGCCGTGCTTCTCTGCAACAAAGGTTACAGCGGAGGGGTCAACGCTTCCCGTTCTTGTACCCATTACAACGCCGTCAAGGGGAGTGAAGCCCATTGATGTGTCGACAGACTTGCCGCCCTGTACAGCAGTAATGGAAGAACCGTTTCCAAGGTGACAGGAAACTATCTTCAAGTCCTTGATATCCTTGCCCATAGCCTCTGCAAGAGCCGCGGAAACGAACCTGTGGGAAGTTCCGTGGAAGCCGTATTTTCTTACATGGTACTTCTCGTAATCCTCGTAGGGGAGACCGTACATATAAGCCTTTTCGGGCATTGTCTGGTGGAAAGCCGTGTCGAAAACAACCACCTGCGGAACGTTCTCGGGGAGAACCTTTTTGCAAGCCCAGAGCGCAAGAGCGTGGGGGTGGTTATGTACGGGAGCAAGATCCTGCAAATCGTCTATCTGCTGAATGACCTCGTCTGTAACAAGAGTTGTCTTGTCAAAAATTTCCGCGCCCTGTACGATTCTGTGACCTACCGCGGATATCTCGTCCATAGACTTGATAACGGAAGCGCCGCCTGTGGTAAGAACTTCCACAAGCTTTTCAAAAGCCTCGGTGTGTGTGGGGAAATCGCAGTCCGCGTCAACAGTCCTGCCGTCAAAGGTTTTGTGGGCAATGTGACCGCCGATACCTATTCTGTCGCAGTTACCTTTAGCGATAACGCTTTCGTCGTCCATGTTCAGGAGCTGATACTTGAGAGATGAGCTTCCCGCGTTTACTACAAGAATTAACATAAAAATTCAGACCTTTCTTATTTATTAAAAAATTCCGAAAATATTATACCACTTTTAACAATAAAAATCAAGGGGAAATTGATTTTTTCGGCAATTTTAACGTAAAATTTCCAAGATTTTGTGACATGGAAATAAAATACTTGCCAAAGGTCAATAAATGTGGTACTATAAATTATAAAATACGAAAGGCGGCAAAAATCATGGGAACATGGGGCTACAGCGTAACAGCCAACGATACGGCGCAGGACTTGATAACGGAATATCAGGCGGCATTTTTCTATAACGACCCCGAAACGGCTTTCAAGAAAATTGACGACTACGTCCGCAAAAATATCTGTGACGAGACCGACGAGGAGGAATGGTGCAATTATTTCTACTCGCTTGCGGACTATATGTGGAAAAAAGGTCTGCTTACCGACGAGATACGGGATAAGGCTGTTCAGATGATAGACAGCGGCTTCGGCATGGAGCTTTGGCGGCAGTCGGGAGAAAAGGAAGCCGCCAAGCGTACCGCTGCTCTGGAAAAATTCAAGGAAAAGCTTTTGTCTCCACAGCCGCCGCGAAAGAAAATCAATATTTCAATGTGTACTAAGCCTGTTTTTGAAGCGGGGGACATTATCGCAATGCAGCTTCAGACCGCAGGAAAGACTTACACAAAAATAGCAAGTCTTGACAGACCCATGACCGACGAGGAATTTCACTCTTTTGACGGTAAATTTATACTTATACGCAAGATAAAAGACGAAATAAGCTACACGTCCGCCATTGAACCGAATGTCAGGGATATTTCCCCTGTGTTTCAGCTTTTTGACGGAGTGTATGACGAACCTCCCGCCGAGGTGAAGCTTTCGGAACTGAAAAACGCTAAATTTATTTTAATGAATGACACTCCTCTTTTTTCAACGGACGGAGGCTCGGGACGTTACAGAAAACGCAAATGCAAGGTAATTGCAAACGACAAAACAGGTATTGAAGAGTTTGAAAAAACAGAAAGCGCTTATATATTTTTATCGGTAAACAATGAAGTACACAATCCCGATTCACGATTTTTGGCGGCTATGGGTGTAGAGCCTTTTATTGATGAAATCATCTCTCCCGATGAGGAAATGCTGAAAAGTATGGCAAGTATTTACAGCCACTACTGGTTGAGAGAACACCCATGGCTGCCCGAAACGGAAGAAAGAAGTACGTCCAAGGAGGAACGGGCACGGCACAACGATGAATATTTTCTTGATGTGCTGAAAAGGGAATTTGCCGCAGGAAAGCGGTTTTACGCAGTCTATTACGGTTTTATAGCTTGCTTTTGCTCGGTGCATGAGAACAGTATAGAAAATTTTGCGGTGCGTTTTTTTCACATTCATGAGGGAAAACATTTTGTCAAAATGATTGTTGAGTTTGCGAAAAAGCTTTTTGAATTTACTGAAACCAAGTGCAGCGGTACACCGAAAATTTCCGCATACGGTCCCAGGGGCAAAAGGTGGCTTGCAGCATTATTGGAGGAAATGGGATACAGAGAGTGCGGTAAAGGTGAAGAAAATATTGTGATTTATGCTAAAACCAAATAAAATGCTTGCCAAATGGAAATAAATATGGTATAATAATGTGAATCAACAAAAGCGGAGGAATTTAAACTGATGAAAACTTACGGAATTATTTGTGAATACAACCCGTTCCATAACGGTCATATCTACCAGATCGAGGAAACAAGAAAGCAGGGCGCGACCCATATCGTTGCCATTATGAGTGGCAACTACGTCCAGAGGGGCGATGTGGCTATGATAGACAAGTTCGCAAGAGCTAAGGTTGCTGTAAACCACGGCGTTGACCTTGTTGTGGAAATGCCTGTGGTGTACTCTCTTTCAAGCGCAAACTTTTTCGCCCGCGCAGGCGTTATGATGCTGGGCGCGCTGGGCTGTGTGGACGGAATTTCTTTCGGCAGCGAGTGCGGAGACATCGAGCTTCTGAAAAACGCCGCAATGGCTTCTCTTGCCATGTCCACAAAGGAGAATGTTGAAGCTAAGGTCAGACCCCACATGAACAGCGGAATGTCTTTCCCCGCCGCAATGCAGCAGGCTATTGCCCTTGAAAACGGACCTATTCTTGCGGACGTTTTCGATTCCCCCAACAACACTCTTGCTGTTGAGTACCTTAAAGCAATGAAGCTTATGGGACTTGATTTTGAGACCTTTACAGTTAAGCGCAAGGGCGCGGCTCACGACAGCGCCGAGGCTTCCGAGGGCATTGCAAGCGGAACGCTGCTCCGTGAGATGATAGAGGACGGCGAGGATATAGGAGAGTATGTCCCCAAGGACATGGAAGAGCTTGCCAAGGAATATGAGGACAAAAACAAGCTGGCATATTTTGACAACCTTGAAAGAGAGCTTCTCTATGTGCTTCGTTCCACAATTCCTCCCATTTTAGCGGAGTGTCCCGATGTAGACCAGAATCTGGCAAATCTTATCTTTAAAATGGGTATCGACAGCAATTCTATAGACGAATTCATTGAAAAGGCAAGCGGCAAGCACCTTACAGCCGCGCATTTAAGGAGAATTCTGCTTAACCTTTATATCGGCACGAAAAACACCGACCTTATGATAATGCCGCCGTACGGAAGAGTTCTTGCCTTTAACGAAAAGGGCGCGGAGATACTCAAAGCCGCCAAGGAAAAGGCAGAGGAGAACAAGCTTGCCATACCGTTCAACACCTCGTTAAGCGATATTATCAAGGAACAGAAGCCTCCGATATTGAGATTTGCAGATATTTCCAACAGAGCCACCAATCTTTACGGGCTTGCTTCAAAGGAAATCCGTCCCTGTGCAGAGGAATTTACAGCCAAGATAGAAATGCAGTAAAATTTGAATATTTTACAAAAAAATACAAAACGGTTACAGCCTGTAACCATTTTGTAGCCACTTTGTAACTTTTTGCCCTGTTTTTTAACTATCTGTCATAAAGTTGTAATAATTTTTAGCAAAATAACTATTGCATAATAGAGAATTTTATAGTATAATTTAAGTAACGTGATTTATGCGGACGTAAATCATTAAGTTAATTATGAAAAGGAGATATTTAAAATGAACAAGAAAAATCTTGGCAGGATAACTGCCTTAGGTATTGCAGCTCTTACAGCTGTACCAACTTTCAGCATTGTTGCAAGCGCGGATCTTAGTGTTACCGGCGCTTACAGAGTTCAGACAGGTTATGATGACATAGGACAGCCGGTTTATAGCTATTATACTGAAAAAGGTCTGGCGGAAGCTCTCCCCGGTAGTTTTACAAATGCTAGTGGTACTGTTATTACTGTTGCTTCTACGGCAACACGTGTTACTTCAATACCGGGCATAAACAACAACTCTACGATTTATTATGATGCATCCGGTAAGATATATAAAAATGATCCAGGTGTTGGCAGTACTGCTGCTACATGGCGCGGTACATCAGGTTCATCAACAGGTACGGGAAGAATAGATTCAGTGCCTCAAGCATATCGTTATGCTACTGATTATTATTATGTGGCAATCGGTAGCCCATATGGTTATGTTTATCCTAATCTTGATGCGTTATATTATGTTGAAGGTTCTGGTGCTGCGTTTGAAAGACGTGAGATTACAAGTACGAAGTATAGTTCAAGTACACCTTATTTTGATTATACTCGCGGCTGCTATTCAGAGTATTCAGCAGGTTCAATTTTGATTGGTTCTGCTCATGCTACGTCATATTCAATTTCTTCGTATAACAGATACGCTTCAAATACGGTATATGTATACAATGGAGTATGTTATCCAAACTACGATTCCATGGTTTCTACTGTTGGCAGTGTAACAGGTTATACAACACGTTCTGTTGAGACAGGATATACATACTCGTCAGACAGATGTTATTTTGACCCCGCTACTGGACGTTACTTCACTTATTCAGGTCGCCCTTCAGGTGCTGTATATGTTTCCGCAGGAAAAACAACGGGCAATTATACTGTTTACTATTCATCTTACACAGGCAAATATTATGATAGTCTTTCTGCTGCTAACGCTGCAACACCCAGCGGTTATACTGTAAGAACAATAACAAATTCCGCTTATACAGCTTCATATCTCAATACTTATGGATATGGCTATTATAATGATCTTTATAACGGTTATTACGATCCTAACTATTACTATTATTACTATCTCCTCGGCAATAACGGCTTAACTGCTACAACAACTACCAAGGATACAAGTGCTGTTACTATCGGTAATTACAAGGGCTGGACAAATGTTGCAAGAGTTATCAGTTCTGCAAAGGCAGGTTCTTCCTATACTGTAAGCATGAATACTGAAACAGAGATTCCCGAGTCCGTACTCAAGGCTCTCAAGGGTAAAAATATTGATATGAGCTTCAAGTTCAGCAACGGCGCTGTAATCACCATTAACGGTAATGATATCACAAGCACAACCGCTATCAGTCCTACTGTAAAGTACGGTTCGACCAGCATTCCTTCATCGCTTAAGACAAAGGCTGTAAAGGCAAACAACGGCGTAAGCTCTTCACAGCTCACTATCAACGGCGGTTCTTTCGGAGCAACAGCTTCTGTAACCGTTAAGTTCAATTCAAAGCGTTCCGGATGCAGCGCTAAGCTTTACCGCTACAATTCTTCCGACAATACACTTTCACTGGTTTCACGCTCCGCTGTTCAGAGCAACGGTCAGTGCCAGTTCGACAACGTTAAACAGGGCGGCGAATATATCGTTGTTCTTTCATAAAACTTCCTTTTAAGAAAAATTCCTCATCTGTCTTTTTGACGGGTGGGGAATTTTTTTGAAAAAATCCTTGACAAAATGTGCAGACTGTGGTATAATGTTTTTCTGTAAGTGATTTTTGTAGCACTACTGTCCGATATTATGTGATGGGCTGCTATGCGATCATATATTATTGGAAGAAATGAGGTGTTATCATGAAAGAGGGAATCCACCCCGATTACAAGGAGACCACTATTACCTGCGCCTGCGGAAATGTTATAAAGACACGTTCCACTAAGGAGAATATCAGGGTCGAAATTTGTTCAAAGTGCCACCCCTTCTACACAGGCAAACAGAAGCTTGTTGATACGGGCGGTCGTGTTGACAGATTTAAGAAGCGTTTTGGTATGGATAAGTAATCTGTTAAGTCTGCGTATTAGGTTGGCAGTTAAGCTGTTATACTTTATATGCAGGCTTATTTTTTCGTTCCCCGCCCCCTTTGAGGGGGCTTATCCTAATTCGCGATAAAAGTGTAGACAAAAATTCTGCACAAAAACCATATACGCAAGTTTTTGCTTGAATTTTTGTACACTTTTTAATCGTGAATTAGTATTAAATAAAGTAAACTATTATAATATTTTACTTTGGGGGTGACATGGCTGCACGGACACCGTGCCGGGCTTATTTTTTAGTGCGATATGGAAAGGAAGCGTTTTTATGGACAACGATTATTCTACAATAAAAGGCTTTGCGGAAGCTTCCTTTACCGAAAAAAAATCCGAGTTTATCGGTTATATAAAGCACGTGGAGACCTCCGAGGAAGCGGTGGACTTTATCAATGAGATACGGGCAAAGCACCGAAAGGCGACACATAACGTTTACGCATATGTGGTTCGGGAGGGCAATACTTCGGGGTATTCCGACGACGGCGAACCACAGGGGACGGCGGGTATGCCTGTTCTGAACGTCCTGAACAAGGAGGGTCTCACCGACGTTTGCTGCGTTGTAACGCGTTATTTCGGGGGAATTCTTCTCGGCGGCGGTGGACTTGTCAGGGCGTATTCCCACAGCGCAAAAATCGCTGTGGACGCGGCTGAAAGGCTTATCATGTGCAGGTGCAATCCTATTAACGTCACGGTGGACTACAATCTGTACGGCAAAATAGGTCACGTTATTCCCGAGTTCGAGGCGAAAATTTTAGACACGGAATTTGCGGAAAATGTTACTGTAAAGCTTATCGTCAAGAAAAATTCTGTGGAAAAATTTGTGGAAAAGATTACAGATATTGCTAACGGCGCGGTTACTTTTGAACTGCTTGACGAATGTTACGAAAATTTTGCATAGCATATTTTGCATAGTCAAAGTTGCTGAAAAATATAAAAAATATTGTGCAATGCTACAAACTTTTTTAGAAAAAAAGGGTTTTTTGGCTCTTGATTTGTATATATAATAAAGTGTTGTAAAACAACTGCTTGCCGTTGTAAAACAACCGCTGTAAAAAGAGTGGAGGAACGCCTATGACTATTCGTGAACAAACCGAAATTATGGAGCTTGGCTCGCTTTGCGAGGACGCCTGCACTTCAAAGGGAACGGGCAGACGCGTGAGAAAAGAGTCCAAATGTCCCCTTAGGACGGAGTTTCAGAGAGACAGGGACAGAATTCTCCACTGCAATTCTTTCAGGCGGCTGAAGCAGAAAACACAGGTTTTCCTTTCTCCCGTGGGAGACCACTACAGGACCCGTCTTACCCACACGCTGGAGGTCTCACAGATAGCAAGGACGATTTCCCGCGCTTTCCGTCTGAACGAGGACTTGACGGAGGCTATTGCTTTGGGACACGATCTGGGACATACTCCCTTCGGTCATTCGGGGGAAAATATCCTCAACGAGATTTGTCCCTACGGTTTTCAGCACTACCTCCAGAGCGTGAGAGTTGTTGATTATATCGAAAACAACGGCAAGGGTCTGAACCTTACATATGAAGTCAAGAACGGCATTGCCTGCCACACAAACAAGGTTGCCGTTACGAAAGAGGGCTATATCGTCCGCCTTGCCGATAAAATCGCGTACATCAACCACGATATTGACGACGCTGTCCGGGCGGGTATGCTGAAAGAATCCGACCTGCCGAAGTCGGCGACGGACGTGCTGGGACACAGCAAAAGCGCAAGGATCACCACACTTATCACGTCTATAGTAAATAACGGTGTGGAGGACATTCGCATGAGCGACGAGGTCAAAAAAGCCCACGATGAGCTGCGGGGGTTTATGTTCGACAATGTTTACAGAAATTCAATTGCAAAAGCCGAGGAAGCCAAGGCAAAGGCTCTTATCGAAAAGCTTTACACACATTTTTTGAAGAACCCCGACAAGCTTCCCGAGGAGTACAAAAAAATCATGGCAAGATTTGACAAGGAACGGGCGGTCTGCGACTATGTTGCGGGCATGACAGACGTGTACGCCGTGAATATGTACAACGAACTGTTTATCCCGAAAGGCTGGAAAAACTAATGGCATTTCCCGACCAATTTATTTTGGAGTTAAAGCAGAACAACCCAATTGACAGCGTTATGTCAAGCTATGTGGGCTTGAAAAGACAGGGCAGGAACAGCGTTTGTCTCTGTCCGTTCCACTCGGAAAAATCCCCGTCCTGCGTGGTTTACCTTGATACGAACAGCTTTTTCTGCTTCGGCTGCGGGGCTGGGGGAGACGTTATAACCTTTATCATGAAGATAGAAAACCTCGACTATGTTGAGGCGATAAAGTTCCTCGCTGACAGGGTTGGAATGACAATGCCCGACGACGGGGGGAACAGCAAAAGCTCCCGTATCAAGGCGAGAATTCTGGAAATAAACCGCACCGCCGCAAGGTATTTTTTCGACACCCTGACCCGTTCCCCGAAAGGAGAAAAGGGGCGGAGGTATTTTGCGGAAAGACAGCTTTCCGCCGCAACTATTACAAAATACGGCTTGGGGTACGCCCCCGACGATTGGCACGGTCTGGAAAGCTTCCTCCGTTCAAAGGGTTACTCAGAAGAAGAGCTTGTCACCGCAAACCTATGCGGCAGGGCAAGGAACGGCGGTCTTTACGACCAGTTCAGGGACAGGGTGATGTTCCCCATAATCGACCTGCGGGGCAACGTTATCGCGTTCGGCGGCAGGGTCATTGACGGGGAGGGTCCAAAATATCTGAACAGCTCCGACACCCCCGTTTTCAAAAAGAGCCGCAACCTTTTCTCAATGAATTTTGCCAAAAAATCGGAGGAAAAACGGCTTATACTTGCGGAGGGCTACATGGACGTTATCGCCGTAAATCAGGCGGGCTTTGAGAACGTTGTCGCGACCCTCGGCACGGCTCTGACGCAGGAGCAGGCTCGGCTAATGTCCCAGTATGCGGAAGAGATAATTATTGCCTACGACTCGGACGGCGCGGGGCAGAACGCCACTCACAAGGCGATAAACCTGCTTTCGGAGGTTGGCGTGAGGACGAAGATCATTCGCATGGAAGGGGCAAAAGACCCGGACGAATACATAAAAAAATTCGGAGCATTGCGTTTCAAACAGCTCCTTGACAAGTCGGGGGGAGCGATTCAGTTTGAGCTTGACAAGTGCAGGGCTGGGCTGGATATTTCCACCGACCAAGGGAAAGTCGAGTACCTGAAAAAATGCGTGAACGTTCTTGCGGATATAAGTTCGCCGATAGAGCGTGAGGTCTATATCGGCAAAATTGCGGACGAGAACAAGGTCCAAAAGGAAATGCTGGTGCAGCAGGTGAACGGCGTTATAAAAAGACGGATAAACACAGGCAAAAAGCAGGAATGGAACGATATACGGACGTTCCGGAACCGCTACAAGGAGAACCCCGATTCCTACCGCCACCCGAAGAAATTCAAGGCGGAGAGGGGGATAATCGCGTATCTTGCGGAAAATCCCGAGGAGGCGGAGGAAATAGCCGCGCGGCTTCCCTCGGAGCGATTTGCGACGGAATTCAACAAAAAAGTATATGAAAAAATGCTCGAAAAGATAAAAAACTCGTGTTTTTATGATATTCTTTCGCTGCAAAGTGAATTTACTGCGGACGAAATGGGCAAAATAACCGAAATTGCAGTCAATAGTAAAGATGTAAATATTAATAGAACTGCCGTTGAAGATTTTATTAATATTTTAATTTCGGGTGATGATAATTCTAAAAACGCAGCAGAATTTTCCGACGATGAGTTTTTGAAATATACGCAAAATTTAAGAAGTAAAAAGTAAAACTGAAAACTGAATTTGATCGGTTTTCGGAGTATAGGAAGGACTGACAATTTATGTCAAATGGAAAAAGATCAATAGAAAGCCTTATGGAGCAGGGCAAAGCCAGCGGAAAGCTTTCAACAAAGGAAATTACCGACGTGCTTGAGGAGCTGGAGTACGACGTTGACCAGATGGAGGCGTTTTACGACAATTGCAGCAGCCTCAACATTGAAATAATCGAGGATTTCAGCATTGCCGACGACCTGTCAATACCGCTGGACGCTACCGCTGACGACCTGGAGCTGTCCCTCTCCACCGAGGGTATTGCGATCGACGACCCTGTCAAAATTTACCTTAAAGAGATCGGACGCGTCCCCCTGCTTACCGCGGAAGAAGAGATCGAGCTTGCGGAACGTATGGCGCAGGGCGACCCAAAGGCGAGAAAGCGGCTTTCCGAGGCGAACCTCCGTCTGGTTGTTTCCATTGCAAAGCGTTATGTGGGCAGGGGTATGCAGTTCCTTGACCTTATTCAGGAGGGCAACCTCGGTCTGATAAAGGCTGTTGAAAAGTTCGACCATACAAAGGGCTTCAAGTTCTCCACATACGCGACATGGTGGATACGTCAGGCTATCACAAGGGCTATCGCTGATCAGGCAAGGACTATCCGTATACCTGTTCATATGGTGGAAACAATTACCAAGGTCAAAAAGGCTTCAAGCCAGCTTCTGCACCAGAACGGTCACGACCCCTCTCCCGAGGAAATTGCAGAAAATCTCGATATGCCTGTAGAGCGTGTACGTGAGATTATGAGAATTGCACAAGACCCTGTGTCTCTTGAAACTCCTATCGGCGAGGAGGAGGACAGCCACCTCGGCGACTTTATCCCCGACGACGACGCTCCCGCCCCTGCGGAGGCTGCTTCCCTCATTCTTTTAAAGGAGCAGATAGGGGAGGTTCTTTCCACCCTTACGGAGCGTGAGGAAAAAGTCCTCAGACTGCGCTTCGGCTTGGAGGACGGCAGAAGCCGAACTCTGGAAGAGGTTGGCAAGGAGTTCAACGTCACACGGGAGCGTATCAGGCAGATAGAAGCAAAGGCTCTCCGTAAGCTGCGCCACCCCAGCAGAAGCAAAAAGGTCAAGGACTTTTTGGACTAAGCGGGACGGTTCAAATTTCTATCCTCTAACTTCTAATTTCTAATCTCTAAAAGGTGATTTTATGTTTATTACTTTGGAAGCGGATTACGCCGTCCGCATTGTTGACTGCATTGCCCAGTCAAGGGGACGTCTTGATGCGAAATCTATTTCGGAGCAGACGGGCGTTACCCTGCGGTTTTCACTTAAAATCCTGCGGAAGCTTGTTGCAAGCGGTATAGTAAAATCCTTTAAGGGTACGCAGGGGGGCTATGAGCTTGCCCGAAAGCCCGAGGAAATTTCCCTTAAAGACGTTATCGAGACCGTTGAGGGAAAATACCGCCTTAGCCGCTGTCTTTCCGAGGATTACGACTGCAACCGCGGTATGTCGGGAAGCTGCAAATATCAGTGCATATTCAACCAGATCTCGGCAGAGGTTGACAAAAAGCTGGAGTCCTACACATTTGACAGGTTTTTATGATTTGACGTAAATACATAGGTCGTAAAGAAACCGTTCTTTACGACCTTTTTGCATTTATAAGTTCAGTAATTTTTCCGCATTTTCGTGGAAAATCATTTCCCGTTCCTTTGGGGTAAGGTTTATTTTGTCTATCATTTCCAGTTCGGGCTTTGCCTCCCACATGGGGTAATCCGTGCCGAAAAGGACATTTTCCACGCCGAATGTGTCAATAAGCTCCCTCGCACGCTGCGGGGACATTGCATAAAGTGAGCTTGAAGTGTCCACCCAGAGACGTTTCCCGCCTAATGCGGAGGCGGCGTCGTCCCACTCCGACCAGCCGCCGAAGTGGGCGGCGATAACGTCCAGCTTGGGGAAAGCTTCGAGGACTTTAACAAGCCGCGCAGGTTTTGACCACTGGTAGCGGCTGTCCCCCGTGTGGATAAGAATTGGCAGCCTGCCCTCGATGACTTCGTAAATTTTCATAGCCCTTTCGTCGTCAATGCAGAACTGCTGGAAATCGGGGTGTATCTTCACGCCTTTCAGACCGAGGGAAACTGCCCGGTCGATCTCCTTTTCAATGTCGGGGTAGTCGGGGTGCATTGCCGCAAAGCCGATAAAATTTTCGGGGAACTTTTTCACGGAATCGGCAATAAAATTGTTAATGCTTTCCACCTGCGCGGAAACAGTTGCAACGGACTGTACGATAAACTTTTTTATGCCCGCGGCAGCCCCCGATTTTATCAGGGTCTCGGCAGTACCGTCGTAGTGCATGACAAGCCCCTTGTAAAAGTTTCCAATTCCCGCAACGGCTTTTTGAGCTATCTTGTCGGGAAAAATGTGGGCGTGAGCGTCGATGATAAGCGAAGCCTCATTTTTAGTTGTATCAGTCAAGATTTTGACCTCCTATTCTATTTCATTAAACGCCCTTTGAGGGTGTTTATGTACATTCCATATAAACTCGGAAAAATGATTTGAAACCTTTTTGAATTTATCGGGCGTGCCCTCGGTAAAAAGGTAAACCGCAGGGTCGCTTCCGTCAAAAATATTGAAAAAGCAGAACATACACCCCTGTGACATCCAAAAAACAAAATCGCTGTCACGCAGTACGCAGGCGGAATTATTTTCGTCAAGCAATTCTATGGCGTCTTCCTGTAAGCTTTTCAGCTCGTTGGTAACAATATCTTCACCCTTAAAAAGCTTATGCGCCGAGCCGCCCATTATTTCAAGAAATTCAATATACGCTTCGGGAAGCGTACCCCATATTTCCGTAAGCTTGTCAATATGCTCCCGCGACGTGGGGTAAAGCTTTTCGGCGCTAAGCGTGAATTTATCAAAGTACATAACAGTTTCTCCCGTTTATTTTATTTGTTTGCTTTGCCCAAGGAATCCGAAAATGCTGTATTTTTCCAGTTTCCTCTGAAATAGAACCAGAATGACATCATTGCCGACAGTCCCCAGCCTATCGGCCATGCCCACAGGAAACCGCCGAAGCCCATGTGCGGCACAAGGATATACGCAAGTATAACACGAAGAAGCAGGTCGCTGAACGTTGCCGCCATAAAGGATCTCATTGCTCCCGCGCCCCTCAGCACGCCGTCGGAAAGAAGCTTTATTCCAAGCACGATATAGAACGGCGCTGCCGCGTGCAGGAACGACGCTCCCGTCCGCAAGGCTTCCGCGGAGGGCTCTTTCGAGAACAGACCTATCATGTTGTCCGCAAATATCAGGTAGCACACAAGGAAAGGTATCAGGCAGATGACCGTGAAAACAATTCCCGCCTTGTAGCCCTTGGGGACGCGCTCGTGCTTGCCCGCCCCGATATTTTGCGCGGTAAAGGAGCTTATTCCGTTTGAAATGCACGCCATGATGTTTACAGCAAAGGTGTTCAGCTTTATCGCCGCCGAGTATCCCGCAAGGACGGCGGCTCCCATGTCGTTTACAAGTCCCTGAATAAACAGGTTTCCCACCGATACAAAGCTTTGCTGACAAATTGTGGGAATTGCTATCCTGCTGATAGTCCGCAGCATATGGGGAGAAAATTTCGGGCTTCTGTGTGTGGTGGTAATCTTTTTAAGGCGGAAGAAAAGCGTTACCGCCGCCAATACTGCGGAAGCTCCCTGCGCGATAAAGGTCGCCCACGCAACGCCCGCAACTCCCATTTGCAGGGGGATCACCATAATAAGGTCAAGGATTATGTTCCCCACGGAGGAAGCTATCAGGAAAATAAGCGGAGTTTTTGAGTCCCCCAAAGCCGTGAAAATGCCCGTGCAGACGTTGTAGAGGAACAGGAAAATAAGTCCGCCTATGTATATCTGAAGATAAAGCACCGAGTCGCCGAAAATGTTTTCGTCCGTGTTCAGCGCGGTCATTATCGGCTCGCAGCAGAAAAGTCCCGCGGCTGTAAGGAATACCGCGATCGTCAGCGTTGCGATTATGGAGGTGGAGACCGCCGTTTTCATGCGGACGTATTCCTTTGCACCGAAAAGCTGTGAAATTACAACCGCGCAGCCCGAGTTTATTCCGTTTGCGACCTGTATGAACAGCATTGTCACAGGGTAGGAAGCTCCAACCGCCGCGAGAGCAAGCTCGCCCTCCAAAGGCGTAGAGCCGACGAAATTTCCCGCGATCATGCTGTCGCAGATGTTGTACATTTGCTGGAAAATAATGCTTATAAGCAAGGGAAGCGTGAACCGCCACAAAAGCGACGAGGGCTTTCCTTTAGTCAAATCAGTTATCATAAGCTTGTCCTCTCAATATATTCTACAAACATTATACACCGCTTTTGTTACTTTTTTACAATTAAAAAATGCACAAATCTTTAAAAAATAAAAGAGACAGAACAAGAACGGCGCTTATAAAGAAGTTTTTAGCCCGAAAGCGGTTTGGATAAACCGTTTTCGGGCTTGTTTTTGATATTGAATTACTCACATAAATCAGAATTTAGCAGGCTGAGCCTGCACCCCTGTTCTACCCCCACCGTTAGATACGATAATTATAAAATTTGTCAAGCCCCTATCAAGGGGCGGGTGAAATATAACCGTATTTTACCCGCCCCTTGATAGG
>JAAVHM010000138.1 GCA_014799675.1 Ruminococcus sp. | reverse complement strand
CAGAAATGTTGTAGACGTACCAGCCGCTGTCGGTGTATTCTTCGCCCTCAAACGAACCTGTGAACGCCACCTTGATGTAAACCTCGTTGTCCGCGCCCACAATGTTCAGTATCTTCCGCTGTCCGTCGGACTTGTACGCAAGCGTCCTCTCGTCAGTCTCCGCGTCGTAAACGTACACAACGTTGAAATAATCGTCCGAAGTTGTTCTGTAGAATATTTTTGTGCCGCAGATGTCCATGTCGCGGAGATTGTTGTTTTCTGCCGTGTCAAGGGCTATGGACTTTATCATATCGCCGTTGTGACCGAGACGGTGTATCACAGTCTTGAACCACTCGTTTTCCTTAAGCACGGCTATAACGTAAATTCCCGTGGCGTTTACGGCGGCTATGCGGACGTTATTCAGCGTCCCCGTGGAAATTTCAGCGGCTGTGATCTCTGTACCCTGTTCCTCGGAGACCGCCATGATTTTATAGTAATCGTCGTATTTTTCGGCACGGTAAAGGCTGCCCATATACGGAAAGTATTTTATCCTGAACAAATTATAATTTTCATCGCCCGAGTAAAAGCCCTTTTTAGATGTGCAGACAGAAGCCCTTGTGACATTCGTAAGCTTAGCTTCGTCCAGCTGCGGCGAAGCGGTTTTTACTGCCGCAGGTCTTACAGCTCTCCTGACGTTTTCGCCGCACATATGGCAGAACAATGCGTCCACGGGAAGTTCCGTTCCGCACTTTGAGCATATGGGATTTTTTGACTGCCGCACTCCGCAGTAAGAGCAGAATCTTGCGCCGTCCACAAGCTTTTTCCCGCATTTTACACAATTATACATAATGCGCCTCCTCTATCAGATTTACAGAGGCAAGAGGCAGGAAGCAAGAATTTGGGATTTCTTCTGCGCCGCTTTGCCTGCGTAACTTTGCGTTTAATTTCAATAATTTATACATTTTAATTATATACCATAAGCGACGGGTATTGCAACATATTATTAATTATTTTGTTGTTTTGCACAAAAAGAGCGTTTTTATTTCTCTATATTTACCACACGCATATACCGCCTTAAAGGGTACTCGCCGTCATGGGCTTCACCGCAGAAGCTTACCGACATATTTCCCCCGCGCATTACGCGGTTCACTCCGCTTCGCACCAAAATTTCCGTAAGACGGCTCCTGCTCTCTTTGCCGCAGATAAGCCCGGCCGTTTGTAAATATCCCTTTGAATTCCGCAGAGATGTAATTATTTTCCTTTCGGGCAGTGGCTTTACAAGGCAGTTGCCGTACATATAGGAAAGCTCAAGTCCGCTGTCGGGGAGCATTGTCAGACTGCACCCCTTTCCCTGAAAAATTCTTTTTCCGCCGTCTGCCGTACTTATGGCGTTTTCAAGCAGATCGTTGTATTTCCGCAAAGTTATTTCCGCCGTTACCCCTATCTCCGAGATAGGATCTTCAGCCGCCGCTTTTTCAAGAAACGGCAGGAAATCGTTGCAGAACTGCTCCAAAACTTTGATGTCCTCGGTGTTGACAAAAATCGTCTGGCAGGAACTGCAAAAAAGCTGTCTTGTTGAAAAAATGTGGCGGGCAAGGTCGGAAAGCTCTGCGTTTTTATCCTCGTATCCCGAAATGTACGCAAAGCCAAGCTTGTGTCCCCACTCGATAATTTTCGCGCCTGCGGGAGCAAGCGTGCGGACGGCTTTTACCGCGCCGTCGCCGCCCCATACCACTATCCCGTCGGAAACTTCCGCCATTTTCTTCATTGCGGAAACGTCCGACGAGGGGGTGTCAAAGACGTAAATAAAATTTTTCAGAGCAGGCTCTATTTTTATAAGCTGTTTGAAAATTTCCACCGACAAGCCGTTGTCAGCCTCGGGGAGCTTTAAAATGTTGATGTTGCCCGTAAGAAGCCCCTCTAAAACGCTGAAAGCGGGGAGACCGTCCACATTTCCCGCCGCGATATGGAAAAGCGTCCCCAGCGGCGCAAAACGTATCTCCGCATTTTTTATGCCGTAAGGCGGCGTTATATCGTACTGTTCCTTAAAATCAGCCCCAAGCTCGGAAGCTATGCGGTACTCAATATTTTCACGCTTCATAAGCATGGCGGCGGTCTTGACATATTCGCCGGGATCGTCCTCCGAAAGCTGTTTTATAATGTGGTCGAAATCGCCGTCGGAAATCATTTTCCCAAGCCTGTCAGCGGCGGCGATAACAGCTTCCCTGTCAAGCGTTTCGGAGGAAAGAGTGCGGTTTATCTTTTCTTCAAGAACGCCGAGAATTTTATTCTGCTCGGAGGACTGAAAAATTTCTCCGCCCGCAAGTATCATTTCGTTTCCTCCAGTTCATTTAAAAGTTCTGCCGCGCCCGCCGCGCAGGTCTTTATATCACGCACACCGACCCTGCCGATAATTTCAAGGTATGGTGAATTTATCCCACACCCGCATTTTTCATCATGGATCACTCCTAAATCGTCCGTCATAACACTTAAAATCGGCGTGGCTTTTACCATAGGCGTGATAAGGTTCACAAGCCCCATTTCTCCGTTGGGGACAGGCTTTAACGTGTTTACGTCCCGAATTATAACGCGGCTGTATACAGGAATGTGAAAATGATGATTTTTGCAGTCGCAGTAAAGAATAGGGTGTTCCGCCGCGCCGAAGCTTTCAATAATATTTTCCTCGTCTATGCCGAGAGTTTTTTTGGCAAGAGCGTAGAAATCCCTTTTATCCACACGCTCCTTGTAAAATTGCTTCCAGCCGCCGCCAAGCATTATTTTTGAATTTTTCGGAAGCTTCACCGAAATTCCGCGCTCGTCCATAAGCTGCATTGCAAAATAAGTGTAAGAGGGGAAACCGATAAATCTTACCCCGCAGCGGGAATGTTCATATTTTTTTATCGCGGAGATAACGCCCTCCAGATCGGGAGAATATTTTCCGTCCTTGAATTTCAGCGCAAAAGTCCTGCTTAACGCAGGCGAGAAAAAAGTGTAGCCCAAAGCGGTTTTTGTCACGGCGGTGTTGTTTCCCTTGTGGGGACGGTACCCCAAAATTATATAGTGGGAAGGTCTCAAAGTCGTGATATTACGCCATTTGAAAATTTTCAGCACCATGTTCAGACCGTTTAAAAGACCAAGAAAATCAAAGCCTATCTCGCTGAATTTCCCGCTTGTTCCCGAGGAGGTAGCCGTTATAAAAAATTTATTTTTCGGCATGGAGTAGATTTTGTGGCTTTTGAAAAAAAGCGTCGGTATGGGCGGAATTTTTGCAATGTCCTCATAGGTTTTCAAATCGTTTGGCGAAAATCCCATGCTGTCGAGAATTTTTTTATATTCGGGACAGTTTTTATAGTGGAACTCGCAGTTCTCCCTTACGGCGGCAAGGAAAATTTCATTTGTATTTTCCGTGTCAAAGGGATTTTTAACGCTGAAAAGCTTTCTCCTGTAGCCCATAAAAATTTTCCTTTCCCGACATTTATTTTCGTATCACGCCCACTTCCGAAGCGGAAAAATCCCCGTTCGGCGTGAAGCTTTCCTCCAGTCCCTCGGTTATAAAAATTCCGCCGTCCTCCGTCACTAAAACCATTTCAAAATCAATCTGATTGCCATGCCGTTTCCAGAATTCTTCGGACTTTTCAAGCCCCATTACAAAAAGAGACGTGGAAAGCGCGTCGCATACTCCGCCGCTTTTTCCCACCGCCGTTGCGGAAATAATGCCGCTTCTTGCGGGCTTTCCCGTTTCTGGGTCAAGAATGTGCCAGTAGGTCTCGCCGTCCTCACCCACAAAATAACGCTCGTACCCGCCCGAGGTAACAGCGGCTTTGTCGGAAAGCTCCAGCACGCCGAAAAGACCGTCCCCGAACGGGTTTCTAAGACCTATTTTCCATGGCGTGCCGTCAGGCTTGTTTCCAACCGTCTGAATGTTTCCGCCCAAATCAAGAAGCGCGGAGGTCACGCCGTTTTCCCTCATTATTTGGGAAACCATATCCCCCGTGAAGCCCTTTCCGACCGCGCCCAAATCAATTTGAAAATCGGCGGGCAGGGTAATGTTTACCCCGTCAAAATCAATATTTTCATAGCCCGTATTTTCAAGAAGCTTCGCAATTTTTTCATCGTCGGGAATTTTATATTCGCCTGTAGTAAAGCCCCATTCTTTAAGAATGGGGTACATGGTGCAGTCAAGCGCGCCGTCGGTCATCTCGGAAATTTCAAAAGAAAGACTAAGCAATTCGGCGGTATCATTGCTTACGGGGACAGGTTTTCCGCCGCCGTGATTTACAGAATAAATCTCGCTTTTCTCGTCCGTTACCGACCAAAGCTTTTCCAGCTCGGAAATCTTTTCCTCGGAAGCAGAAATAGCTTCCGCCCCATTGCTTCCGTAAGCGGTAAGCTTCATATACGTGTCCATGGCGAAAACTGTCTTTTCCGCAGGAGCTTCCCCCAAAGCGCAGGAGGAAAAAATTATTGCCGCGGAAAAAAAGACAGCCAAAAAATTTTTTCGCATATAAACGCCCCTTTAGCTTATATCAGCCATTTCAAGGTACATATTTCCGTACTGTGCAATATAATCCTTGCGCCCCTGCAAGTTATCGCCAAGCATAAGGTCGAACATATTCGCAGTAGCCTCAATGTCCGTGGGAGCAACCTTTATAAGCCGCCGCGTGTCGGGATTCATTGTTGTCAAGGACATCATGTCAGGGTCGTTCTCACCGAGACCCTTTGAACGGTCAAGCTTGTATTTCTGACCCTTTATCATTTCAAGTATCTCGGATTTTTCCTTTTCGTTGTAGGCAAAATACGTCCTGTCCTTTGTGTTTATCTCAAACAGCGGCGTTTCCGCAATATAAACATAGCCCTCCTCAATAAGCGTTGGGGTAAGCCTGTACAGCATTGTAAGAATAAGGGTGCGTATCTGGAAGCCGTCCACGTCCGCATCAGTCGCGATAATAATTTTATTCCATTTCAGATTGTCGATATTAAAGGTGGAAAGCTCCTTGTTCGCCTTTGATTTTACCTCCACACCGCAGCCCAGAACCTTGATGATGTCGGTAATAAGATCGTTCTTGAAGATCTTG
>JAAVHM010000137.1 GCA_014799675.1 Ruminococcus sp. | reverse complement strand
CCGCCTGGGAGGAAACAGCGTCTCCCCACCTGTCATAGCTGTAAGGGTCATATGCTTCCAGCGCGGAAACGTTCACGGCAAGAGCCGATATCGTAAGTGCCGCCGCTGAAACAAGCGAAAGAAGCTTTTTCAAGCTTGACATATTATCCCTCCGTATCATCGTAAATTTTAGTCCTTCATACCTGCGTGAGCCATTGTTTCCATAACGTTGCTCTGTGCGGCAATGAAGATAGCCAAAGGCGGTATCATCAGTACAACAGCGGAAGCCGCGATAGCGCCCTGTCTTGCAAGACCTGCCGCAGCGATCTGCTGAACAACGGTAGGCATCGTCTTGAGCGCCTCATCGTAAACAATTGAGCCGCCGTTGGTGTTCCAAACCGCCTGGAACTGGAAGATAATAATAGTCATAAGTGCAGGCTTTGAGTTGGGCATTACGATGCCCCAGCATATCCTCATAAGCCCTGCGCCGTCAACCTTTGCCGCTTCGATCATAGCGTCGGGAATCTGTCCAACGCTCTGTATCATAAGGTAAAGACCCATAGACGAAGCGATAAGCGGCATAATAAGCGCCGAATATGTGTTGATCATGCCCAGTCTTGCCATTACCATATACTGCATGATATATGTTACCTGGCTGTTGAAGAGGAGGGCAATAACGACGATCTTGTTTATTACCTTAACGCCGGGGAATCTGCACTTCGCAAGCACAAAGCCCGCCGTACAGGCAAACAGAACGTGAAGAACAGTTGCTGCAACAGTTACGAAAACACTGTTGAAAACGTTTCTTGAGAAAGGTACCCACGAGTTGTTCGCAACAACGAACAGATCCTTGAAGTTGTCGCCGGTGGGATCCATTGCGTAAAGACGCGGCGGCATAATGAAAATTTCATTTACCGGCTTGAGTGATGTGACAATTGCGATATAAATGGGGAGCAGCATAAAGCAGCCGAGAATTGCAAGGAAGAGGAAAATTCCGATATCGTTCTTCCAGCTCTTGCCTACCTGCTTGTTGGAGCCTTTTGATTTCTCCATTTTGCGGTGCTCTTTTTCCCGCCTCTTTCTAAGGGCTTCAAGGGCAGCGGCGTTTTCCGCCTCCTGCTGAGCCTTTATCTGGGAGGGCTTCAGTTCTTTTTTAGCCATTATGTAATCCTCACCTCATTTCTCAGTTCATATATTTGTTAAGCAATTTTGAGATCAACTGGTTGCAGACGAACATGGCAAGGAACAGCACGAAGCATATTGCGGAAGAATATCCCATTTCGTAGCGTATCCAGCCGTAGTCGAATGCGTGAGTCATGATAGTGTGCGCCTTGTAGTCCGTTGAGGGGAAGCCGCAGAGGCTTCTGCCGACGATATCAACTGTGAACGAAGAAACGATCTGCATTACAGCGGCGAACATGAGCTGAGGTCCCATTGAGGGAATTGTGATGTAAATAAGCTCCTGCCACCTGTTGCTGATCCCCTCGATAGCTCCCGCCTCGTACATAGCCTTGTCGATACCCTGGAAGCCCGCGCGCATTGCAAGGAAGCCCGCGCCCATGGATACCCAGAGCTGAACTATGATAACGCAGGGGAGGATATAGTTGGCGTCCGTAAGCCACTGGATAGCGGCTGTTGTAATGCCGAGCTCGTTGATGAGCGCGTTAAGATAGCCGTAAGAGTCACCCGAGAAGATGAGCTGCCATACAAAGTAGATATTTCCCGCCATTGAGGGGGCGTAGAATATCAGCGTGAAAACCGTTTTGAGAACGGGGTGCAGTTCGTTTATCAGCCACGCCAGCATAAAGCTGAGGGCATAGCTGAGAGGACCTGTGAAAATTGCGAATATAAGCGTAGTTCTGATCGCGCTTATGAAAACGTCGTCCTCAAGGAACATTGTGTAAAAGTTCTGAAAGCCGACCCACTTAGGCGGGAAATGCGCCATATCAAAGTCGGTGAAGCCCATAGGCAGAGCCATGATAACCGGTATTACCGTGAATATCAAAAAGAAAATCATAAACGGGAACAGCATTATGTAGCACATCTTGTTCCTTTTCATTTCGTGCCACGTATATCCCCACTTTTCTTTAGCGGACATCTTGCGTTCGTTGGGAAGCAATATTTCCTTCTTTTGAGTTTCAGCAGCCAAAGGTTACCCCTCCATTCTTATTTATTTTCATCATCAAGACCGAGATTTTCTCGTTTTCTTGTAATTTCTCTGTTGATGTCGATATTGTACCAGCGCAGCGTTTCACGTGCGTTCTCCTTGTCGTTTACAACAGTTCTGAACGCGTTCATAACGCTTCGTGTAACAACGTATGCGGACGGAACTATCGGAATTTCCTCAAGCTGATCCATCTGATAAAGTATCTTTTCCATATCCTTATTGGACCAGTTAAGCTGCTGCAAAGCTTCAATGTTTGCACAGTCGAAGCGTCCGAGAGGTCCCATAACGCCCTCAACATTCTGTCCGTACTCGACCATAACGTCCGTAGATGTGAACCACTTGATGAAGTCCCATGCGCCCTCTTTATTCTTGCAGCTTGTGAGAATGATCGCGCCCGAGCCGTTTGAATTTGAAGCGTGGGAAACAGTGCCGTCTGCCTGACGTGTTCCGGGAACCTCGCAGAAATCCCACAGTCCCTTTATTTCGGGAGCAGCAACATTGAGCTGATTGTAGAATGCACAGTAGCCCTGTATAACGATAGGAGCTTCACCCGTTCTGAATCGTGTGAACGCGTCGTAGGTCTGGTCGAACTTGTAGATATTGTAGAAGTCCGTCCATGTTGCGAATGCGTCAACAGCCGCCTGCGTATCAAAGTTTGTTGCAGTCTGGGCGTCGTTGTAATAGTTCGTTCCCGACTGGAGCATAAGCAGAGCAAACGTGTGACCGGCTTCCGTAGCAGGTGAAACGGATATACCGCCTGCCGTAGTGGTAGCCGCCGCAACGCCGGGAAGAATAAGTCCGGGCTGCATATATTTTCTCTGGATAGCGGGGAGCATATCAATAAGATCGTCCCACGTCTCGGGAGGGTCTGTAATGCCGATCTCAGCCAGCATATCCTTGCGGTAGAACATCATGGGGAAGCTTTGGTTTATTGGTATAGCATAAACGTCTCCGTCGTATGTATAGTTTACCATAGCGTTCCGCTGGAATCTTGACTTGACCTCGTCAAAGCCCTCCATGTCGTTCAGAGGAACAACAAGGTCACGGACCGCAAGGTTTACAGGGAACTCGCCGCCTACAAACAGCGAAGCGTCAGGACCCTTTCCTGCGAGAACAGCTTCCATGATACCGCCCTGTACAAGGTTGATAGCGACCTGTGTGTTGTGAGATGGGTTGAATTCAGCGTCAACAAGCTGCTTGATAACGTTTGTCTGGTCACGTCCGAGACCTACCCAAACGTTGATAGAATCCTTTGTAGTATCTGAAAGTACGGTGTAATCCTCAAAGAATGAATTGATAAAGCCCTTAAAGCCGAAAGACATACTCTTGAAGAAATTGGATTTTACCGAAGTAAATTTTCCGTCAGCGGGAACAAGCTCAATGAAGTCTATCTCCAGCGGCTGTTCACGGTACTGTCTCATCCATGACGAAACGGAAGCGACATTATCCTTAATGGAGTTATTTCCGATCATATCAGGTATCTTGTGGGGCTTTTCAGCGCCTCTTTCAAGAACAGTAGCAAGTCTTTCCAAAGCCGCGGCTTCCGTACCCTGCTGACCCGCAAGCGCCTCGATAGCTATTTCCTCCGCAAGAAGCTGGGAAGAAAGAGTACTGAATACGTTCACAAGCTCGGGGATCTCCTTATGTACATAGTAGTCCGTGTACTTGTCGGGGGAAGGACCTGTTATCATCAGTATCTGCATATAGTACTGGTTAGCAGTATAAACGATACTGTCAAGGCGTCTCATAGAGTTGCCGATCTCGCCGGGGATTACCTCCAGAGCAAGCTCATGCTTGCCGGGTTCGAGATAAACGTAAACAGGGTCGCCGTTTTCGTCCTCGGGAACTACCATTATCCAGTCGTCGTCGTACTGGAATTTTATCTGGGACATTTCCTCATTGGGGACTTTGCCGTCGATATAGAGCCTGCGGTTTGTGTAAAGTCCTCTAAGCTCGTTCTGACGGGCTTTAATTCCGACCTTGTAGTAACCTGCGGTCTCAACGTTCATTTCCCAAGTAATTCTCTGACCCACAGTATCCCAAGTGCCGTCGCCGACGGTATTGTAACGCTGTTTAGAGGGGTGAGAGGGTTCTACCGTATAAGAACCTCTGTCATATGTAGGGAAAAGCGACTGAGAGTTTGTATAGCTGTATTTTTCGCCCTGAAGCCTGATAGGTTCCGCGCCGGAATTTGCTGCGAGTTCCGAGTCGGAAGGCTTTGTGTAGCTGTCGTAGCCCTTGATGTTGCACAACTTAATGTACTCAATGGCAACGCTTGCTCTTTCGGACTGAAGCGAAACAGTATGCTGACCCGCTGTCTCAAAGTTAAAATACAGCGGCTCGTTGAACAGACCGTCCGTGTCGTATATCATATTGGTCACCCACCTGGGCGCCTGGATCTGCGGGGGACGGACTTCATTGTCCTTTGAGTCCACGGAAATCGGGTACGCGCTGGTCCAGATGTGGTTCATCTCAACGCGGGTCGCGGTATCGTATGGCGAAACGCCGTCGATAAGCACCGAGACCTCGGTGGAAGAGCCGTCAGCAATTGGGAAATAGCTGACCTCCATTTGGTACGCGCCCGCTTCGGGGACGTCTACTGTAAAATCGACAGTACCCGACTCGTTGGACCAGATAACAACATTTTCCTTGCCCTCATATGAGCCGACCTCGACCTGCGCCTCGTCGTCGCAGCCCGAATATACAAGGAAAGCCTCCTTATCCGGTCTTGGGACGTCTTCGATCTCGTCAAAATAATCGCTGTATGTTTTTTGCTTGACAAAACCCGAAACGGCATTGCCCTCGTCCGCAGTTTCCTGCGTTTCAGCCGCTTCCTGCACAGCAGGGGACGGGTTTTCCTCGGAAAAGGCAGGGAATGCAGGCAAAGCGGTCAGACAAGTGCTTACTGCGATCGCCGCCGACAAAAATCTCTTTAAACTCGTTTTCCTTGACAACAGATAGACCACCTTTCTATACTTTACCCAAAACCTTGCAGCATAAATTTTGGGGAAGTGAAAATTTTGTGCAAAAGCTATGTTAATAGGGTTACATAATTATTATAACAATTTGTCAAGACATTGTCAAGCATTTTTTATTAATTTTGCGCAAAAAAATCCCACATTGAACTACAAAAACTATATAAAACTATCTAAAACGTTTTCGGACGGGGATAAGCTAATGTAGGGGCGGGGTTTCCCCGCCCGCGGGACGGGAGACCCGTCCCCTACAAATTTATGTTTAATTTTCTTGTAGGGGGGCGCATTTCATATGCGTCCGACGAAAATGTTCCGATACAGTGTACGGCAGGCGGATATGGAATCCGCCCCTACAAAAACGTTCACAAATAAAAAACCGCCCCTTGGGGGGCGGTCGCATTTTACATATTGTGATAAATTAATATTGGGGGGACATTCGCCGCGGGGCGTTCCCCGCAAAAAGCGGCTCCCCGTTCTGCATACGGGAAGCCGCAAATGATGTTAGAATAACTTATACAATTACATTAGTAACCGTCTGTTATACTTTCATGAGTAAGCGCGTTCAGCTTAGCCTCTCTTCTTAGCTACAACAGCAGCAGCAGCGAGAGCTACAGGAATTACTGCGAGAGCTACAGGAGCGTTACCTGTACCAGGGTTAGAAGCTACGGGAGCAACCTCGGGCTCTTCCTCGGGCTCAGCCTCTACCTCAGGCTCTTCCTCTTCCTCGGGCTCAGCCTCAACTTCGGGCTCAGACTCTTCGAGCTCTTCATCTTCAGCCTCTACAGGTGAAGTTGTTCCAACGTCCTCGTCCTCTGTTGCGCCGAGAACTACCTGGAAGTTATCCCAGTACCAGTCAGCAGAAGTTCTGAGAACCATGCTCTGGATGTAGTTAGCATACTGGTTAGTTGTGAGAGCAGCATCCTGGATAGCATCCCAAGAGAAGGAGAGGGATGTAGAAGTCCAGTCAAACTTATCTGTAGCGCTGAGTGAGAGTGTCAAGCCGCCGTTGATGATAAGAGCACCCTCGAAGAGGTTGTTGCCGAGCCAATCGCGACCGATGTAAATTGTGTTTGCATCATAACCAGGATCGCTGTCCCAGAAGTGACGAGCAAAGGACTTGCAGTCAACAACTTCAACGTACTTGCCGTCTCCAGCCCAATCTCCATTATAGTCGCCAGCCTGCCATGTGCCGTCTGCCTTATAATCAGCAACACCGTCATCAGTATACTGTGCGTCTACAAACTTCTTCTTGCCTCCGTCGCTTACATCAGTAGCCCAGAATACCTTAACATTCTTAACAGCTGTGTTGAACTGGAATACTACATCGCTGTAGTTTACAACAGCGTCGTTGATTACAGCCTGAATCGCAGCGGAATTAACGAGAGCAGATTCATCTTCAGTGTTCCAAACGCTTGTGATAACGTTTGTAGAACCTGTAAGAGTAGAACGGAAGGGGTGTTTTGTTACGCCGTTGCCGTTAAAGTTGGAAGCATTTGTTGCGCCCCAAATAGCAGCAGCTGCGCCGTTCTTAAGCTTAATACCAAGTGTCTGATTGTAGAGAGCATCATTTACTTCAGAAATATTCTTCTGTGTAAGATTCTTCTTAGCAACCTCAACAGTGATGTTAGCGTGAACAGATGTGGCGCCTGTTCTAACCTCATCAACTTCAGCCTTAGGAGATGTGTAAGTTACTGTGATGGTATCACCATTATCAAGTGTTACGCCAGCGTCCTTAACTACTGTCCAAACATTACTATCATCATCTTCCCACTTAGATCCGTCATATGTCAATGTTACATCAGCAGTATCTCCAGCATTAATTGTTCCGCTTGTAGAATCTGTTACAACCTTAGAAGTGCCGTCAGAATTAAGAGCAGGAGCTGTTACAGAAGTAACCTTTGTCTTATCAGTAACAGGTGTACCTGTATTATTCAGATTGCAAGCCTTTACAACAGCAGCCTCATCAACAGCATCCTCGTGAGGAGTTGTTACAGTACCAGCAGAACCGCCCATGAATGCAACTCTGTCTGTTGTGTTAGTATCCTTTACAGGGATTGTTACTTTGTAACTTGTTGCGCTAGCCCAAGAAGGTATAAGAGCAGGATTGTACTTTTCAGACCAAGTGTTTTCTGTTGATGTAATCTGTACTACCTGGAGACCTTCCTCTTTGTAGTTACCTCTGATTGTGATCTCATCGCCCCATGCGTAACCAGGAATTTCAATCTCCACATCTGTACCGCTTTCAAGCTCGATATTAGGGAATGTAGCAGTAAGAACTACTGAAGCGTCATCGTTCTTTGTGCTCTTTACGAGATTGTAAGTAAGTGTCTTAGCATCGAGTGCTGAAACTGTAGTAGCCATTGCAGATACAGCTACTGCGCCTGCTGCGATTGCAGCAATTGTCTTTTTCATGTTCATGAAAAATTCCTCCTTGTTTTGTTTCAAAAATTTTTTCTTTATTTATTTCCAAAGTTAAATGGAAATCAAATATTATTCTGATAAGCTTGTTTGGGATACCCCCTAAGAGGTCGCCTTAAACGTTTTGCCTATCACGCTTATTATTCTAACATTTTGTCGCCGAACTGTCAATGTACAACTATCACAAAGATTAAAATTATTTTTCGGTTTAAGTGTACATTTTTCACTAATAATTGCAGTTGTGAAAAAAATATTGGAAAATTTTCTGTAACCGTTTTGTAATACCTGTAACCGTTTTGTAACCTTTCAGATGCTGGAGGCAAGATGCCAGAGGCTAGAGGAGGTCACGGCAGGGGGGTATGGCAGTGT
>JAAVHM010000136.1 GCA_014799675.1 Ruminococcus sp. | reverse complement strand
CGTCACACCCAGCAGTATCATCATTATCCGTCGGCTTTCCGCGGGGCGGAACATAAGTATCAGACCGAAGATCCCCGCGATAATTGCCGAAGCAAGTATGAGCCACCATTGATTTATACCGAAACGCTTTGATTCCGCCGCAATTCTTATTTTGGAAATCCCGTCCGCAAGAATTGTAAGTCCGTTCGCAATGCAGATAAAATTCAAGACGCTTCCGGGATTGACCAAGGTGACAATTCCGACGGCGATAAGAATTGCACCGAATATCAGGTCGTACTGAAAAACAAGGCGGTACAAGTCTTTTGAAAAATAGCCGATAAGCTTTACTATGCCGAACAGGGTCAGCGTTATTCCGCAGATTATTCCGAGCAAAGCCGTTGAAAATTCCGGAAATACAATAAGCATGATACCGAGCAGACAAAGCGCGGCGGAAACTGCGATATATCCTATTTTTGCCGTCCTTACAGGCACGGTGGAGAGTGTATTGTTCATAAAACCAGTCCTTTCATTTTTCATTTGTCATAATTATAACGGCTCTGAACTTTTTTGGCAACGGTCATATGTTATGCTGTGTCAAAAAACTGTACATCTTCCTTAAAATGACTAATTATGGGGACTTTTTTTATACCGCACGTGCATAGTGACTAAAATATACATATTTTATTGTGTAATTACACAACAAAACTTTTGCCAAAACTCAAATTTGTATAAAATTTATCTAAAA
Organism: Ruminococcus sp.; assembly: GCA_014799675.1. Lineage (GTDB taxonomy): Bacteria > Bacillota > Clostridia > Oscillospirales > Ruminococcaceae > RGIG8773. Next base: position 4,333 of record JAAVHM010000136.1, on the reverse strand, counting down.
TTAACAATATCTTAACAAATAGTACTCCATTAATATATATAATTGTAATGTATAGTATATTTGTAATTGTCTAATTTTTTACAGCTTAAAAGGAGGAAAACGGCGGCACGACACCGCCGCTAATTAAGGTAATGAAAACTATTGCGATCGTTTATTCATCAAAATACGGACATACAAAAAAGTATGCCGATTGGCTCAAGGAAGATGTTGACGCCGATGCGATCGACATCGGCAAATTCAATATTACTCAAATGCTTGCCTATAAGCTGGTTATTTTTGCTTGCGGCGTTTACGGCGACAAGCTTTCCATTATGGATTTCGTTAAGAAAAATATCACGGCGATACCTACCCAGAAAACCATGATAATGGCTGTGGGCTGGTACACCAACGATTCCAAGGAAGCCGCCGAAAAGCTTATGAACGACAACTATCCCCCCGAGTTTAAGGGGAAAGTTCCCATATATGTCGTAAACAGCGGTCTCGACAAGAAGCAGGTCTCCAAAATGGACAGCGTTAAGCTTGTTGCCGCAAAGCTTGCTATAGAGAAAAAGGACGGGCGTTCCAGCGACGATATCAACGCTTTGGGTATTCTGAACGGCTACTCCGACCCTACTTCAAAGGATAATCTCGCAAGCATCAAAAAGGGCATTGACGAGTTCCTTAACCCGCCCAAGCCCGAACCAAAGCCTGCTCCCGCTGCCAAGGCTGCGCCTGCTCCAAAGGCTGCTCCCGCCGCAAAATCCACGCCTGCTCCGACGCCCGCTGCAAAGCCCGCAAAAGAGACTGACGCTTTGGCGGACTCCGTTGAGGAAGCATTCAAGCATTTGGGCGCAAAGCCTGTTATACATAATCCCGAGCCTCCCAAGCCCGAACCTAAGGCGGAAGCTCCTGCCGCCGCGGAAGAAGAGCCCTCAGAACCCGTTATCAAGTTTAACGCCAACGGCAAGGTGGTAGTATCTTCCGTTCTGGATGCAATAAATTCGCTCAACGGCACACCGCCGCAGTCTGCTCCGAAGCCTGCGTCTATGGTTGTTGAAGCTGTTAAGCCCGCCCCTGCGGCTGAACCTAAACCTGCTCCCGCTGCGGAAGTTAAGCCTGCACCTGCGGCTGAACCCAAACCTGCTCCCGTTGCGGAAGTTAAACCTGCACCCGTGGCTGAACCCAAGCCTGCTCCTGTTGCGGAAGTTAAGCCTGCACCTGCGGCTGAACCCAAGCCTGCTCCCGCTGCGGAAGTCAAGCCCGAAACCGCGGCTGAACCCAAGCCTGCGCCTGTTGCGGAAGTTAAGCCCGAACCCGCGGCTGAACCCAAGCCCGCGCCTGTTGCGGAAGTCAAGCCCGAACCTGCGGCTGAACCCGAGCCTGCGCCTGTAAAGAAAACCAACAGCTACATGGAGCTGTTTGCAAAAAGAAGACGCGCTTCCGTGGAGGAAGCTCCAAAGGCGGAAGAGCCTGTGGTTTCCGCGCCTGTTCAGCAAGCCGCTGAACCTGTGGCGGAGATACCCGTTCCCCAGCCCGAGCCTGTTCCTGCTCCCGCGCCTGCTATACCGAGACCAGGACCTACTCCCGAAGCGGATCTCGATTTCGGCGGATTGGATTTCGGCGCAGCGGCAGCGGAAAGCGCACCTGCTCCTGCTCCAACACCTGCACCGCAGCCTGCTCCCGCGGCGGCATCAGCCTCCGACGAGCTTGATCTGGACAGCTACGACTTTATCGGCGACAGCAAGCCTTCGGTAAGCAGCCGCGCTATGAACGCTGTTCAGGCTCTTGCAAAGGCTAAGGAGGACGCTGAAAGAGAAGCTGCTCAAAAGGCTAAAGAGCTTCCCTCTGATGAGGAAATTACTCAAAGTAACTATTATAACAGTGCCGAGGATCGGGGCTTTGAGATGTCCGCGGACGATGACGACGGTATTATTGTTGAAGCGTCGTCTCCTGCCGATTATGAGGAAGAAAGCGACGGTCTTGAAGCGTTTGAGTTCACCAACGACATTGACTATGACGTTGAGGCGGAGCTTGATATCAAGTTCGTAGAGCCCGAAGCCATTGAGCCTGTTAAGCACGAAAGCAAGAATAACCTTGACATAAAGAAGCTCCAGGAGGAGATAAACGCCTCTATCGAAAGCAACCGTGCCGCAAAGGAAAAGATGATGGCGCGTTACAGCAAGAAAAAGGAGGAAGTCCACAACCCGTTTGCTGTACAGTTTGACGAGGACGAGGACAAGAAAAAGCGCAAGAACAAGAAAGCTGCTCCCGAGCCTAAGTTCCTTGAAGACCCTATCGACCCCGACATCTTCTTCAGCAAGCCCAACAAGGACATGGATTTCAACACAGGTTCAATGCCCGAAATAAGATTCAAACACTAAGCGGCACTGCGCGTGCGGCGTTGTTCTACCCCAAGTAAAGATGTCATATACTTTTAAATGTCAAGCCCCTATCAAGGGGGATTGAGATGTTCAGAAATTTTTTTGAATACATAAAAACCCTTACCGATTTTGGTAAGGGTTTTTTAGTATGCAATTTTACACTATTCCCAAAAGCGATGAAACGAGAATAACCGCCATACATATCGGAACAACAAATTTTATCATGAAAATATAAAGCTTTTCGGACTTGAATTTTCCGTTCAGCTCCACCTCTTCGATGACCGTTTGGGGCTTTACTGCGTAACCTACAAGTATCGCGGTTATAAGCGCAACTATTGGCATTGCGATGTTGTTGCTTATGAAATCGAAAAAGTCCAGTATCTGATAGCCGAAGATCGTCACGTTCTCCCAAACGCCGTAGCCTAACGTTGACGGCAAGGCAAGCAGAAACGCGGCAAGCATTACGCATATCGCAACGGGTACTCGCTTGGCGTGGAGCTTTTCCATGAAAATAGAGACGATAGTTTCCATAAGTGAAATTGCGGAGGTCAGAGCCGCAAACAGCACCAGTATAAAGAAAACCAGTCCGAAAATGTTGCTGCCCGGCATTGAGTCAAAAACCTTGGGGAGCATTACAAACATAAGTGTGGGACCCTGCTGTAAGGTCTCGCTGCTTCCGCCCGAAAAGACAAACACAGAGGGAATTATCATCATTCCCGCAAGGAAAGCTATGCCCGTATCGAAAAGCTCGATGTTTCTCACGGAAGCTTCCAGACTGTCCTCCTTACGCATATATGAGCCGTAGGTTATCATAATTCCCATTGCAAGGGACATTGAATAGAAAAGCTGTCCCATTGCCGCGATAATGGTCTTTATCGAGAACTCGGAAAAATTGGGTTTGATGTAATAAACAAGACCGTCCATAGCTCCGTCCAGAGTAAGGCTGTATATTGAAATTCCTAACGCAAGCAATATGAGAAGCGGCATCATTACCTTGCTGACGCGCTCTATTCCCTTTTCAACGCCGAACAGCACAACAAGAGAGGTCAGCACGAGGAATATAACAAGGCATACTATAGGTTCGCCCGTTTTGCCGATAAAGCTGCCGAAATATTCGTCGCCGGCGGCAGCGTGGGCTTGCCCCGTAAGATATATCTCGAAATATTTTATTACCCAGCCGCCTATTACGCAGTAGTAGGGGAAAATTATTATAGGCACAGCCGAAGCCGCGATACCCAAAAATTTGAATTTCGGGTGAAGGTCTTCATAGGCGTGAAGCGGACTTTTTCCCGTTTTCCGACCTATGGCGACCTCGGTTATCATCAGCGCAAAGCCGAAGGTAACGGCAAGAATGATATACACAAGCAGGAAGATACCTCCGCCGTATTTTGCGGCAAGATATGGAAAACGCCAGAGATTTCCCATTCCCACGGCTGAACCCGCCGCGGCAAGCACAAAGCCTATCCTGCCCGAAAAGCTTGATTTTGTTTTTGCAGACATGACATTACTCCTTATTTTTCTATGAATTTCTTTACAAAAATAATATGTACATTATATCATTATTTAAAAAAATTGTCAAGAGGCGGGGCGGGGAACGCCCCGCGGCGAGAGTCACCCCCGCTGTCAGATACGGATATGCGTTTACTTTTCTGAAGCCCCCTCAAGGGGGCGGGTAAATAATAATAATAATAATAATAATAATAATATAATACATTTCCCCGCAAATTGATACTCTGTATTCCATACATTATTCTCTGCAAAAACCATTGCAAAAATCAAATCAATGTGGTACAATAAAGTTATAGCTTATTTTAAATAAAAAGGAATGAATAATATGACAGGACTTGTTTTAGAGGGCGGAACTTTCAGGGGGATATTTTCTGCGGGGGTAATGGACGCTTTTATTGAGGAGGGTATCGAGTTTCCGTACATAGTTGGGGTCTCGGCGGGGATTTCCAACGGAGCTTCATATG
>JAAVHM010000135.1 GCA_014799675.1 Ruminococcus sp. | reverse complement strand
CTGCAAAAGCCTGTACATATCCTGTGAACGCTGCTTCATACGCGCAGCGCTGTCCCGTTCGGTGTAGAAATAGTCCAGCAGCTCGCAGGCGGAGTCGAATTCTTTCGTGTCCATAAGCCCGCCGTACTGATATATCGGCATGAACGAAAAATCCTTCAGCATACCGTCCTTGTCCTTTATGACGGTGTATGTGCATTTTCCCTCGCTGCACTCGCGGGCGGTCTGCTGTACAGCAAAGGTCAGACGTTCCAGAAGCTCGCCGTGGAGGTCGCTTTTTACGGCGTCATTCCCCTGCGAAGCATAATATACCCATTCCCGTGCGGCAACAGGCGAAATTCCCTCAAATATTTTTATTAAAGTTTTTGACAGATCGGCTTCGGGAAGCGGTTCGGCGGCTTTGACAATGTCCTCTGCCGTACAGTTACGATAATCAAGACGGTCGTCTCTGGGCGGGCAGGAATATGTCATATTCGGCAGAACCATTCTTTCGCGGGACATTTCAGCGTCCACACGCTTGATACTGTCGATTATTTTTCCGTCGGCGTTGATTATTACAAGATTGGAGCAGCGTCCCATAATTTCCGCCGCAAGAGTGATTTTCACCATATCGCCAAGCTCGTTCATTGCCTCAAAATCAAAGTACAGAATACGTTCCAGACCGTCCTGCCGAATGTCAAGAAGCCTGCCGTTGCCCAAATGCTTACGCATGAGCATACAGAACATTGGCGGTACTTTTGGGTTCTCGATTGCCGCCTTTGTGATATTCACACGGGCAGAGCCTGCCGCTGCCGAAAAAAGCAGCTTTTCATTCCCGCCACGTGTGCGGAATGTTATAACTATCTCCTCCCTTGAGGGCTGGCTTATTTTATCGACCCTGCCGCCGATAAGAATTCCCAGCTCTCTTTTAACATTATTAAGAAATGCGCCGTCCAACGCCATATTTATTCCTCCTATCAGAAGCAAGATATTCAGATGCAAGAAGCAAGAATACCCGCTTTATTTTTATTCTTCATTATCATTATCGGAAGCGTTCACCCGCAAAATTAATTTAAACGGTTCATAATCGGAATTTCTTGTGATTTCCACAGAAACTTCAAATTCCCGTTCGTCTATTTCCTCGGTAAAATCGTTTTCTATCTCCCTGCCGCCCTCGTATGTAACGTACTCGCCTATTTCAAAGGAAAGCTCCTCAAACATCTTTTTCAGCTTTCTCCGTATTGCAAGGTCAATTTTTACATCGTCCGCAAGCTCCATTTCGTCAAGGACTGCAAGAATGTCAACTCCCCTTATGTCCTCGGTCTCGATAATTTTTTCGTCGTTAAAACGCTCGTCTGCCTCAATAAAAAAGTCGTAAGGCTCTATAAACGGAGCTTCCTCTTCGATATCATCATTGTTTTTTCTGTTAAAAAATTCTTTCAGCATATGCTTGTCCTCCTTTTCAAAAATAATATATACAGCAGTAAAGCTTATCCACATAGTAAAGACTGTTAAAATCCAACTGCCAACACCCGACAAAATATTTGAATAGATTACGTCCGCATTATAATCCTCAAGTCTGCCTTGATATAAATTATTATTTGGCGCAAACTTTAAATAAACTGCATCTAATACAAGTATGATAACATTTGCCGCTATCAAAACATAAAAATATTTGATAAACAGCTTAACTGACTTTTCTGCAATCAAAACAATTCCTTCGCTCGGATTTTTGGCATATATGTAAGGTACAAGCGTAAATGCAAAATATATACAAATCACTATAATAATTATAATTAATGCACCTATAGCCGCTTCGCCGCCGGAAGAAAATGCCATAAGAAACATAAAAATAGGCGAAATAAGCATTATTGCAATTTCTGCAACACACCTTGCAACAGCGGATTTAAAAAATTTCCCCGGACTTCGGTAAAATTTAAAAATATCCGAAACAGACGGATTTTTACCGCTGACGCGACAGAACAAAAAATCATACAGCCCGATATAAAACGGCGATACAATTAAAAATACTATCAAAGAAAACACAAGTTCATTAACATAGATATTGAATCCTAAATGTATACTAATCCTTAAGGGTACATAATTTTCGCTTATTCTCTCTGCAAAGTCAAATACTTTTGAAAAAACTACCAAAGCTGCGGCAGAAACTGCTATAGGTAAAAAAGCTTTTGTGAACGATTTTTTAATTTTCTCCATAATAATCCTCCGTTATCATAATTTTTTATATGTAAGCATTTCAAAACCAATTTCTGTTGTAAGGTTTTTTAACTTTACAAGTTTCTGCTGATTTTCCTCCGAGGTTTTGTAAAAATACGGGGTCATTGAGAACAGGGACATTATGTCCTCATTGCAGGATATATCTATATTTCCGCATATCGTGTCCCGCTTGATAAGCTCAAAACCCGACAAGGCAAAATCCTTTACATCATTTTGATACGGCTCATCGTAAACTGCACATTTAAGCTGCCACAAATGACGCTCCGAGGGTATGACCATTATCATTATCCCGCCGCTTTTCAGGACGCGCAGGAATTCCTCACCGCAGTAGGGCGCGAAAAGCGTTGTTAAAATATCGCAGCTTTCCGTTTCTATCGGCAGGTGAAAAACGCTTGCGACTGCAAACAATGCCGATTTTGTACGCTTTGTGGCATAGTCGGCGGCGCACTTGGATATGTCTATGCCAATAATTTCCTTGGCAATTCCAGAGACAGCTTCCGCAATTTTTTCGGTATAGTAGCCCTCCCCGCAGCCTGCGTCAAGGATATTGCAGTCTGCAAAGGTATACTCCTTAACATTGTTCTGCAAAGCTTTTGCGAGAATTTCATAGTAACCCTTGTCCAGAAAGGATTTTCTCGCCTGCACCATAAGCTTGTTATCCCCAGGGAGCTTGGTTTTCATTTGATTGGACAGCAAAAGGTTCACATATCCGCTTTTCGCTTTGTCATAGCAATGGCGGTTCGGACAGGTGAAAGACCTGCCCTCGTCAGTTAATTTTTCTCCGCATTTCGGACAGCACAGCATAGTGTTACTCCTTATATAATGTAGTCAACAGGGTCTTTGTCGGATTTGGCATGAACAAGCTCCAAGCCTGGCAAAGCTTCCCCGAAACGATTTATAAGATATGAAATGACAATATCCTCGGTATGGAAATGTCCGCAGTCGTAAAGAGCGATACCATTGTTTCGGGCGGTTATCCATTGGTCGTGCTTAACGTCTCCCGTAACATAAGCGTCCGCGCCCTGCTTAATTGCAAGTGGAAGATTTCCTCCAGCGCCGCCCGAACAGAACGCGATTTTTTTTACCGTTCTGCCGCTGTTTGTATAGCGGACAACTTTATTGCCAAAAATATCCTTTAGAAGCGTACCCAAATTGTCGGGCATTATCTCGTTTCCAACAGAGCAGACCCAGCCGTAGCCCCGTCCGTCGGGGTGAACAGGTTCAAGAACGGCTTGCTTTTTCAGCTTCAGCGCAGGGTTCAGCATATCGAAAATAATGTCGTTGATACCGCCGTCAGCCATATCAAGGGGCGAATGAAAACAAATGCAGGCTATACCGTGCTTTAAGGCAAGGCAGGCAGGATTGCTGTCATCAAGGGTGTACAGCGGGTGGAAAATTACAGGGTGGTGTGCAACTATAACCTCCGCGCCGATATCAACCGCCTCCCGAACCACCTCGCAGGTTATATCCAAAGCGAAAAGAACCTTTGTCACGGGAGAGTTTTCATCTCCCACCAAAAGACCCGAATTGTCTCCCTTATGGAGATTTTTCATGGGCGCAATAACGTCCATGGCTGCAAAAATATCTTTGACCGTATACATTGGTTTTCCTCCTGTTTTTAGTATTATTTCGGCGGCAAGCTTCATATATTTTAACGCTTCTGTGTACCGTCCCGAATCTCTCAAAGAAGCCGCCGATGTGTAAAGCTTATCAGCTTGTCGCTTTGCGTATTCTATGGCTGAAATGTCGGTAAAATCAAGTCCTCCTATATATTCAAAAAGCGGCGGGATATCAGTTTGCTGTAAAGTCTTTGAACTTTTCATGCAATTTATTGCCGTATAGCAGAATTTACCCTCGCGTACAGCTTGCCTTTTGAGTATTTCAAAGCCGTTTTCCCACAGCCAACGCAAAAGGTGGTCGGACTTGCTCATGGGCTGCAATATCAGATTTTTTCCCTCAAGCCAGTCACATTCCGAAAGAATTTTAGCAATAAGCTCACCGCCCATTCCTGCGATAACAATGTCGGTAATCCCCTCTTGCGGAACATTTTTCAGTCCGTCGGAAAGGATAATATCCACCTTGTCAGTTACTCCCGCTTTTTCAAGGTTTGCCCTTGCGGCGGAAATGGGTCCCTCGTTAATGTCCGCAGCGACGGCGGTGTCGCATTTTCCCGAGGAAAGAAGTTCCGCAATAAGGTATGCGTGGTCTGTTCCCACGTCGCAGACGCGTTTGCCCTTTACCATATCGGCGCATAATTTAAGTCGTTTATCAAGCATAATGGTTTTCCTTTGTAAATAATATGTAAATTTTTAGTTGACAAAATAAAATTATGCCGATAACGCAAAAAGCTGCATTATCGGCAATTGCGGATCACTTGTTTGCAAAATGCGAATTAAGCTTTTCAACAAGCGCGTCAGCGTTTACGCCGTGTACATTGCAGGCGTCTGCGATGCTTTCTCCTCTTGCAGAGGGGCAGCCGAGACAGTGCATACCCATTTCAAGGAAATATGGCGCAGTATCGGGGTCAAGATCAAGAACCTCGCCGATTATCATATCCGCAGTAATTTTTGTGCTCATTTTAAATTCCTCCTAAAATTTCAGCAATACATATTTATTATAACCCATTTTTTAAATTTTTGCAATAGCAGTATTGCTTTTTTTACAAATTAATGGTATAATATGATGTAAATATTTGAAATCGAGGTTTTTATATTGAACTTACTTAATAAAATGGAACGGAAATTCGGGCGTTACTACATCAGCAACCTTATGCTCTATATCATTATCGGCACGGGAATAATATTTGCTTTTCAGTATCTTTTACCAACGCTTCCTATTTTGCAATTTCTTATATTCGACCGCAATGCAATATTTCACGGGCAGATATGGCGTATTATAAGCTTTATTTTAGTACCTGAATACGGCGACCCAATAAGTATGCTTTTCTGGCTGTATCTGTACTGGTTTATCGGCTCTAATCTTGAAAGCTACTGGGGCGGCTGGCGTTTTAACGTATATTATTTTACGGGAGCGCTCCTTGCTGCGATAGGCGGATTTATTACAGGCTATGCAACAAATTATTATCTTAATCTTTCCCTGTTTTTGGCAATGGCAATACTTTGCCCCGATCATCAAT
>JAAVHM010000134.1 GCA_014799675.1 Ruminococcus sp. | reverse complement strand
GATACCGCATGAGCCGACAGCCGTTTTCCGTTTTTATAAGGGGAGTAAAATACAGTTCCGTCGTTTGATACAGTCTGCTTGCAGGAATAAGGAAGCTCCCGTCGTCACTTATATCTGCGGCAAACGTCCCTATGTTTTCGGGAGCGTCGCCAGAAACGTCAAAAACCGTCCCCATAAGATTGCCAAGGTCGTCCCCATGCCAGAGAATTATCTCTTTTGGCGGCTTATCGTTTATATCAATAAACGTGCCGAATTCCCATTCTAAGCCGAGACATTCGTCGCTGCCGAGAAATCTTGCCGCTTTGACGTCATTACCTATTTCGGTCGGTACTGTCTCTGTAGTTGTGACCGTCGTTTTTTCGGCAGTTTGCTTCTCCGTAACTGCCGTGGTATCGGCGGAGGTTTCCTCTGCGGTGACGGCGGTTTCCTCCGTCATGATCGTTTCGGTAATTTCATTATTTGCCTCCCGACGGCAGGCAGACAACAATACCATTGCCGCCAAGATCACGGCTGCTGTAAATTTTGCTTTCATAGCGATCCCCCATTTTGGAAAAATTCTCTTATTAGAGTATAGCACCATTTTTTCGCAGGGTCAATGACTTTTCCCGCTTTGTAAACACTCTGTAACCAAATTGTAATATTTGCCCCGCTTTTTGTAATAATTTAAAAAAAATCTGTTTCCAAAACAACCGAACACAATAAAAAATATAAAGCTTGCAGAATAAGCGCGAAGCGGGGGGCAGACCGTTCCCGTTCGCCGTATCAAGTAGCAATCATTTCGCAACGGCATATACTGTACTAAGGAACTGCCGAATAGATAAGTACGGCGGATTCCTGCTTTGAAAGGAATGAATTTAATGGGTATAACCTACTCTAACAAGGAAGTCAATACTGACAGCATCAGCTGCGGCGGCTCGTTTATGGTGACTATGTCCCTCACGGCTGCTCCCGACATTGTAAGCAACCCTGCTGATATTGTTCTCATTCTCGACCGTTCGGGAAGTATGGCGGGAAGCCCTCTTGCCAACATGAAAAACGGCGCGAGAAAATTTATTGATATTATCGCCGAAGCCACAGGCGGCACACAGACAGGTCAGATTGGCGGCGGAAGCCGTATTGCTGTTGTAAGCTTTGCGGACACCGCTGTTCAGGACACACAGCTTATCACCTCCGTTGCAGACCTTAAAACGGCTGTAACTTCTCTTACCGCAGGCGGCGACACAAACCATGCCGACGCTTTTGAAAAGGCTTTGCAGCTTTTCCCCGCAGGTTCAACAAACCAGAAGGTAATGGTAATGTTCACCGACGGCGTTACAACTGCGGGCGGAAACCCCAATACAGTTGCGACTGCCGCTAAGGCGCAGGGCGTGGTAATTTACGCTATCGGTCTGGACGGCAACGGCGGTATTGACGAGGACGCCCTTGACGACTGGGCTTCCGACCCGTCCTCCGCATATGTTGTAATTGCTCCAAGCGACACAGAGCTTGAAGACCTTTTTGAGGATCTTGCAAACAACATCACAAAAACAGGAGCTACAAACATCGTTTTGAGAGACACAGTTGCTCCGTGCTTTAGAATAACTTCGGTTATGAATCCGCTTACCGGTACTGCGACTATGATAAATTCCAACACCGTTGAGTGGAGAATTCCTGCTCTCGGCGTAAGCGGAAGCGAGGGCGCTGAACTCCAGTTCAACGTTCAGCACGTTGGTCAGTGTACAGGTACTGTTCCCGTAAACGAGTCTGTTTCCTACACCGACACCGAGGGAAATATTGTTGTATTCCCCTCACCCGAAATTGACGTAAACTGCGGCATTGACGTTATTCCCGAAAGCTGTCCTATCCCTGTTGAGATCACCGCAGAGGGCTGCACAGACACTATCGAATTTGACGCAGGCGAGCTTGCTCTCGAATCCTTGGGACGTATTCTTCAGCTTGACGTTACCGTTCAGAACGTCTGCCCCAACAAGCGTGTTGCGCTGGCGGTAATTCTCAATGAAACCGACCCCGAGGGCAACGAATACAGAAGAGGCATGAAAACCATGACTATTCCCGCCCACACAGAAACCTCCTGCCGCGACGTAACAGTACGCTGTATCAAGTTCGTTCTTCCCGAAGATTTAGACGTTTCGGGAACAGGCACAGGAATGTGCAACAGAAGAACCTTTAACGCAAAATTTATTGCACACTATGTTGATTCCGACTTTGAGTGCTGCACCGCTGAAACATGATAAAAACCCCTCCGTTCGGAGGGGTACATAGTGATAATAATATCGGGATACTGCGTAAAAAAAGCAAACGCATTATCCCGATTTTTTATTCAAATAACGTTCCCTTAAAGCATACCCGCTGCTCGTTTTTGTCAAAGTCCCAGCTGTGGAAAGAACCTCCGCCGCAGAATTCACGCTCGCCGCAGGAGGAGCATTTTTCGCTTTTTTTGTAATGATCCGAACGGTATGTTTTAAAGCCGTTTTTCCAGATTTGGGTAAAATCGTCCGTAAGGATATTTCCCTCCAGAAGCTCGGGACGCATTTCTATATCAAGACACGCGCCTATGTTTCCGTTAGTGCGTATGCCTGCCGTGTAAATTCCCGCGTTGCAGAGGAAATACCAGTCCCGCACCTCGCGCTCGTAGTCAAGTCCAAGATAGTGAGTGCAGCCGTAAAGCACAGGCATACCCTCGTTTCTTTTTCCGCGGATAAAATCAAGCACCCTTTTGTGATCCGCGGGGGCAAAGGTCAGACCCGCGTCCAAAGCCCTGCCTATAGGCTCGATAGTAACAAGCCGCCATGAATCAATATCCACTCCGCAAAGGTGATCGTAAAGCTCGTCCAGCTCGTCAATATTGCCCTTGTGTACCACAGTCGTGACCTGAACGTGCTTGAACGCGTTTCTGTCAATAAGCGCGTTTATCCCACGCATTGCCGCTTCCCAGCCGCCGGGGGTCTGCCTGAACTCGTCGTGGGATTTTTTCATTCCGTCAAGACTTATCGAAACCGTGCCCATTCCGCACTCTTCAAGCCTTGCGGCAGTTTTATCGTCGATAAGCGTTCCGTTGGAGGTCATTCCCCAGTGGAAGCCAAGCGAGTGGGCGTAGCCCATTATGTCGAAAAAATCCTTCCGCAGTAAGGGTTCGCCGCCTGTTATGCAAAGCTGTATCTCCCGCGTGCCGAAGTCACGCTTTATTTTATCGAGGAAATTTTTATATTGCTCCAAAGTAAGCTCTTGGTCGGAAACGTTCCCGCAGCGGCTTCCGCAGTGTATGCACCGTTCGTTGCACCGCAGAGTAAGCTCCAAGAACAAAAATTTCAGCTTCGGCTCCTGCCATAAAGTACGTTTGTATTTGGCAAGCTGTTTCATGTGTTCGGTTTTTATTGCTTCATTCATTATTCAAAGCTTCCTCCCCGACGTTTTGTTCCTCCTCGGGAGTATCGGTTTCATCATAATCCCATTCTTCTCCGGGAGGACCGTATACGCCTACAGTTTGATTTTCGGCAGGGTCGAAAGAGGTGATCTCCTCGGTCTGTGTCGTATCGTCATTGCCTACGATTTCCGTATCGGTTTCCTCTTGCTCCCATTCTTCAAATTCGGGAGGACCGTATACACCCATATTATAATTATCCTCCTCATCCCATTCGGGAGGACCATACGCGCAGGCGCTTAAATTCATTGCCACAGCAAATGCTGCCGCCGCGATAATCGCTTTCTTTTTCATTTTCATTGCTGTTCATCTCCTTGTGTTTCTTCGGAAGTGTTGGGACTGTTTTCTTCTTCACTTTGGGTCGTATCGTCATTGCTTACGATTTCCGTATCGGTTTCTTCTTGCTCCCATTTCTCATCAGGGTCAAGCGGAGGACCATATACATCTTGATTAAAATTGCTGCAAGCGCTGAAATTCGTCATCGTCAAAAATGCCGCCGCAAGAGCCGCTTTCTTTTTTATTTTCATTGTACCTCACTCCTTAGATAGAGTTTTCCGTAAACATAGCTTCTCCGCTTATTATAGCACATATTGCCGAACAAGTCAATGTGCGGACACAAAAAAGCGGGAACAACAATGTTCCCGCAAATTTTAAATATCATCTGTTCAAGCCGTTTGATTTTCAACAAAACAGGGCGCAGCCATTTTTTTGCAGTTGGTGATTATCTCTCCCTTTGAATTGTCGTCGTCCCGAATTATCTCACTAACGCATGGAACGTGTATATGTCCCGACAGCGGATTTTTTATGCTGATAACGGGGGAAGTTATAGTCGCCTCCACCTCCGACTTTTCAAAGCAAAGGTCGGTGTCCGTCATTTCACAGTTGACAAGCCGCAAATTCTTGCAGTAGCAAAGTGGCTGTGTGCCGATAATTTTGCAGTTTTCAAAGGTGACGTTCTCACAGTACCACGCAAGATATTCGCCCTTTACAACACTGTTCCGCACCGTGACGTTTTTTGCGTGCCAGAAAGCGTCCTTTGTGTCGAAAACGCAGTTCTCAAACACGGAATTTTCAATGTACTGAAAGGAATATTTTCCGTTCAGATGTACGTTTGTGAAATTCAAATTGTCGGAACGCATCATAAAATATTCGCTGACGGCGTTGCAGTCCGTCATTTTTATGTCGTGTACGAACCAGCCGAATTCGGGGGAAACTATATCGCAGTCTGCCATTTTTATGTTCCCGCACTCACGCAGAGCCTTTATGCCGTGGAGCTTCGTGTCGGTAATTTCAATATCATGGGAATACCACAATGCCGCGCGGCAAAGCTCCGTCATTTCGGAACGGGAAATTTTCAGACCGTCGTCATGCCAGAAAGGATATCTCAAATTGAAAAAGCAGTCGGAGACCCGCACATTTTTGCTTTCCTTTAACGCGCTCTCACCGTCGGCAGGACCGTCAAAGGAACAATTCTCAACAGCAGCGTCACAGCTTCCGTACAAGGCGCGCTCTTCATCAAAGGTCTGGTTTTTTATTAAATTCATAGCATAAGCTCCTTCCTGTTATACTCTTGTGCAATACCATTATATCATATATTTTTTACAATAGCAAATACTTATATTGAATAAGATGTTATGCTTTACAGCTATAATTTAAACGGCTGATAAAATTTGACTTTTTTGCAGGTCTGTGCTATAATTATACCAAGAATTAAAATCAAATGCAAGTACTAACATTAAGTATACATACTTACCTATAGGAGAGTTACTTTTATGAATATGGAATGTATTAAAAACTGTAAGCTGGAGGAAACAGGCTTCAGCTATACAATGTCCCTGATACAGGGCAAATATAAGATGTTCATTTTGTATACCCTTATGGGGTTCGGAGTTGTACGCTTCAACGAGATGAAAAAATATATCTGCGGGATTTCCTACAAGACCCTGAGCGCGACCTTAAAGGAGCTTGAAGCGGACGGTCTTGTGAACAGAAAGGAGTACCCGCAGATCCCCCCAAAGGTGGAGTACAGCCTTACCGAACGAGGCAAGTCGCTTATACCTATTCTCGACCAGATGTGCGAGTGGGGCGAGAAGAACAAGTGATTTTCGCAAAGGTCTATGTAACATAATATTAAAATTTTTTCAAGGTGATATCAAATGGCGATAAGCGGCAGCAGAGCTTATAACAATTCAATTCTGAAAACGCTGATAAAGCTGTCCCTGCCGACGGTTGCGGAGCAGCTTTTGTCAACGCTCCTGCAATATGTTGACACGGCAATGGTTGGACGTCTTGGCGAGGACGCCGCCGCTGCCGTAAGCGTTACGACTACTGTTTCGTGGCTGATAAACAGCGTTCCCTCCGCCCTTTCCGTGGCGGTGCTTGCAATGATCTCAAAAGCGGTGGGAAGCGGCGACGAT
>JAAVHM010000133.1 GCA_014799675.1 Ruminococcus sp. | reverse complement strand
CTTATCCGGAAGCTATTCTGGGAAACGGTGATTTTATCTATTTTACATGGAGTGACATGGTTGCTCATATCTATGAAAAAAGAGCTTACAACATAAACACGGGAGAGATAAAGGAAGTCATGTTTTTTCAGGCTGCGGGAAAAGACCGCTGTTATTCGTGGGCTTCATATGACGACGGTACTGCGGGGCTTTATGCCTTTCCAAAAGACTTGGAGGTGTCCGAGGATCCCGAGCATACTTACGAGGAAATGGAGCTTATAATAGAAAAATTTGACGGTAAGCCCAGTGAGGTAATGTACTATGACGGAAAACTAATTGTTGCCTTTGATGAAAAGATAGAGATTTATGATGAAACGGGAGCTTTTATAGACAGGATAGAGACAGCCAGCCTTACAGCCGGCGCGAGTGAGCGAACAGGGGATATTTACCTTTATTATGCCGCGTCGGGGGACAAGCTTTTTGTAAAGGCAATGAATACCAACTTTAAAGATCCCGTGAGCGACAGGATATATTCCGTACCGTTTGACAATTTTGAAAGCGGCTGGGAGCTTGCTTATGAAATAAAGGAATATTATATCATAGAAAACGAACGGGGTTCGGATTATATGTACTCTGTCGCATTCGGTTGGACATGGGATACGGTTATGGAATAAGGAGCGTCAATAAAAATGACACAGCTTGAAATAAAAAAGCTTACAAAAAAATACGGCAAAAAAACCGTTCTGGATAATATCGATCTTTCTCTTGAAAACGGCGTTTACGGTATTCTCGGGGCAAACGGCGCGGGGAAATCCACCCTGCTTAAGCTTATTACAGACAACATAAAACGCACAAACGGCGAGATACTTCTGAACGGCAAAGAAATTCTTGAAATGGGCGCGGAGTACAGAAAAAATATCGGTTACGCGCCGCAGGTGCAGGGTCTGTTCGAGGATTTTACCGCAGGTCAGTTTATTCGCTACATCGGCGCTCTTAAGGGAATGAAAAGAAAAGACATAAAGGAGCAAAGCGGCGAACTGCTGGAGCTTGTGGGGCTGGACAGCTTTTCACATTTAAGGCTGGGGTCGTTTTCGGGGGGAATGAAACAGAGGGTAATGCTTGCGGCGGCAATGCTTGGCGACCCCAAAATACTTATTCTGGACGAACCAACATCGGGACTTGATCCCGAGGAAAGAATACGTTTGAGAAACCGTATAGCTGAAATTTCCGACAATAAAATAGTCCTCCTTGCGACCCATGTCATGAGCGATATCGAGTGCATTGCCCAAAGGGTGATATTCTTGAAAAAAGGGCGGTTAATAAGGTTCAGTACGCCCCGTGAGCTTACCGATGAGATAAGGGAAAATGTTGGAGAATTTTTCGGAAACGCGGGTGAGATATCCGAGCTTAAACAGCGTTTCGGCAAGGGTCAGATAATCAGACAGGACGACGGATTTATTTTCCGCATTGCCGAAGAGGAGATACCCGATAACTTTTCTCCCGCCGCAAATATCAATCTTGAGGACGTATATCTTTTTTACGCGGAGGGGAGAAAATGAACGAGCTGAGGAGAGTTTACGGCAGGAAAAATATTATTCTGATGATAATTATTGCGGTTTTGAACATTTCGCTGTTTTATTTAAGCTGTGATGATAATTTGGCTGTGACCATGTCGGGGGAGGAGCTGGAGCAGTACATAGCTTCCTACCCCGATTTTATAGAATTTACCGCGGAACAAAGCAAATTACAGCTTATTCTCAAAGACGAAAACAGCTTTACAGCGGCGAGCATCAAAAAAACCGCCGCGGATTACGGACGGCTTTCGGAAATAAAGCTGACGGCGGGGGACAACAGAGGGATAATTATTCTTTCGGATAATTTTTTGTCCGATATACTTTTTGCGGCGTATGTTTTTATAGTGATATTCACTCTGTCAGATGTGAGAAAAAAGGGACTTTTTCCTGTGATCAGATGTACGCCGAGGGGAAGAGCGTCCCTGTTTTTAAAGGACTTGGGAGTAATTGTGTTTTCGGCACTATCGGGGGCGGCGGTGATATACGGAGGAAATTTTCTCACGGTCATTTTCCGTTACGGTTTGCCGAATTTAAATATGCAGATACAGTCAATACCTGAATTTATGCTGTGTCCCTTTAACATAAAAGCGGGAGAATATATTCTCCTGATGTGCCTTATAAAAATAGTCGGGATATCCGCTGCCGCCATTGCTTTTTATGCGCTTTCAAATGCGGCGGGAGCGATAACGTCATATGCGCTGGCGGCGCTTTTTATATCTGTTCAGGCAATTGCCAGCAGGATACCGCCTGTTTCGGAATATAATTTTTTCAAAATATTCAATCTGTTTTCTCTTGTTTTATCAAAGAAATTATTTTCCGAATACTGCAATATAAATATTTTCGGGAAACCCGTTTCCGCGGTTTGGGTAAGCCTTTCTTTCGGCGTTCTGCTGATACTTGCGGCTGTTATTTTGGGAATTATTTTTGCGGAAATCATTTATCCCGACAGCCTTTCGGGAGTGGAGAATTTTTTTGAAAGGATAAAAAAATTTTCCGAAAAGCACAGACCTTGTCTGTCGGTTTTTTCATGGGAGGTCTATAAGCTGACGGTGCGGCAGCATGGAGGTATCATTGTAATTTTAATGTTTGCCGCAATGCTTTTGCGGTCGTTTCAATACGAATATTTTTACCCCATAAATACTTATGAGTGGGAATGGTATGTAAGGTATGAGGGAGAAATTACAGCAAAGACAAGCGAAGATATGACAAAAGAAAAAATACGCCTTGAAAATTTTATCGAAATGCTCAACGCATCAATTGAAAAGATGATTTCGCAGGAAAGCTATGACCCTAACGCGCTGGGCAAGCTGCTTTCTTATCTTGAAGAGGCGGAGGGACAGCTCAACGCCTTGCTGCCTATCCTTGAAAACGTGAACGACGCATTGGATTACACAAGCCGCACGGGAAACAGTTTAATGCTGATAAAGCCGTATGCATATGATCTGCTTTTCAGGCGCGACACGAAAACTACATCGGGGGCGGCTCTGATAATACTTTCGGGAATAATTTTTTCTGTTTCGGGAGTTTATTCGGCAGACGGCAAAGATGACATACGGGGCATAACAAGAACAACCCTGAAAGGCAGAGGTACTCTCGGAGCGTGCAAGCTTATATCTGTAATGCTTCTTTGCGCGGTTTTGTGCGTATCCGTACACATTATCCAAATCTTAAAGATAAACAATGCGCTGGGGTATGATTTTCTTGACGCTCCGATACAGAGCCTTGATTTTATGCGAGGTTTCGGTCCGTACATCAGTATTTTAAGCTATATTGTTCTGATAATGACGGTTCGCACGACCGCGGCTTTTGCGGCGGCGGGAATTATCATGCTTGTCGGCAGGATATATGCGGACAGATCGAAAACCATAGGGATATCCGCATTTATCTTTGCGCTGTCCGTTTTTGCGGGACAGTTTACAGAGCTTGATCTGACAAGCATTATGTACTGGCTGGAGGTTCGGATATTATAATACTATTTCGGCAATATTTCTTTTGAAGAAATCAAAAAATCAAAACCACCCGTTTTACAGGTGGTTTTGACTTTTTTTGTTTTGACAATTCAGCCCCCGAGCTTCTTTATAACATACCGTCCGTAAACAGCTTTGCTCTTTCCAACATTGAAAACATATGCGTTAAGCGTATCAATGATATTATCCCTGTAAATATCCTTGTTCTCAAGAAAATCATTAATGATATCAACCGAACTTTCAAGTTTGTCGGTGTCGACGCTTTTGCCCAAAACATTTCTTAGAGTTATATCCATAGGAAATTCCGCTATCTTGTCATAATCCTCGTTCATTACTTTCATGGGCGTGTTGACAAAAAGCACAGGTCTCTTTGTAGTAAACGCAAATTCATACGCTATTCCAGACCAGTCGGTAATCAGCACATCAGCCTGAAGAACGGGAGAGTTTGATGAAAAATCCGTCTGTATCTCCGCAGATGTGCCGTCGTAGATCTCATGAAGCTTTTCAAACAATTCCGGGCTGTGTCTTACCATTTGCGGATGAGGGCGGAGAATAACGTTAAATCCCGCCTTTATAAGAATGTTCAGCAGTTCTTCCCCGCACAGTTCAATTATATTATCAGGCTGCCATGAAGGGGCGATCAGAATCAGCGGCTTTTCATTTTCCGTTTTCTCCATTTTTTCATAATCCGATATCATTCGATCGATAAGCGGATAGCCCGCCTCTATCAGCAATTTGGGTTTTGTGCCGTAAAGCTCTTCCATCTGCCTGACCTCGTTCTCGGCATATTTTCCTATGCAGAACATGGAATCGTACCAATCCAGCGCGCCCTTTCTCAGTGTAAGAGCATTGCTGCCGATGCCGTGGCAGACATAGAGATATTCTATGTCACTCCTTACACGGGAACGCTTTATATGGTATTTCTCCAGGTCGGGCATGGTCATGATACACATATCACAGTCAAGCTTCATAAAAAGCGGAACGATATATCTGTCCGAAGCGATATAGTAGGGGACTATCTGCTCTCTTTTGTCGTCAAATATCTTGTCGTTCGGATCGCTTGTAACATAATTTATCCGTATATCCGACTTTTCACAAATATAATCTATCATATCCTCATAATATTTGTAAAAGCCGTTTGACTCGGAATATATCATCAGCTTCATGTCTTTTACGGCAAAAAATCTTTTGTAATCCGCCTTTTCTCTTTTCAGATGTTTTTTCTGCTCCGCTTCCTTGATAAGCTTCTGCTCCCTGACTTTTTCAAGTCTTTGATAATCAACATACTTTTTGGGAGGAATAACAAGATTAGTAACAATTATCAGCGGTATCGCAAAAAGGTTTCCGAATATCCAGTAAAGCCCTACGCCTGAGGGAACGAGAAAGGCAAAATATGTGGAAAACGCAACCATAAACAGCGTAGTCGCAATTTTCATACCGTTGTTCTGGGCAAGCTGCAGTACGTTCAGCTTATTCTGAGCATAGCAAAGCAGCCATGCGCTTATTCCCGAAATCAGCGGTATAAGCAGCAGTATGTAATTGCCCGAAAATGTCGGAGTAAGACCCAAGTCTATGCCGAGAAAATTAATATTAAAGTCCGTTATTTTTCTCACAGCTTCAGCGGCGGCGTCGGACACATTCTGTGGAATATTCCCGCTTTTTATTTTTTCAAGAAGCTCCAGCTGATAAAGGTTTCCGTCTTCGGAGATTCCTGCCGGAGTACACAATTCTCTTATAATTCCGTCATTCAGTTTCAGCACATAGGAAAGGGGCTTATACACAACGCCCACCAGTCCCAGCACTATAGGGATCTGTATAAGCAGCGGCAGTGTGTCCAGAAATGGATTGTACTTAAATTTCTTGTAAAGCGCCAGCTGTTCGTCAGCAAATTTGTCCTTGTCATCAATATATTTTATTTTAAGCTGATCTATCTCGGGCTGCATATTTACCATTTTAATAGAATTTTTCTGGGTAACTATGCTAAGGGGAAAGAGTACAGCCTTTGTTAAAAGGGTGAAAAGGATAATGCTTAATCCGTAATTATTCAGCAGGCTGTAACAACAGGTCATAACTCCGCCTAAAAGCCCGGTAAGAAAATCAATGACCGCCCCCACTTTTACGACTCCTCATCATCGGAAAGCAGGTCGTCCGCCGTAACAACTGTTCCCTGTCCGTCAGCGTCGGTTTTCAGGTTGGCAGGCTTTGAAGCTTCCTCACCGTTTTTCTTCGACAGCTTTCTTCTTATCTTGCTCCATAAAATGCCTATGCCCGTTCCGCAGGCAATTACAATTCCCGCGGCTATCTGGATAACATAGCTTGTCGTGGCAGGGTCGATATATGCGGACGCGTTTACTTCCATAAATACAGAAGCACATATCAGATAAAACGCCAGTCTGATGACCTTTCCTTTTTTTGTAAGCATAATAAAATCATCCTTTCTTTATCCTAAATAACCAATAAAAGTGCAGGTAAAAAATCCGCACAAAAATCATATATGCAAATTTTTGCTTGATTTTTTATGCACTTTTTAATTGGTTAATTGGTATTACTTGATATTTTCTGTAAATGTTTTCCTTACACGATCTCCGTCAACTCCATAGTATCTTGTTCTCTGCTCGTCCTCGCCTATATCAAATATAGTTCGCTCCTCCGGCTCTTCTCCGGATAATTTCAGCATGGTAGGGTACAGATCCGCGTATGACAAAGGCGCATATGACACGGTGATACCGCTGGTTTGAGCCCTTGCAGGCTTGAACAATAACATCGGATATGCCCGCCTGTCATCTTCAGTTTTTAGTCTCCAGCCTGATCCGTGATCGGCAAGAATAAGTATTTCGCTGTTGTCATATACATCGCCGTCTCCCTGTTTGAGCATATGAAGATAGCTGTTCAGTATCTTATTTACAGCTATTGCCGTTTCCTCAACACCTACGTCCTTACTGTCTGTTTCCTCAAGCTCTGCGCTGATCCTGCGGGGCTCATGCAAGCCGTTGATGTAAAGCAGTTTAAACTGTTTATCCTCTGTAAGAACCGGTTCTTCCGAAATATAATTGTAAAAATCAAGATTATCATGGCTGTATGCGGTGTACTCATCATCTGCCAGTATAACTTCATTGAAATCGTCGCTGGTTACAAGAAAATACTGCTTTATTCCCTCGGGCATAGCCTTGAACATGA
Source organism: Ruminococcus sp. (assembly GCA_014799675.1). Classification (GTDB taxonomy): domain Bacteria; phylum Bacillota; class Clostridia; order Oscillospirales; family Ruminococcaceae; genus RGIG8773. Next base: position 1,877 of record JAAVHM010000133.1, on the reverse strand, counting down.
CGGATCTATAAAATACATTTGCCGCATATAAATATTCTTTTATCGGCGCGTAATCCGCAAGGAAACAGTTTTCTGCATATTTTTCGCAGATATCCCTGTCAAGGATAAAGCTGTAAAGGTTCATAGTGTAGTTTTCACTCATACTCTTAAAAAATCTGTCATTTGAATAAGGTCGAACCGCGCTTCTTTCGCTGTTGGTAAAAATATGTGCCAGAGCCTCTTCGGTTGCTGAATACATTCCTACCGTGTTGGTGTAATATGTAAAGCCGTCAAACTCGGAAAGCGTTTCGGGATGAGTTTCCATTGCATTGTCGAAAGCAAATGAATCATAGCTGTCTGCGACAATCATAATAATATTTTTTTCGGTTGAATAAGTGTTAATGTCTTCTGTAGTGCATACGATCTGCAAAAGGTTGTTTTTTTCTTCATCGGTGACTGACGGGATAGATGAATCAAGCTGGGCAGCGACCAGCGATGCGGAAATGGCTATTATCTCTATTATGTATATGGCAACCGATATATAAGATGTAACTTTTTTATAAGTTTCCTCATTCTTTTTATGAAACACAAATACAGCAAATATCAGCGCCGCCCAGAACAGAGCGTTCAATATCACCTTTGCGGCTCCCAGAATATATTGCCCTCCGTTCAATTCTTCCATACCGAGGGAAAGAAAGTTTGACTGAATGTAAAACGCCAGAGTTACAGCAAAAATAAGGGAAGAGCATATAAAATTCACAGTTCCCTTTGTAAACCTTAAAATCAGAAAAGAAACAGCAAAAACCGCAGCGCTTACAGCAATAATAGCTCCTATGACATATTTCTCCGGTATCAGCATTTCAGTTGAATTTGCAATGTAAAGGTCAAACGGAATAAAAAAGAATGTGCTGAAAGCCGCGAAAAAAGAAATAATAATTGCATACGTGGTCTTGTCAGATATTTTTATACCTGCTTTTTTTTCTTTTACCATAAAAACTCTCCCCTTATAAAGCTTAAAAATATATGAAATTTTTTGTAAAAAATTAATAAAAGCTGAAAAACTGAATAGTCAATAAGACCCCGAAAATTTATTTAATATTTTCTGTTATAGGTTCGCTGCTGTCCCCGAAAAATCTCTCCCGCTGCTCGTTTTCGTCTATCTCAAATATTGTCCTGCCGTCGGGATCACCTCCAGAAAGGGCAATTAATGTTGGATATAAGTCATCATGGGATATTGGCGCATCGGATACGGTTATACCCTTGCTCTCCGCATTGGCGGGCTTGTACATCAGCAGAGGGTATTTTCCGCCGTTGCGATCTTTCAAACCGTGATCCGCCAAAAAAATTATGGTTGAGTTGTCGTATACGCCTGATTCTTTCAGATAATCAAGATATTTTTTTACTATTTTATTTACGGCTACAGCCTCTTCCTCGGCGGATATGCTCCAATGCTTTGCCCGCTGAAGATCCGCAGTAACATTTCGTGACTGGTGGAGACCGTTAAGGTATATAAGCTTAAAGCAGTTCTCATCAGTCAGACTAACTTTCTGCGGGATATTGTTGTAAAATGTAAGATTGTCGGGCATATACGGACGTATATCCTCCGTTCCGCCGATTATACTGCTGAAGCTTTCATTTGAAAACCAGAATGCGTTTTTGAATATCTCGGGGCTGCATTTGAACATTGTCGCTTTAAGCAGCGCATTCTGCGTTCTTATTATATCCCCGACAGAAAAATCTGTGGGGAGGTAGTTCACGGCATATTTTTCATAGATCTCTTTGTCAAAAAAGTGGGAAGGTCCTGCATAAAGACATACTTCATACCGCCTGCTGAGATTATCAAAAAATTCGTCGTGACTGTACGGATCGGGTACATCTTTTTTTGAGCCTGTAAATAT
>JAAVHM010000132.1 GCA_014799675.1 Ruminococcus sp. | reverse complement strand
GAAACCTCAAAGGGGGAGGGGGAATGCCGATTTTTGTTGGGTTATTTTGTCCCCCTCCCCCTTTGTGGTGTCTGACCCCCGAATTTGTGAACGACTAACAAATTCCTAACCTTGCTTCCAAAAGTCAAAAACAAACCAACCGTCCAAAGCAAAGCAATTACCCCGCTAAATTATAAATTTATTGTACAACAAAACCCTGCCATTATCAAGACCATAAACTATAAACATAGCGTAATAAATTTATGAAGAAAACGTTTAAAAAAACCACTTGAAAAATCGCGCGGAATGTTGTATCATTATTAATTATTAATTATTAATTAAATCAGGAGGACAAGCCATGATAACAGAATACCCCGAATTCGCCGGGATCTTTAATAAGGAAAGCCTCGCCGTCCCCGAAGAACAGTACGGGCAGTTCAAAAAATACGCCGAGCTTCTTGTGGAGTGGAACAAAAAAATGAACCTCACCGCAATAACCGATAAATACGGTATCGCCGTGAAGCACTTTCTGGACAGCGTTCTGCCCCTTAAATTTATGGATATACCCGAGGCTGCAAGCCTGATAGATGTGGGGACGGGCGCGGGCTTTCCCGGAATACCCCTTAAAATTATGCGCCCCGACATAAAGCTTACCCTGCTGGACAGCCTTAACAAGCGCGTGAATTTTCTCTCCGAGGTCTGCGCGGCTTTGGGGCTTGACGTTCCCTGCATACACGCCCGAGCCGAGGAATACGGCAGAAATGAAAATTATCGGGAAAAGTACGATTTCGCCGCGGCGCGGGCAGTTGCCGCAATGCCTGTTCTAACCGAGTACTGCCTGCCATACGTAAAGGTGGGCGGGACGTTCGCCGCGTTAAAGGGGCGGAACGAAAATTACAAAGACAGCGAAAACGCCGTGAAAATTCTCGGCGGGGAAATTTCGGACGTGACCGAATACTCCCTCCCCGACGGAGACGGCAGGACGCTTATCTGTATTCGGAAAATAAAGGAGACCCCCTCGAAATACCCCAGAAACAGCGGGCAGATCTCAAAAAAATCGCTTTAAAAGATCACAAAAAACCGTTTCCGAAAAATTTGAGCGCGGGGCAGCGGGTTCACCGCTAAATTAAAATTTGCACTTTTCATAAATTCTGTCCGAATTATTAATTATTAATTATTAACTATTAATTATCAATGTATTTGGTTAAAATGTTAATTGATACTTTGTCAAAATTGTGGTAAAATTATTGTTGAAAGGCTATGTTTTTATGTGAACTGCCACAAATTGCGCGAACATACAAGAATGCTTCCCGATACGAAAGGAGCATAAATGAGGATAGGAGAACGGAAGCGCGGAAATTTTTCCGTCTCTGTCCTTTGTTGTTTGATTAAAATGTAAAACGTTTACATAAAACGCCGACCGTTCTTTGCTGCGGCGCTGCCTGAATTTTTTTACGAAAGGATCGATGGATAAATGGCGGATAAAGCTTTAAGGGCACACAATATCAAGAAAAATCAGCCCGCGGTGAACAAAACGCCAAATGAAAAAATTGCGGACGTTTTATACTGGTTTTTGCGGGGAGCTATCCTTGCGAATATTGTTATGCTGTTTTTCCCTGCATTTAACCCCGCGAGACTAAGCGGCATGATAAACAAAAACCTGTCTTTGTTTTCCTGCGGCATTTCTTACGACTCTATAGTCGGCAATTTCGGACGCGCGTTCAGACAGGGCTGGATCTTGGAGGAGACCTTTAAGACCCTGAACCTGCTGTCTGCGGTGATAATCCTTGCTATCGTCCTTGCGTCGGCGGGAGGCTGTATGTCTCTCGGAAACCGCAAGCTCAAAAAGCTTGGCTGTATCTTTTCCCTTGCGGCGGGCGTTGTAGAGCTTCTTGCCATACTTGGCATAAACGGTCTTTACGACGATATCGTCGACCAGGCAAGAGCTTCCGACAAAATATCACGCGTTCTTCCCCAGCTTCCCTACATAAATAATGTTTTTATCGCGGTTGCGGTTGTGTTTATCGTAATTTCCGTGATAAACTTCATTCTTGTTCCCAAAGAGGAAAATGGCGAGGGCTTTGAAATGGAGCCGAAATTCAAGCTGTTCCTTATGATGCTCCCCGCTATCGCGCTGGCGTTTGTTTTCAGCTATCTCCCCCTGTACGGCTGGCGGTACGCTTTCTTTGACTACAACTCGGGCGAAACTCTTTCCATGGAAAAATTTGTCGGCTTTAAGTGGTTCACACAGCTTTTCCAGAACGCGGCTACAAGAAAAGACCTTATAACGGTAATGAAAAACACTCTTGCAATGAGTGGACTTGGCATTGTCACGAGCTGGATACCTATGGCTTTCGCTATCTTCCTTTCGGAGATAAAGAACCAGCATTTCCGCCGCTTTGTTCAGACCTTTACCACTATCCCCAACTTTATAAGCTGGGTGCTTGTTTACGCTATCGCTATTGCGCTTTTCTCAACGGACGGCTTTATCAATACTATGATAAACAGCGTTTCCGACGCGAACGTTACCACAAACTACCTTATGTCAAATTCCCACTCCTGGCTGAAAATGCTTGCGTGGGGAACATGGAAGGGCGTGGGCTGGAGCGCTATCATTTACATAGCTGCCATTTCGGGTATCGACCAGGGTCTTTACGAGGCTGCAACGGTTGACGGCGCGGGACGCTTTGCCAAGATGTGGCACATCACAGTTCCCGAGCTTATCCCAACATACTGCGTGCTTTTGCTGATGTCCATTGCGAACATTCTGTCAAACGGTCTGGAGCAGTACATGGTTTTCTCAAATCCTATGAACAGAGAGACTTTACAGGTGCTTGACCTTTACGTTTATAACCTTGGTATCGACAAGGGACTTATCCCGCTTTCCACTGTTATAGGCATGGTAAAATCCGTAGTAAGCGTTACGCTTCTTTTTGCCGCAAACGGCGTTTCAAAGGCTGTCCGCGGCGAGAGCATAGTTTAAGGAGGTGCAGGAATGGATAACGGAATCAATCTCGGCGGCAGCAAGAAAAAATCCGCCAACGAAGTATCGGACACTACAACTCATATCAAGCTCGCTGCGGGGGACATAGTGTTCGCGATAATAAACTACACGTTCTTCCTGATTTTTACAATAAGCTGTATTTTCCCGTTCTATTACATTTTTATAAACACAATTTCAAGCAACGAGCTTGTAACAAGGGGCGCTATCACGCTTCTCCCGAAACAGCTTACTATCTCAAACTATCTCCAGATAGCTAAGGTAGGCGACCTTTGGACTTCGGTAATCATTACATTTGTAAGAACTATCCTCGGCACAGCTTTAATGGTATTTGCTTCTGCGCTGGCAGGCTATCTTGTTACCAAAAAGGAAATGTGGCACAGACAGTTCTGGTATCGTTTCCTTGTGATCACGATGTACTTTAACGCGGGACTTATCCCATGGTATCTGAACATGGCTATGCTTGGTCTTACAGACACCTTTGCGGCATACATAATCCCCGGCGTAATTTCTCCCTACAACATTATTCTGGTAAAGACCTATGTAGAGTCTATCCCCGGAGAGATCGAGGAAAGCGCCTACATGGACGGCGCGAGCTACTGGACGATATTCCGGAAGATAATATGGCCGTTGAGTAAACCTATACTTGCCACTATCGCCATTTTCGGCGCGGTGGGGCACTGGAACTCCTTCCAGGATTCGCTTATCCTCAACGCCAACACCCCCGAGCTTTACACCCTCCAGCACAGGCTTTACATCTATCTTAACAAAAGCTCCAACGTGGGCGCGCTTGCCTCGGGCGGCGACGCTTCGTCCATAGCGAGCCAGATGAACACCAAGATAATCCAGTACACGATCTCAATGGTAACTATCATACCTATCCTATGCGTATACCCGTTCATGCAGAAATACTTTGAAAAGGGTCTTATGCTGGGCGCGGTCAAAGGATAGTTTACAGTTTACAGTTTACAGTTGACAGTGTACAGTTGATTTACAAAATTATTGTAACATATATTTTTTTCACAGTATTGCAAATTTCCGACAAAATAAAAATTTTATTAGAGAGGATTGATCTTACAAATGAAAATCAAAAGGCTTATCGCCGGACTTACCTCGCTGGTAATGCTTGGTTCTCTGGCAGGCTGCGGAGCTAAAACTCCCGACGAGCTTGTGGGCAACGACGGAAACGGCGGAGGCGGAGACGCTGCTGTTACCGCAAACAACGGAGGCGGAGACGAAGACGACGGCGGAGATGTTGATTCCGCAGCAGATGGAGGAAGTACCTCTTCCGACGGTTCGGAAACCGACAGACCCTCTGCCGATGACTTTGCGGATCTTTACAACACAGGCGGAGAACCCATTCAGCTTACGGTTTTCAGTCAGCTTGCAAACTATTCAGGTAAGCTCACAGGCTGGTTTGCCGAGGTCATGAAGCGTGAATTCAATGTTGAGATGACTATTATTCCCGATACCAACGGTATGTTCGACGCACGTATGGAAGCGGGCAATATTGCCGACATTGTTGTTTTCGGTTCAAACGGCGAGCAGTATCAGCGTGCGGCTAAAGAGGGTATGCTCTTTGACTGGAACGAGGATGATATTCTTACAGATTACGGTCCATATGTTAAGGCTCATATGCCTTACGCCCTCGAAAACAACGCTAACCTGAACGAATCTATCGGGGCGGATCACGTTGTTTACGGCTTCGGTCACAACGTTGCCGAAAGCACTGACAACCACGAAGCGTTCTTCTATACAATGGATCTCCGCTGGGATCTTTACAAGGAGCTTGGTTACCCCTCTGTAAACAGTCTTGACGACCTTTACGACGTTTTCGTTGAGATGAAGAAGATCCAGCCCAAGGACGAAAACGGAAACGAGAGCTATGCTATCTCCATGTGGCCCGACTGGGACGGAAACATGGTTATGTACATAAAGGCTTTCGCTACCTGCTACTGGGGTCACGACGAGCTGGGCTTCGGTCTTTACAATGTTGATACAGGCGAATATATGGACGCTCTCGAACCCGACAGCCCTTATCAGAAGAGCCTGAAGTTCTTTAACAAGCTTTATCAGGCGGGACTTATAGACCCTAACTCCATGACCCAGACCTACAACGAGATGAGCGAAAAGGTTCAGGCAGGCGGCGTATTCTACTCGATATTTGACTACGCAGGCTGACAGCTTTACAACAGCGAGGCGCACCTTGAGGGCGGCACAGGAATGTATCCTCTTATCCCCTCTGACGCTACTCCTCTTTGCTACGGCATGAACGTACTGGGAAGCAACAGGATCTGGTCGATCGGTTCAAACACCGAGTACCCCGAGCTTTGCATGGCTATCATCAACTACCTGTCAACTCCCGAGGGCTACATGACATACTGGTGGGGTCCTAAAGACCTTTGCTGGTACTATGACGAGGACGGACTTACACACTTCACAGAGCTTGGCGAAACCGCTTACAAGGACAGAAAAGGCACTATCATGCCTGACGAATGGGGCGGCGGAAGCTTCAACGACGGTACATTCCAGGCTAACAACACCACATGGTCAAAGGACGCTCCCAACCCCGATTCAAACGGTGAGACATACAACTGCGAGAACTGGGCAAGCCGTCTTGTAGACACGAAGTATGCGATATTCCAGGATTGGAGAGATTATTCGGGACAATTCACACCGCAGATGTACATGGACAGCGTAAATCACAAGGTATCGCTTGGTACTTCCTACACCGAGACCAAGAAATCCGACGACCTTAAGATCATCTGGGAACAGGTCGCTAAGTGTATCGTAAGCTACTCATGGCAGGCAGTTTACGCTTCAAGCGATGAGGAATACGACAGGATCGTTGCCGAGATGACACAGAAGTGCAAGGATTACGATCCCGACGGTGTTTGCCTTGAATGGTGCGAGAACGAAGCCGCTATAAGACACGCTCTTGAAGAAGAGGCTCGCAAAAACAGCTGACCGCGGCGGCAATTTCTCAAAGGTATAAAACAAATTTTAATTTCTGCGCTCTAAACAGGGCGCAGATTTTTTTATCTTATGTGAAAAGTATACCACGTTTCAAATAATTTGTCAAGCAAAATAATCAACAATGATTATAATAATATTTATCAATTTTACACAATAAATAGTAATTCATATAAGATATGTTACTATCATTCAAAGTAGTGTATAATAATCAAAAGGAGGAACGGAAAATGATTCTTTTTATTGCGGACCGCATAAAATCCCTGCGTGAAAAAAGCGGCATGACCCAGACCCAGCTTGCAAGACGGCTTGGGATATCAAGAAGCGCGGTAAATTCCTGGGAGATGTCCCTGTCAACGCCGTCCAGCATTTATCTTGTGGAGCTATCGAGAATATTCGGAGTTTCCACCGATTATCTGCTTAGTCTTGACGACGGGATAAAGGTAGATATTACCGACCTTAACTCACAGGAGCAGGAAATGGTCATCAAGCTTGTGGATTACTTCAAATCGCTTAAGGAATAATAAAGACCCTGCCTTTACCTGTCAAAAGCATACGACCTTGTCCCCGATTTTTTGCAGATGTCAACAATTTGAAAAAACTATTGACAAAAGCCGAAGAATGTAGTACAATGTACTATAGAAGGAGTTGATATTATGGCATTTTCTATCAGACTGACGGAACAGGAAAGAGAATTGGCGGAAAGCTATGCGAGGCTTCATTCCATATCTGTCGGAGAAGCGTTCAAACAAGCTTTGTTTGAGAGAATAGAGGACGAATTCGATTTGAAGGTTTTTGAAGAAGCCCTTGAGGAGTATGAAAAAAATCCCGTAACATATTCCTTTGAAGACATGAAAAAGGAGTTAGGGCTGTGAGTTACAAAGTCATATTTACAGAAGCGGCAAGAAAAGACCTTAAAAAGCTTGATAAACATACTTCTACGCTCATTTTTAATTGGATAGAAAAAAATTTACAGGGCTGCAAAAACCCGCGTTCCAGAGGAAAAGCTCTGACTTCAAACAGAAGCGGTCAATGGCGGTATCGTATCGGCGATTACAGGCTTATTTGTCTTATCAAGGACGACGAGCTGATAATACTTGCCTTGTCGGTAGGACACAGACGTGAAGTTTATAATTAAAACAGCAGGGGGACAAGGCATATGCTTTGTCCCCCTGACCCTATGATAAACGAATATGAGGTATTATCGAGCTATACACTATATTAACTGATATTTTTATTATACTCAAAAAATCTTTTTTGCGGGGATTTTGTAACGAACGGTCGATATATTGCACGAAAGGTAAATTTTAGGCGGGGCGTTCCCCGTTAGATCCACGGCGAAATATCCGTTACAAACTGATACGGGTCTGCACGCATTTTGAACAAAGCCGCCGCAAGCAGGGCGCGGCTGTCTATAAGGTACGATTTCGCCTCGCCTATTTTTCCTTTGCGAATGTCGGGTTCTTCAAGTATCCATTCTATCCGCTGAAATTCCGAGCCCCAGCCGAAACCGTCCCCGCCCTTATAGGCGCGCTTTTCGCCGTTGACGGTGTAATATTTTTCCTCCGCGGGACGGATATATGGGGGCTTCACAATTTCCTCAATTCCGTGCATAAACGTACACGAGTTAAGGACTTCCCCGATAAAAAGGATTTTCCCCTTATAGCATGGCAGAAGCATAAACGGCGAGTGTACGCCCACGGCGACGTCGTCCATAACGTGTCCCACGGTGAGAGTGTGAGCAAGCTTTCCTCTTGCACAGACCGAATGGGTGGGGTTTACGCTGCGGAGGACGCCCTCCATACGCCAAAAGGTTTTTGCCATTAAACCAACGCAGGGTTCCGATTTTTCGCTGTCGAAAACGGGACCGTTTTCATATGTAAGGGCGGGCATGAGCAAAGTGCCCTCCTCTCCGATAACGGCTTCTATGTCCCCGATTATTTCCTCGGGAGTACGCTTTGTCTGCATGGCTTTCATTGAGGAATGAACCATAACAACGTCCCCGCTGCAAAGTCCCAGCTCGGAAAGCCGCTGTCTGTAAAGTTCGCTTTCGGTCATTTTATTCACCCCGTTTCTTTACAGGGAGCATAAGGTCAAGCTTTACTTCAAGCTCGGTCTCGGGATTCCAGCCGTTGTGTGCGTTGTATATCCAGTTAAGGTGTTCTTCAAGACCGCCGCCCATTATTTCCTCCGTACCGCGCCAGTCTACTTCGTATTTGTCGTTTCCCTCAACCCATTTGAAAAGGTCGTCCCAACGCTGAAATTCGGGGAAAGAAATTGTCATTGCGGCGTACAGTCCGCCGTCAAAGTGTTTTTTGACAAGAGGCTCTGGCAGCTCCATATCTTCGGGGATAGATACCCAGAACTCATATCCGTGTATATCTCCCTCAAGAACGCCGGGGTTAGGGTGGTTAAAGCCGAACATTCTTGTATCGGGCTTTATCTCATAAATACGGCTTTTCCGGACAAATTCTTCAATTACCTTTCCGCACGCGTCCTCGGGTTCTTCCCCCACGCAGCAGTGGGAAGCCACGGTCAGGGGCGGGAGCATAATAATTTTTATATCGCTTTGCTGTTTGTTAAGCGTTCCGTTTGCATTATTCAAATCGTTCACATTACTCATTGAACGTTCCTCCTTTAAAGTATTCTTTGAAAGGGAGAGCGTCTCGGACAATTCAATAAGCTGCCTGTCCTCCAGCAGGCAGAAATCCGCTTTAAGGCGGTTTTCCTCAAGTCTTTCGGCAAAGCCCTTTATAATGCCGCGGATAACGTCCAGAGCGTTTATTTCCTCGTCAAGGTCGGAAATGCTTCTGCGGAGAATTTCAAGGGTAGCGGCATACTTGCTGTCGTCGAGAATTACGGAAATATCCTTTAAGGAAATACGGAGCTTCCGCAGTATAACGATCTGCTGCAGACGTCTTACAGCGTTTTCGTCGTAGGTGCGGTAGGCGTAGTCCTCCATATATGTCGGGGTGATCAGTCCCATTTTTTCGTAGTGTCTCAACATTCTCGGCGTTACGCCGAAGCTTTTGGACACTTGGCTTATTGTAAGGTTTTCCATTGCGCTATATCTCCTTTCAATATTATTATAAGGCATGACACGGTGTTAAAGTCAAGAGTTTTTAAAATAATTTTTTTCGGCAAATGTTTTTATTTTGTTATTATGTGCAGCAATCTTCTTTTGACACTCTGTATTAATTATAGCTTAATGCAGACGGTATTGCTTGATTTTATTTGTCAATTTGGTTGTCGGACTGTTTGTTTGTTTTTGAATTTTGGAAGTAATGGTTAGAAATGTAGGTTCGTTTTTGAATTTTGGAAGCAAGGTTAGGAACTGTTAGTCGTTCACAAGGTACAAAAATAAATTGTAATT
>JAAVHM010000131.1 GCA_014799675.1 Ruminococcus sp. | reverse complement strand
TTATATTATCTTAGAAGATTACAATTTGGTTACAATATTAGATAAATTTATTACAGTTTGGCTCAAAATATTACAATTTGGATTTTTCTATTAACAAAGGAAAATTTATGTGGTATAATGCAGATATAATGATTTCCTCAAAAAAAGAAAGCGAGGTATACTTTAAATATGGCAAAGAACCCCGAAGAGAGATTTGAAAATTCTCCCGAAAAAACCAAAAAAAAGAAGAAAAAGAGAAAGGTAAACCCGATAAAAAGAACCCTTGCGGTTATCGGTACTACCATACTTTCCCTGTTTCTCATAGTAATTATTACCAGTTCAATAATCGCGGCCGCCCTTACAGTGTACGTTTTACAGTTTGCGGATCAGGACACGGTGGATATATCCCTGTCCGACCTGAACCTTGACTATACAACGTTCATATACGGCTACGATGAAAACGACGCTCTTGTTGAGCTTGCAAGCATAAGCAGGAACGCAGACAGAATTCCCGTGTCCATAGACAGAGTTCCCCAGCACGTTCAGGACGCCTTTGTCTACACCGAGGACGAGCGTTTCTATGAACACGCGGGCGTTGACTGGAAGCGTACATTTACAGCTTTTCTTAACGAAATTCTGGACTTCCTCGGCTCACGTCAGGGCGGTTCGACTATTACCCAGCAGCTTGTAAAGAACGTTACAGGCGACAAGGAAGCAAACTGGGACAGAAAAATGCGTGAGATATTCCGAGCCGCACAGCTTGAAAGGTACAGCCCCAAGCCCACGATACTTGAAGCGTACCTTAACTATATCGGCTTCGGCGGAAGCGCGGCAGGCATACAGTCGGCTTCGCTGAAATATTTCGGCAAGGACGTTTCCGAGCTTACCATAGCCGAGGGGGCTTGTCTTGCGGCAATACCACAGTCTCCCGAGGTACTTAATCCTTTCTATAAGGGTCACGCCGATGAGAAAGGCGAGTACGCAGGCATTTTCAGAACAGGCAAGGAACGTAATCTTGCCCGTCAGAAAACGGTTTTGTGGCAGATGTACAAAAACGCCTGCATATCAAAAAAGCAGTACGAGGAAGCTCTTGCCGAGGAAAAACAGTTCGTATACCCCAACGCCAAAAAAGACGATGATGACGACGGAAACGATATCCAGGACTGGTTTGTGGATATGGTAATTTATGACGTTATCTCCGAATTTCAGGATATGTACGGCATAGAGCAGGACGAAGCCAGCGATATGCTTTATAACGGCGGTTATGAGATATACACAACTGTTGATATCGAAATGCAGAAAACCGTCGAGGCAAAGTATAAGGACTATACTACTTTTTCGGAGAACGTTCTTGCCGACCCTCCGGAGTCCGCGTTTATCTGCATGGACTACAGCGGAAACATCAAGGCGGTTGTGGGACGAATAGGCGAAAAGTCAGGCTCAAACGTCTGGAACATTGCAACTCGTTCACCGCGTCAGCCGGGTTCATGCATAAAGCCCATAACCTCTTACGGCTATGGCATTGAGAATGACTTTTTGACTTGGTCTACAGTTTTTACCAATAAACCGCTGGATACGCCTGTTATTGATGAGGACGGTGTTTCACGTAAATGGCCATATAACTATAATTCCAAAACATGGGATTACGGCGGATATTACACATTCCAGGCTCTGCAGCGTTCTCTGAACACTATTCCTGCACAGCTTATCGAAAAGGAAACTCCGCAGGCTGTATTTGAATTTTTGCAGAACCGTTTCCAGATAACCACACTTGTTGCTGATGATGCGAATATTGCCCCGCTTTCGGTAGGCGCGCTTACCAAAGGACTTACCCTAAAGGAGCTTGTTGCGGCGTATCAGCCCTTTGGAAACGGCGGAAAATACTACAGACCCACCTCGTACACACAGGTGGTTGACGCAAACGGCAAGGTAGTTCTGGAGCATAAATATACCCCTATCCAGTCCATAAGCAAGGAGTCGGCTTACGTTATGAACAAGCTTTTGCAGACGGTTATCGAGGGTCCCAACGGAACGGGACGCGCCGCAAGGCTTGTAAATACACCGCTTATCGGCAAAACGGGTACTTCCCAGAACTGGTGGGATCTTTCCTTTGTGGGCTGTACTCCCGATTACGTCAGCGGCGTGTGGTATGGCTATGAGACGCCTAAGGAGATACCCACAGGTACGTACTACAGCTCGTCGCAGGTCTGGAAGAACGTTTTCGGCGACATTGCCGAGAAAGAGGAGGGCAAGGAATTCCCTGAATGTCAGGACGTACGGGAGCTTTACTACTGCACAAAAACAGGACTTCTTGCCAGCGGCACCTGCCCCACGGGAAGCATAGGTTACTATAAGAGTACCAATATTCCCGAAATGTGCAGCGGTCATCACGAAGAGCCTAAAAAGGAAGAGGACAGCAGTACCGCTTCCGTTGATTGGACTGTACCTGCTGTACTTCATTAAATTTAAATATAAAACGCTGATTAACACTCAAAGCGTTAATCAGCGTTTTTGTGTGGAGGAGATTTTTTGTTGAGAATTGTTTGCCCATGCCATATGGGACTTGAAAGCGTGTTAAAATTTGAGGTGACAAAAATCGGCGGCGAGGATATTTCCGTCACCGACGGCAGAGTTTCCTTTTCGGGGGACTTCCGTACACTTGTTAAGGCAAATCTTTGGCTTGCCACAGCGGAACGAGTGCTTGTGCAGCTTGCGGAATTTGACGCAGTTACCTTTGAGGAGCTTTTCCAAGGCGTGAAAAATATCCCGCTTGAGGATTACATAGGGGTGAACGACAAATTCCCCGTCAAGGGCTACTCCCTTAATTCGGAGCTGCACAGCATACCCGACTGCCAGTCCATAATAAAAAAGGCGGCGGTGGAACGGCTTAAAAGCAAGTACGGCGTAAGCTGGTTCGAGGAAAGCGGCACTACAATGCAGATACGCTTCGGCATAATGAAAAATCATGTCAGCATTTACCTTGACAGTTCGGGTTCGGGACTTCATAAAAGGGGCTACAGGAGAAATTCCAACGCCGCCCCCATAAAGGAGACCCTTGCGGCTGGACTTGTGGATCTCGCTCACGTCAGGGGAGACAGCATTGTCTGCGACCCGTTCTGCGGAAGCGGGACAATACTTATCGAAGCGGCGTACAAGGCTTTGAATATTGCTCCCGGACTTAAACGCCGTTTCGCCGCTGATGAATGGGAATTTATCCCTAAAAACATATGGGAGGAAGAACGTGCCGATGCTCTTGCGGCGATACGTAAGGATACGGACTTTTTCGCATATGGATATGACATAGACCCCGAGTGCGTGGCTCTTACACAGGAAAACTGCCGCAAGGCGGGAATACAAAAACGCGTCCAAATACGTCAGGGAGATATTCGGGACTACGAAAATCAAGCGGGGAGCATAACCATATGCAATCCCCCATACGGCGAACGGCTTCTGGAGCTTAAAGAGGCGGAAAAGCTTTACGGAATTATGGGACAGCGTTTTGCCGCAAACAAAGAAAGTCCCTGCTTTGTAATTTCTCCCCACGAGGAGTTTGAGAAAATTTTCGGCAAAAAGGCAGACAAGCGGCGGAAGCTTTACAACGGTATGCTGAAATGCCAATTTTATATGTATTTCAAATAATAGAAAATTTTTTTAAATAGGTATTGCAATCTAATAATATATGTGATATAATATAGGAGAAATAATTTATAGGGGGAATTTTCCATGAAATGTCCAAGATGCGGTTCGGAGTATGTTACGGTACAAGCGATAACGGAGACCACCACCAAAACCAAGCACAGAGGCTGTCTGGGCTGGGCAATGTGGATATTGCTGGCAATTTGTACCTGCGGACTGATACTTATTATTCCTGCGGTAACAAACAGCAGGACAAAAACAAAAACCAAGACCCATACCGAAGCGATATGCCAAAGCTGCGGAAACAGGTGGCGGGTGTAGCTCCACAGCGGCAGGGAGGAATGAGTATGAAAAAAATCAACAAATCCTTGATTTTGCCTATAATCTACGCGGCAGCGTCGTTAATTGAACTTATATACACTTTAAAGGACAGATACTTTGGCGAGTTTATTGATTTGGCAAGCCTTGTTATGCTTCCTGCAAGCATAGCGGCAATTATTTTGATTGTCATATTTAAGCTGAATTTGAAAAAGAATTTTTGGATTTACATAATTTCAATATTGGTATCGGCAACAGGAATTGTTATTTCATTGTTTACAGGCGGTATTTTAATATTTATTGTGTCAATACCCCTGCTGATTGCGCCGTCAATTATATATTGGCTTCGTAAAGCAAGAAAATCGGAAATTATCGTGTGGCTTTTGCTTGATCCTGTTCTTTATTATTTTATATCTTTGCTGCTGCTTGCCAGTATAACTATGTATTAAAAAGATTTAACTGCCTATTGCAATTCTAAAAAAGTATGCTAATGTTAAAGAAAAATTCATTGACTCCGACCCTGCGTAATGCTTTATAATAGACTATGCAGGGGAAGAAAGGAGCGTAAATATGTATACGGTAAAAGAGGTAAACAGGCGGACGGGAGTAAGTGTGCGCGCGCTTCACCATTATGACAAAACAGGTCTGCTTAAGCCCTCGGGGCTGACGAGCTCGGGCTACAGGCTGTATGACGATACGGCTTTGCAGCGATTGCACAGTATACTTATGTTCCGCGAGGTCGGATTTTCTTTAAACGAAATAAAGGAATTTCTTGACGCTCCCGATTTTGATCCCGATGAGGCTTTGGGTCAGCAGATAAAGCTGCTGGAGCTGCAAATGGATCGTATCGGAAGGATGATCTCCCTTGCGCGTGAAATGCGTAAAAAAGGAGGAAATTTCATGGATTTTGATATGTTTAAAAGCGGCGGACTTGACAGCTTCAAGGAGGAGGTCAAGGCGAAATGGGGCGGCACGGCGGCGTATGAGGAATTTCAAGCCAAAACCGCAGGCAGAACGTTCGCCGAGTTTGACGAAAGTGCCGAAAAGCTTATGGGTATTTTTGCCGACATAGGCGCATTAAAGCATACCGCACCCGACAGCCCGGAGGTTCGGGAGAAAATAGCCGAGCTGCAAAAATTTATCACCGACAATTATTACAATTGTACAAATGATATACTGCGTGGTCTGGGGCAGATGTACGCTGCCGACGAGAGGTTTAAGGCAAATATTGACAGCGCAGGCGGCGAGGGTACTGCCGAATTTGCGGAAAAGGCTATTATGGCGTACTGCAATGGATAAAATTTACAAGTTAAGAAAATCACCTGTATTTTTTTGATTTACCTATTGCAATTAAAAAAAAAGTATGTTATAATAAGCTTGTAAGCGGAAGGATAAGTCCGACTGCAAACATTTTATTAAAATTATTTGTACTGACTTCCAAAGGTTTTTCCTGCGGAGAAAGGCTATGCAATACGTGATAATTGTGTTTATTATGCCCGTTGGTCAGTATGTCCGACGGGCTTTTTATTGTAAAAGAAAGGAAAATGCCAATGGAAACAAGAGTTGCTCTTATCGGAATCGTGGTAGAAAATCTTGACTCGGTGGAGAAGCTGAACAGCCTGCTCCACGACTACAGCAAGTACATAATAGGCAGAATGGGCGTGCCTTACGAGAAAAAGGGCGTGTCCATAATAAGCGTGGCTTTGGACGCCCCGCAGGACGTTATCAGCGCGCTTTCAGGCAAGCTTGGCATGATAAACGGAATTACCGCAAAGACAATTTATTCCAAATTAGGTGAGGCAAAATGAGCAGGATAATTGAACTTATCGACAAGCTTGAAAGGGAACATATCCTGCCCAAAAGCGAGCTTGTGGAAATTATTTCGGGACACACTCCCGAGACTGACGAGTACCTTTTTGAAAAGGCAAGAGCAGTCCGCGAGAAAATTTACGGCAAGGACGTTTATATGCGGGGACTTGTTGAGTTTACCAACTACTGCAAAAACGACTGCCTTTACTGCGGAATTCGGCGAAGCGCAAAAGGCGCGGAAAGATACCGTCTTACAGAGGAACAAATTCTGGAATGCTGTGAAACGGGTCACGAACTGGGCTTCCGCACCTTTGTACTGCAAGGCGGCGAGGACGTTTTTTATACAGACGATAAAATTGTAAGCATTGTTACGAAGATAAAGGAAAAATTTCCCGACTGCGCGGTAACGCTTTCAATTGGAGAAAAGTCCCGTGAAAGCTACGAAAAATTCCGCAATGCGGGCGCGGACAGGTATCTTCTGCGGCATGAGACCGCAAACAGCGAACACTATAGCAAGCTTCACCCGAAAGAGCTTTCCCTCGAAAACCGAATGAGGTGTCTTGCCGATTTAAAGGAACTTGGCTTCCAGACAGGCTGCGGGTTTATGGTTGGTTCTCCGTACCAAACTGCGGAAAATCTTGCGGAGGACTTGCTGTATATTTACGACCTCAAACCACATATGGTTGGCATAGGTCCATTTGTCCCGCACCATGACACGCCTTTTGCGGAGGAAAAGCAGGGAAGTTTGGAAACGACGTTGCTTCTATTGGGAATGATACGTTTAATTTTGCCGAACGTGCTTTTGCCTGCAACTACCGCATTGGGTACTATTCACCCAAAGGGCAGGGAAATGGGCATTTTAGCGGGAGCAAACGTGGTAATGCCTAATCTTTCCCCGAAAGACGTTCGGAAAAAATATCTGCTGTACGACAACAAGATATGCACGGGTGACGAAGCCGCCGAGTGCATAGCCTGTCTGGGACGGCGAATGGAATCTGTTGGCTATAAGCTTGTCTCCGCAAGGGGAGACTTTATAGTTGACAGTTGACAGTTGATAGTTGATAGTTTTTTAAATTTTTTAAATACGAAAGGAAAATGAATCATGTACAATCCAAATTCACTTAAAGCAGAGGAATTTATCGACAACGCCGAGATACTAGAAACTCTCGAATACGCCGAGAAAAACAAAGACAACGCCGAGCTTATCGACAGCATTATCGAGAAAGCAGAGAAGCGCAAGGGACTTTCCCACCGTGAAGCGGCGGTTCTTTTGGACTGCACTCTTGCTGACAGAAACGAGCGCATTTTCGAGCTTGCCCGTCAGATCAAAAAGGATTTTTACGGCAACCGTATCGTAATGTTTGCGCCGCTGTATCTTTCCAACTACTGCGTGAACAGCTGTGTGTACTGTCCCTACCACTGTCAGAACAAGCACATCGCCCGCAAAAAGCTTACTCAGGAGGAAATCCGTCAGGAGGTTATCGCTTTGCAGGACATGGGTCACAAGCGTCTTGCTCTTGAAACAGGCGAAGACCCTGTGAACAACCCCATTGAGTACGTCCTCGAAAGCATTAAAACTATCTATGACATCAAGCATAAAAACGGAGCTATCCGCCGTGTAAATGTCAACATTGCCGCAACCACTGTTGAAAATTACCGCAAGCTTAAGGACGCGGGTATCGGTACATACATTCTTTTCCAAGAAACCTATCACAAGGAAAGCTATGAAAAGCTTCACCCCGCAGGACCCAAGCACAACTACGCATACCACACCGAGGCTATGGACAGAGCAATGGAGGGCGGTATCGACGACGTGGGACTTGGTGTTCTGTTCGGTCTGGAGCTTTACCGTTACGAGTTTGCGGGACTTCTCATGCACGCCGAGCATTTGGAAGCCGTCCACGGCGTTGGACCTCACACTATCAGCGTCCCCCGAATCAAAAAGGCGGACGACATCGACCCCAACGTTTTCGACAACGGCATTGACGACGATACATTTGCAAAAATCATTGCCTGCATAAGAATTGCAGTACCTTACACGGGAATGATTATTTCCACCCGTGAGAGCGAGGCTTGCCGTGAAAAGGCGTTGAGCCTTGGTATTTCCCAGATTTCGGGCGGTTCAAGAACTTCCGTGGGCGGATACGCGGGCTACACTCCCGAGGAAAGACCACACGACACCGAGCAGTTTGACGTGTCCGACCAGCGCTCCTTGGACGAAGTTGTTCATTGGCTTATGAAACTGGGCTATATCCCCAGCTTCTGTACGGCTTGCTATCGCGAGGGCAGAACGGGAGACAGGTTTATGTCCCTTTGCAAAAACGGTCAGATACAGAACTGCTGTCACCCCAACGCTCTTATGACCCTTAAAGAGTACCTTATGGACTACGCAAGTCCTGACACACGCGAGGTTGGCGTTAAGCTTATCGAAAGCGAGATAGGAAACGTTCCCAATGAAAAGGTCAGGGGAATTGTTATTGACAATCTTGCTAAAATTGAGCAGGGAAGCAGGGATTTCCGCTTTTAATTGAAGCGGTAAATTACAGTTTAGATGATAAATCATAATTTACAAGAAGAAAATATGTCTGATACAATATTTT
>JAAVHM010000130.1 GCA_014799675.1 Ruminococcus sp. | reverse complement strand
GGCTGAACCTTACAATGTATTCTCTCGAACAGCCGCTTATACTTGCAATGCTGCTTATCTACTCGTTTTTCCGCCGTGAAAACACGAGCAAGGTCAGCGTGATAAGCGGGATCGTTTGTTTTGCGGCAATACTGGCGTTCAAGCTGATATGAAACTATGTGTATAAAAATTAAACCGCAAGTTCAATAATAACTGAACTTGCGGTTTAAATTTTATACTAATGGTACTTAACCCATTTTCTTGCCCTCAAATTCAACCCTGCGCTTGATGTCCTGCATGAGGGTATCAAACTGATTGGGGTTCAGGGACTGCGCTCCGTCACAGAGAGCCTTTGCGGGATTGTTGTGGACTTCTATCATAAGACCGTCCGCACCGACTGCAACTGCCGCCTTTGCGAGAGGTTCTACCATCCATGAAATTCCTGTAGCATGGCTGGGGTCGATTATAACAGGCAGGTGGGAAAGCTTCTTCAGCATGGGGACTGCGGAGAGGTCGAGGGTATTTCTGGTCTTTGTTTCAAAGGTTCTTATTCCTCTTTCGCAGAGAATTACCTCGGTGTTGCCTCCTGCCATGATGTACTCGGCGGACATGAGCATTTCCTCCATGGTGTTGGCAAGTCCTCTTTTCAGAAGTATCGGCTTGCGGCATTTTCCAAGCTCTTTAAGGAGGTCGAAGTTCTGCATATTTCTTGCGCCCACCTGAATAACGTCAACGTCGGCAAAAAGGTCAACGTGGTTCACGTTCATTATCTCGGTAACTATCGGCAGACCCGTTGCTTTTTTCGCTTCAAGGAGAAGCTTCAGACCGTCCGCGTGGAGTCCCTGAAAAGCGTATGGGGAAGTTCTGGGCTTGAACGCGCCGCCGCGGAGAAGCGTTGCGCCGCTTTTCTTAACGTCGTTTGCTACCTCGATGATCTGCTCCTCGCTTTCAACGGAGCAGGGTCCTGCGATTACCTGGAACATACCCTCCCCTATGGAAACGCCGTTCACATCGACTATAGTATTTTCGGGGTGCATTTTTCTGTTTGCCGCCTTGAACGGTTCGGAAACTCTCGTTGCGCTCTCAACGATCTCCATGCTGGAAATAAGGTCTATAGGCAGGTGCGCTGTATCGCCTATCAATCCCACGATAGTATGGCTTTCGCCCTTGCTCACATTTGTTGAGAAGCCTTTTTCGTGCAGCATATTAATGAAGCTGTCAACCTTTTCCTTTTCGGGATTTTGCTTTAATACGATGATCATTTTTTATCAACCTTTCTTTGTGTTTACTTTATCGCTTTTATGATTTTAAGCTTTAACGCTTTTATTAGATAAATCATTACAAGTATAGTATACATCAAAATTGCTCAAAAGTCAAGGGCTTGAAGAAAATTTATGTATATAGCACAGAATTTACAGAAAATGTGCAAAATTTTACAGCAAAGCGCACTTCTGCAAACAGCATAAAAAAATCTCCCCCGCCCCCTTGAGGGGGCTTGAGAAGTTAAGTGTTACAATTTACTATACTTCGGGGGTGACTTTTTGCCAGTACTGCGTTACAGGCTTGCCAGTACTGCGTTACAGGCTTGCCGGTACTGCGTTACAGGCTGCCGTGGGTTGTTCACCGCTACGCCTAACCTCTTGCCGATGCCGATACTCTTTCATTTCTGAAAAGAAGCGTTATGCACCATATTGCAGCCAAAGCAACAGCAACATAAACTATTCTGCTGATAATTGCTCCCGTGCCGCCGAAAAGCCAAGCTACAAGGTCAAAGCTGAATATTCCCACCAGACCCCAGTTGAGTCCGCCGATTATAAGCAGCGCCAGCGCTATTTTATCAAACATTTCATTCATTCCTTTCATACCGTTCTTTATCGGAACATCTGCTCAAAAAGCCTTTGAGCTTCCGACAAAGACCGGGATAATTTATGCTTTTGGAAATTTTCCCAAAAACAAAGCTCTCGGAAGTTTTGCTCCCGAGAGTAGTATTTGCCCTTTCGGCTGATTTATTCCTCGTAATTGTTAAGACCGAGCCATTCGGGTATCGCCCTTACAAAATTTGCGTCCAGCTCAAAGAAGTTATTATCATTATATGCTCCCGTTACCGTCACAAGCTGGGCGATACGCTCGTTGGATTCCGCGATATATTTCAAAGCGTCGGAGTGCTCCTCATAATCGTAGGCGGTAAAATTTGTTTCAACGGAGGAATTTATTACCGTGCTGAAATAGTCGTCCACATGGCTTGAAAAGCTGCTTGTAACGTTTTTGTTTACTAAGTCGGACGCTGTTACGCCAAGTATTTTGGCACGGTATTCCTCCCCTGCCGTGTAAAGGGGATATGTCAGAATTTTCCTTAAAATAGCAGAGTCCGCATAGGTGCTTCCCTCTCTGAAAATAGTTTCCTCGCCTGTATCGGGGTTGGTATAAATAAGGTTGTAGGGAATATTCACGTCAATTCCGCCGAAAATCGACACAAAGGACGAAAAGCTGTCATTGTTCAGCTTCATGTAATAGTCTATCTTTGTACCTGTGCAGTTCTCCGCCGCGCTGACGGCTTTTTGAGCGCCGCCAAGACGGTAAAACTCGTAAAGGCTGTTTTCTGTACCGTCCAACACTGCGGCTGTATCCGCGGGAAGCGGCATAAGCACAAGCTTGCGCTCCGTTGCGGCAGTGCGGACAAGCATAAAGCAAGTGCCGCTTAAACGCTTTTCGGAATCAAATATAAAAAGCGTACTGACGTTGTTCGTCTCTGCGGGAGCATAGCTTTGCTGACCGTCCAAAGGCGAGATGTTCACCTCTTCCGCGCTGTCAGCGTGAGGGTTTTGCAGATATTGCAGAAGCAGATATCCAAGACCTCCTATAACAATAAACGTCACAATTATTGTTATAAAGTATGTAAGAGCGATTTTTGTACTTTTCTTTGCCATTTTTATCCTCCCAGATGCAAGAGTTTAAGAAGCAAGAGGCAGGAAACCGCTGTTCCTTAAAATCTGCAAATTATTTACATATTAAAATTTTAAAAAGCAAGCTTGTCCTCGCCGCTGTCCCAGATCATGTCAATTTCGCCGCTGCTGTCCTCGGCGGCGGTCACCTGCTCCCCAAAGGTCTTGGCGTCTATTGTCCTGACCTCTATGCCCTGCTTTTCGGCATATCTTATGGTAGCGCCCGTGCCGCTTCTGTAGTCGGAAACAACGGCGATAAGCTTTCCCGAACGGTCTACCATATATTCGTTCCTGCGCTGCAGGCAGCCCTTTCTGTACTCGTCGGCAAGGCAGACCACCTCGTCAGCATTGCTCAAAAGCCTGCCGAGGGAAAATTTTTCCTCTCCCGAAAAGTTGTCTCCGTGGGTCTTATAGGGCTTTACGGCTATTATGGATATTTTCTCGCCCTGCGCCTTAAGCTCCATAAGTATTTCCCCCGCCCAGAGATCAACTCCTCTGGCAAGACCTGTTATAAAACGGTCATACCCTGCGGCTATGCTGTCAAGAACCTCCTTATAAAGTATACTTTTAAGGTATCTTATGACATTTGCTCCGCTGTCTCCGTTTAATGGGAGCTTTTCAGGACGGTGTCCCGAAAAGCAGACTGTCCTGCTTCTTATTATGTCCTCTTCCTCGTTTATATTCATGACGCTTCCTCATTTCTCAAACGTGTGGCGAATATACTGAAATTATTATAGCACATATATTTCATTTTTACAATAGGAACTTTACTTTTGTAATAATTGTGTAATAATTTTTATCAGGAATTTTACAAACGGTTGTTAATTATATGAAATATAAGTCCCAAATTCGGGCATATTTTTGTATATTGCACAAAAATTGCAAAAAATAAAATTTTTGCTTTATAAATAAGTTGTCATTTTTGAAAAAGTGTGATATAATATATTACAAATGCGCTGTGTTTCGCTAAAGCGTCAGCGCAAATATGTTAAAAAGCAAAGGATATGATTATTATGAAGATGAAAAGAATTCTTGCCGCTATGGCGGCTTCCGCTATGCTTTTCAGCATGGCAGGCTGTTCAAACGACAGCGGCAGCGCAGGCGGTACTTCTGCTAACAACGGCGGCGGCGACGCAGGTGCGGCAGGCGGCTCGGACAAGGTTTACAACATAGGCATATGCCAGCTCGTTGAGCACCCTGCTCTTGACGCTGCTACAGAGGGCTTTATGACTGCTCTCAAGGATAAGCTCGGCGACAGCGTAAAGTTTGACAATCAGAACGCGCAGAACGAGGCTACAAACTGCACAACTATCTGCAACAACTTCGTTTCAAGCAACGTTGACCTTATTATGGCAAACGCTACAGGCTCGCTTCAGGCGGCTTCCTCCGCTACAAGCAGTATTCCCATTGTGGGCACATCTATCACAAACTACGCAACTGCTATGGGCGTTGCTGACTGGGTTGAAATGAAGGGCAAGAACATCACAGGTACTTCCGACCTTGCTCCTATCGAAGAGCAGGAGAACATGATAGTTGAGCTTTTCCCCGAGGTCAAGCAGGTAGGTATCCTCTACTGCTCCGCAGAGGCTAACTCAAAGTATCAGGCAACACTTATGGAAGCTGCTCTTACTGCTGACGGCATCGCTTACAAGGAATACTCCGTTGCGGATTCCAACGAGATACAGGCTATGACAACCACTGCTGTTTCAGAGTGCGACGTTCTTTATATCCCCACAGACAACACTATCGCAAACGCTACAGAGACAGTTAAGAACGTTGTTGTTCCCGCAAACATTCCTGTAATCGCGGGTGAAGAGGGTATCTGTCAGGGCTGCGGCGTTGCTTCCCTTTCTATCAGCTACTACGATATCGGCTACAAGGCAGGCGAAATGGCTTACGACATTCTTGTAAACGGCAAGAACGCAGGCGATATGGATATCGAGTTCGCTCCCAAGGTTGAGAAGAAGTACAACGCTGAAATCTGCCAGTCTTTGGGTATCACACCTCCCGAGGATTATGTTGAAATTGCAGAATAATTTAATTTAAAAATAATTCCGGCAACGGGGTACAGCCTTTCTGTACCCCGTATTGCTGTAAATGAGTACTGTTAAGGAGTAATTGAAATGAATGTGCTGACAACATTCTTAAATGCGCTGCCCGGAAACGTATCACAGGGTCTGATATGGGGTATTCTGGCAATAGGCGTATTTATCACCTATAAAATACTGGATTTTCCCGACCTTACTGTAGACGGTTCTATCGGCACAGGCGGAGCTGTTGCCGTTATGCTTATAACAATGCACGACTGTCCGATATGGCTTGCGCTGCTCTGTGCATTTGCGGCGGGCTGTCTTGCGGGACTTGTCACGGGACTTCTCAACACGCTTTTGGGTATTCCCGGAATATTGGCAGGTATACTTACACAGCTTGCGCTGTACTCTATAAACCTTGACATTATGGGGCAGTCGAACCGTCCCGTAAGCGTTGACAAATATCCCCTTGTGGTATCGTCAAGATACGCTGTTCCCGCAATGATAAAATCCGCGCTTATAGTTGCGGTCATCATTGCAATTCTGTACTGGTTTTTCGGCACGGAGTACGGCTTTACTATCCGCGCAACGGGCTGCAATCCCAACATGGCGAGGGCGCAGGGCATAAGCACGAAAAAGTCCACGGTTATTGCTCTTGTGCTTTCAAACGGTCTTGTGGGACTTTCCGGCGGACTGCTTTCACAGTATCAGGGCTTTGCGGACGTAAACATGGGACGAGGCGCTATCGTTATAGGACTTGCCGCTGTAATCATCGGCGAAGTCCTCGGCTCGGTGATTTTCGGCAAGCATTTTAACTTTGTCGCGAAGCTTGCGTTTGCGGCTATCGGCGCAATAATTTACTTCCTTGTGCTTCAGCTCGTTATGCTGCTCGGCTTGTCCTCGGCGAACAACAAGCTTTTCTCGGCTATCGTTGTAATTATTTTCCTTGCTGTACCTTATTTGAGGAACAGCGCGAAAACGTCCTTTAAAAAGGCTGCGAAAAATGCCGCTATGGAAGCTATGGAAGGAGATGCGGGCAATGCTTGAACTGATAAACATTAAAAAGACCTTCAACCTTGGCACTATCAATGAGAAAAAGGCATTGGACGGCGTTTCCATAAAGCTTGACGAGGGCGATTTCGTTACGATAATCGGCGGAAACGGCGCGGGAAAATCCACAACGCTGAACGCTGTTGCAGGCGTTTGGCCCACGGACTCGGGTTCTATAATAATCGGCGGGAACAACATAACGGGTCTCCCCGAACACAAGCGGGCGGGCTTTATCGGACGGGTTTTCCAAGACCCTATGACGGGTACTGCGGCGACTATGGAAATTCAGGAAAACCTTGCTCTTGCGGCAAGGAGAGGAAATCCGCGCGGTCTCAAATGGGGCATTACAAAAAAAGAGCGTGAGGAATATCACGAGCAGTTAAAAATGCTTGACCTTGGCTTGGAGGACAGAATGTCCACAAAGGTGGGACTGCTTTCGGGGGGACAGAGACAGGCTCTGACGCTTCTTATGGCTACTCTGAAAAAGCCCGAAATTCTTCTTCTGGACGAACACACCGCTGCTCTCGACCCGAAAACTGCGGCAAAGGTTCTGGAGCTTTCCGACAAGATAATTGCGGAGCACAACCTTACGGCTATGATGGTAACTCACAACATGAGCGACGCTATCAAGCACGGAAACCGTCTTATTATGATGAACGAGGGCAGGATAATTTACGACGTTAAGGGCGAGGAAAAGAAAAATCTGACTGTTGACGCGCTCCTGAAAAAGTTTGAGGAGGTCAGCGGCAAGGCTCTCAGCAACGACCGTATGCTGTTCTCAAAGGAGACGGATTAAAGGCAACAAGTTACAATTCCCGACAAAATTGTAACCGAATTGTAACCAAAATGTTATTGCAAATATTTCCCCTATATGGTAAGATATTATTATAATATTTTACTGTATGGGGGAATTTTTTTATGAAAAAGCTTTTGGCTGTTATTTTTTCTTTGGCGGTTTTGGCGGGCTGTGCCGCTGGTAATGGTGAGGAAATTACGGAAGCAAGCGGGACGAGCGAAATGAGTACGTCAAGCGTTTCCGCCGAAACAACGGAGGCTGCAACCGTTACGACGGCAGAAACGACAACGGTTACTACAGAGACAACTGCGGAAGTTACGGCAGAAGCAATAGGCACAAGCGAAATTGATTACATAAACGGATTTACATTTGTTGGACAGAAAAATGAAGCTGCGGTTTATCATGTCAGGGGCGAGGGCTTTTTTAAGGACGAAAACGGCGAGGTAACTCCGCTGAACAACGAGATACCATATGAATGGATATATAAGGTTTATGACGATGTTATTGTATGTCAGCCATTAGGAAACACTCAGCCCTGCGATGTTTACATAATGACAGACGGCAAGCCTGTTCTTGACGAAAAAATATCGGGACAGGGACACGC
Source organism: Ruminococcus sp. (assembly GCA_014799675.1). Lineage (GTDB taxonomy): Bacteria > Bacillota > Clostridia > Oscillospirales > Ruminococcaceae > RGIG8773. Next base: position 2,927 of record JAAVHM010000130.1, on the reverse strand, counting down.
AATGATGCTGGATGTCAGCAAGCTTTACGACGGCGGGTTTGAGATAACGGAAAGCATTTACGACGCAACTGTTTTCGGTTCGCATACATTTAAGACATATCAGCTTTACCGAGATGAGGACGGTTTTCATGAATACGGCTCTATCGTTGTGCCTGTTGAGGATTTTAACAAATATTACGGAGAGGCGGCGCAGGTGTTTGTTGACGATATTGCCAAGAAAAGGGGCGTAAACGGCGTAAGTGTTGATGTAGAGATTTACGAGGTCTTATACCGCAGCGACAACAGCTTTATTCTGAACTGCCGAAGCCCTTTGATTGCAGGAGAATATGATAATGATACTGTAGGATATAATTTTTACAACATCACACTAAAGCCAGACACAAACGGCGGACTTACAGAAGTTTACCGAGACAGGGGTGTGTACAAGACTGCGCTTATTCCCGAAATCGCGGTTTACCCCGAAAAATACTATAAAGAGGGCGAAGAATGGGATAAATGTATAGTAAATTGGTAAATTATGAATTTTTTTCAATAAATATTGACAACAGAGTTATTTTGTGGTATTCTAAAGTATTAACCTAAGTAAAACAAAGGAATGATTTGCATGAAATACACGTCTGCCGAAGCTGCTAAAATTTTGCGGCAGCTGAATGAAGACTATTCGTCCGTTCTGAACATGGAGGCGGAAAGCTGTACCTTTATCGCCGCCGTCAGTGAGGACATTGAAACGGTTCGCCCCGAATACGATTTTGAGGAAACACAGAAAAAGCTTGCGGAAATTGAGGAAAAAATTCGCAGGGTCAAGCACGCTTTGAACGTGTTCAACACCACACATACCGTCCCCGGGTTTGACATGACTGTGGACGAAATGCTTGTGTACATTCCCCAGCTTACGCGAAAGAAAAACAAGCTTGCGGGCATGAAGGACAGGCTTCCAAAGGTGCGGCAGAATTCAAATTTCCGCACAAATATAATCGACTACAGCTATGCCAATTACGACATAAAGGCTGCGGAAGCGGAGTACGCAAGGGCTGCCGAAACCCTTGCAAGGGCGCAGCTTGCTCTTGACACTCTGAACAGCACGGAGACTATGGAAATCGACATCTTATCCTAATCTCAAATTAAAAGTGTATGCAAAAAATCTTCGCCAAAATCATATATGCAAATTTTTGCTTGATTTTTTGCAAACTTTTTAATTTGATATTAGTATTAAAGCTTCCCGTAAACGCAGAGACTTTGCTCCCCTATGGGGGCCACCTCCATTGTTAAGGTTTAATGTTCACGGATATTTGTTATTCTTTTTCGTTATTTTTTATATGTTTATGTTCAATGATGAAGAAAGAATCACATTATTTTTCGTTGATACTTGTTATCAACTCCACTCTGCGTTTTAAAAACCTTTTGCGGCGGAGGTACGGTTTTATGCCGCATTTTTTTAATAAAAAGTCAGTAAAAAAATTTTTTTAAATAAATATTTTTAAAAGAAAGGCAGATAAAAAGTGGCAGCAAAAAAAGCGAAAAATTACGGAAATGAAAGTATTACCAAGCTCAACGGCGCGGACAGAGTAAGAAAGCGTCCCGCGGTTATTTTCGGCTCGGACGGCATCGAGGGCTGCGAGCATTCGATTTTTGAGATAATCTCAAACTCTATCGACGAGGCAAGAGACGGCAACGGCGACAAAATTATCATCACATATTTTCAGGACAATTCCGTTGAAGTCGAGGACTTCGGAAGAGGCTGTCCCGTGGATTTCAACCCGACGGAAAACTGCTACAACTGGGAGCTTGTTTTCTGCGAATTATACGCAGGCGGCAAGTATCAGAACAACGAAAGCGGCGACTATGAGTACTCCTTGGGACTTAACGGTCTGGGCGCGTGCGCTACACAGTATGCTTCCGAATACACCGACGTTGAGGTTTACCGCGACGGCTTCAAGTACAATCTTCACTTTGAAAAGGGCGAGAACGTCGGCGGCTTGCAGAAAGAGGAAACCACCCGCAAGAAAACGGGTACAAAAACCAAATGGCGACCCGACTTGGAGGTCTTTACCGACATTGCGGTAAGGCGTGAATATTTTGAGGAAACTCTGAAAAAACAGGCTATTGTAAACCCCGGTATCTCCTTTGTGTTCCGTTGGCAGAACGAGGAGGGCAAATTTGAGGAAAACACCTACATTTACGAGAACGGTATTTCCGACTATATTACAGAAATTCTCGGGGACGGCTACATTACCCCGCCCCAGTATTGGCAATGTGAGCGCAAGGGTCGTGACCGTGACGACAAGCCCGAATATAAGGTGAAGCTTTCTTTTGCCGTGGCGTTTTCAAACAAGGTAGCCGCGCTTGAATATTACCACAATTCAAGCTTTCTTGAGCATGGCGGCGTACCTGATAAAGCCGTTCAGAACGCGTTTGTTTCCCAAATTGACGCATATCTGAAAAATAACAACAAGTACCAAAAAAGCGAAAGCAAGATTAAATTTATTGACGTGCAGGACTGTCTTGTGCTTATTTCGTCGTCGTTTTCCACCCTCACTTCCTATGAAAATCAGACGAAAAAGGCTATCACAAATAAATTTATTTATGAAGCAATGGTGGAATTTTTAAAGCACCAGTTAGAGGTTTATTTTATAGAAAATCCCGACGACGCTTTGAAAATTGCGGAACAGGTCATACTCAACAAGCGAAGCCGTGAGAGCGCGGAGAAAACCAAGCAGAACCTTAAAAAGAAGCTTGCGGGAAACATTGACCTTTCCAACATGGTACAGAAATTTGTGGACTGCCGTACAAAGGACTTGTCCCGCCGTGAAATTTATATCGTTGAGGGTGACTCGGCTCTCGGTTCATGTAAGACTGCGCGGGACGCTGAATTTCAGGCGATCATCCCCGTCCGCGGAAAAATTCTGAACTGCCTTAAAGCGGACTAT
>JAAVHM010000129.1 GCA_014799675.1 Ruminococcus sp. | reverse complement strand
GAATGAAGTTGTTGTAACTATCGGCTAAACAATAAAATACTATGTATAAAAAAATTCTCCCCGTTCAGCTCGGGGAGATTTTTTATTTGAAAGTATTGACAAATCGGTGTGAATGGTGTATACTATAAACATAAAAGGAGCGCACCGACGAACGGCTTGCTCCCCGCAGTGTATATGTTGCTATGCAACCGTCAACTTTGGAAGAGTTATAGACGGTTGCGTTTTTTATCTGCCTTACTTTTTCTTTATCAGATTATATGTAAGGGAGATAATATTTACTATGAGGTTCAAAAATAAAATTAAATCTGAAAAACTCATTTCCATATTACCGACCCCCTTTACTTTGAAATAAAAGGGGAGCAAGCCGTCCAACCCGGGGTGCGCTTTATTCCTGCGGAACAAGTCCGCATTATTATAATACCATGTTTTTCAATATTTGTCAACAAAAATCTCCCCTGAAATTGGGGAGATTTTTTTACGCTTCAAGCAGACTGTCGATCTTGGGCTTGTCAAAGCCGATAACATATTTCCCGCTGTCGAACAGGGTAACGGGAATCCCCGTCTGCCCCGAGACCTCCACAAGCTTGTTGTAATTGTCCCGCGACTCGGAAACGTCTATCACATCGTATTTGACCTTTCTGCTGTCAAGATATGCTTTTAATTTTGTGCAGTAGCCGCAGCTGTCAGATGAAAAAACCTTTATCATGGCAAATCTCCTTTTATTTATCATTATTAATTGCGTTAAGGGCGGCTATAGCTCCGTCGGAAACCGCCGTCACTATTTGTCGGTAACGTTTTTCGCGGACGTCCCCCGCCGCAAAAACGCCCTTGATATTTGTCTGCAAATTCTCGTCCGTAATGATATATCCGCTGTCGTTAAGCTTGACGCTACCCTCCAGAAAATCCGTTTGGGGGACGCTTCCTATATATCCGAACACAGCGGAAAGGGGAAGCCTGCGGACAGTTTTCTTGTCCCCCGTATCGCATACAAGCGCGTACTCCAAAGCATTTTCTCCGCCAACGTCAACAAGGTCGGTGTTGTACATTATCTCAATATTGGACTTGCTTTCCACCCTTTTCAGAATAGAATTTTCGGCATGGAAGCTGCTTTTGCGGCGTATGATTATCACCCTTTCCGCGATTTCGGAAAGGTACAGCGCTTCCTCCAGAGCCGCGCTGCCGCCGCCCACAACGCCCACAACCTTTCCCTTGTACGCCGAGCCGTCGCACAGCGCGCAGTAGTGTACCCCTCTGCCGTGGAATTCCGCTTCGCTTTTTACGGGCAGAAGCTTTGGGGAAGCTCCCGCCGCAATGATAACGGCGGCGGCTTCGTATATTTTGCTTTCGGTGAAAATTTTCCTGCTGTCGTCGGAAAGCTCCGCACGCTCTATTGGGTCGAACTCGTCTATCTCCGTACCGAGGGCGGAGAGGTGTTCACGGAATTTTCCCGCAAGATCAGCCCCCGATATGCTGACGTAACCGGGGTAATTCTCCACGATACTGCTCCCCGCGACCTGTCCCCCCACAACTCCCTTTTCAAGAATAACGGGAGCAATCCCCCCGCGGGCGGCGTAAATCGCGGCGGTGATCCCCGCAGGACCTGCTCCGATTATTACAAGCTTTGTTTTTACAATTTTCTTTTCCATGCAGATATTATGCCCGAATTGCACAAAAATCCGCATAAAATTTATTGAGGTTTTATTTTCCTTTCAGATGCTTTTCATGATATCAACACAAAAGCGCGGTATACTTATATCATGTTAAGGACGAGCAGGGAAGCTTGCCTGAACAGCTTATGTCCCGCCAAAAACGGCGGGGTTGAAAATGCTGCTTTGGAAAAAATAACAAAGTGTGAAAAATAACAAACCGTCCTTAAAAGGGCGGTATCCAACAATACCGCTGCCATTATCCATGTAACTATACAGATATGTGTCATTCATGGAAACATTTTACCCTTATTGACACAGTACGCCTGTAAGGGTAAAGGCTCAGCCTTTTTGGCAGATTCATATACATCTCCATTTGGAAGATAGGGAACATATTGCTGTTCTCTATCTTCTTTTTAATATTGAGGAAAATTTTCCCAAACCGCGTGCAAACCGCATAAAACGTTCGCCCGCAATTTGTCAAGTGATATAATCAACAGTAAAAATTTTCTTTTTTGTGCAATAAGACAATAGCAAGATATTGGGTTTTGTGATATAATTGAAAACAATATGTGCTATAAGAGCGAAATGTTCCGCCTGTTTTACAGTTTCTGTTAAAGAGGCAGGAAGCAAGAAGCAAGAGCTTTCGGCGCATATGTTCGTACAAACACTTTTTACTTTTCCAAAGGAGAATCAGCTATGAATTTATTGTATGAGGAAGTTTACCGCAAGAAGCAAGAGCAGTACAAGCTGGACGGTGACCTGCAAGCCTTTAACGGGTTTATCACCAAAGCGCAGGATTTCCAGCTCGCCGTCGCAGCAAAAACAGCAGGTTCAGAAAACGAGTATACCAGCTGGCTCAGCGAACAGCTTTCGAGCTGAAAATTTTTGCGGACAGTCTCTCATATAGGTATGCCTGACGGCGTACATATTCAATAAATCGTTATTCCGCCGCGGGACAAGCTTGCGGCGGCTTTGTTTTGGACGCCGTTTTGTATATTATGTAAAAATATTTTTAACAAACGCTTGCATTTCTTATGCAAAGGTGCTATAATATAGTAAAGCAATTTTTACTAAAAATTTCAAACGGAAAGGAATGAGCAATTTTATGAACAAGATAATCACTATAGGTCGGCAGTTCGGCAGCGGAGGTCACGAGGCAGGGGAGAAGATCGCCCGGAAGCTTGGCTTTGCTTTTTATGACAGGAACCTTATCACCCTTGCGGCGGAAAAGGGCGGCATGAACCATGCGGTGCTTTCCGAGGCGGACGAAAAGGCTGCAAACCCGTGGCTTTACGCTTCAATGGGTCAGACGGGCTTTAACGTGAACGTCCCCGCAAACGACACGCTGTTCACCCTCCAGTCCCAGATAATAAGGGATATCGCAAAGACCGAAAACGCCGTTATCGTTGGCAGATGTTCCGACTACATTTTAAAGGACGCTCCCGTAGAGCTTCTGAACGTGTACATCTACGCTCCCACAGAAGCCCGTGTAAAGCGCATAATGAGCCGTATGGACGTTACCGAGCAGCAGGCTTTGCAGCTTATAAAACGTCACGACAAGCAGCGCAAATGCTACTATGACTTTTACACCGACAGAAAGTGGTCTTCCCACACAAATTACCACATCACGCTGAACAGCGAGAAATTCGGCATTGACGGCGTTGTGGATATTATTGCTTCATATATGGAAAAATAAAAACATAGGAGATCTATGCAATGCCATATGTTAAACTGAATGATTTAGATCTATACTATGAGGAATTTGGCAGGGGAGAAGCTTTGCTGTTCCTTCACAGTCATTTCAGCAGAGGACTGCTGGCTTTTTCTGCTCAGATACTGCCGTTTTCGGGGAATTATCGGTGTCTTTTTCCTGATTTCAGAGGTCACGGCAGAACCAAATGCGGCAGTCTTGAATGGAACAGCCGAATGATCGCAGACGACATGGCAGCCTTTATGGAGGCTTTGGAAATCAAGTCCGCCCATATTTTCGGCTACAGCTGCGGCGCATATGTGGGCTGCTATATGGCTGCAAAATACCCTGAAAAGGTTAAAAGTCTTGTTACGGTGGGAGGAGGGGCTTTCCCCAGAGTGGAGGGTGCGGACAGCTTTCTGCCGGAAAAACTTCTGGAAGCAAATGACACAAACTTTATTGAGGACATGAAGTCAAGACATTTTGACGCTCACAGGGGTGATTGGCAGACTTATTTAAGGACAACCGTTGCCGATTGGAAAACTCACCCGAATCTGACCGACGCTGAATGGGCGGCGATAAAATGCCCCGCGTTCTTTATAAACGGAGAGAACGACCCATTCGGAACTTGTGCGGAGCTAAAGGAAAAAGTTCCGTCCGCAAAAGCATACGAGGTCAAAGGCGGCGGACACCGTCCCCATTTTGTCGGAGAACAGGCGAATGAGCTGAATTCGATGATACTTGAATTTTTATCGTCATGTAAATAACGAACTTGCTCGGATATTATTGAAAATTAAAAACAGGGACTATTTCATCAAATACTGAAATAGTCCCTGTTATTTTATTTGTACTTATTTCTTACCTGTGGGATAAACCTTTTCCGGAGCAAGCTCGTTTATTTTCGCCATAGCCGCTTCAATGTCCGACCAGTTGTCAGCGTGTTCCGCGCCGTTGTTGGAGGTCCAGAGCATAACGCCACTCCAGCCGTTGTTGTAGCATTTTTCATACAGACCCACCAGCGTTTCGCCGCCCTCTGCGCTTGTTTCGCCGATAAACACAGGCTTGCTCATATCAAGACCGTACTCCTCGGGAGACATATCATAGGGACAGCCCCAGTTCTGCTTCATCCAGTTATAATAGTGTGTGGAATAGAAGTCCAGACAAGCCTTGTCGCCGCCGAGACTTTTCATTATCTCGTCGGAAACAATATTGCCCGAGCAGTTTCCCTTGTCGGAATTGTACTTTATCATACCCATGCCAACGGTAACAAGAGTGTCGGGGTTAGCCTCGTGAGCCGCCGCCGTACACTTCGCAAAGAAGTTGGAAAGACTGTCAAGGGAAAGCTTGCCGCACTCCTCGTTCTCGTGAACCCAGTCAGGCTCGTTCATAAGGTCAATGCCGAGCAGATAAGGGTTAGAGCCGTACCTTTCCGCAAAGGGCTTCACGTAATTGTCGATATAGCTCTGCATTGCGGTGTCGTCGGTGATTATCGCTCTCCACCTGTCGGCATAGTTCGTGTCCTTGCAGTGGTCAAAGGAAAGCAGGGTAGGCATAACATATATCTGATGCTTTTCCGCAATTTCAAAAAGCTGGTCAACGTCCTCCCAGTGCTTGTCAAGAACTTCCTTGACCTCGCCCGTGGTCTTAAGCTTTATGCCCACCATAGAGTTGCAGTTTATCCACACACGGACAGCGTTTACGCCGATGTCGTGGAGGTCGGAAAAGTGAGAGTCCCAGAACTCGGGTTCAAACGCGCTTCCGCCGAAATCGTTCCAGTTCTGCCACGGAGTGTTTACGCCGTTTATCCAAAGCTCCTTGCCGTCCACCATGAATTTAGTTCCGTCCACGGTGACCTTTGCAGAAGCGGAGGAAGCTTCCTCTGCCGCAGTTGTTTCCGCCGCTGTTGTTGTATCGTCGGAGACGTCCGCAGTTCCGCCGCCTTTGTCGGTACAGCCCGCAAGCAGGCTTACAGCCACTAATGCGGCAAGAGCCGCTTCAAAAAATTTGATTTTTTTCATAACATTATTCTCCTTTATTATTTTTGTACAGGCTTCATGTTTGCGAGAGCCTGTTCAATTTCAATATCAACGACGGCGTTTTCTGTACTGTTATTTTCAAGCTTGTACCTGACTTTGGAGTTTTCAGCCAATTCAAATTTACCGTTATATGTATAAACAGCTTCGGTTTCATATTTGCCAAAGTTTACGCAGTAATATTTGCCGCCAACAAGCCCGTAAATATGATCGCCGTACTCGTCGTTTTCGTAATATTCCGCAAGAACGCCGTCCTTGTCCATTTCCTTTATTTCGTCTAAAGTCATTTGTACGCCTATTATTGAGCGATACTCCTGCGCCGCAGTGTCGTAATACATAAATTCGCCGCTGCTCATCCAGCCGTGTGTTGAAAGGAAACAATCCTCCTTAAAAAATGAAACACGTCCCAAATAAAGAGTTTTCACTTCGCCGTTTATAACGCCGTACAGAAAAGTAATATCTTCTGCGCCGATACGACCTGTTCCGCCGAAAGTTATCTGCTTAAATTTGCCGTAGTCCAGAAAAATTGTATCGTAAATGCCGCAGTTATAGTCAAGCAGGGTCATATTCCCTTTGCTGTCCGCAAAGATAAAAAAGCTATAGAGTAAACTGAATTTGTCCCGCATTGGCATTTTCAGCGTTATAAATGTCTCCGTGCTGCCGTTGCCGTCATAGTCGGCAGTGTAAGCGGTCTCAAACTGCGGGAATATTTTCCCGTCCTTTATGTAAGGCTCGCCGAATTCCACATCTATTTCGTCAATTTTTGACATAGCGTCGGCGTACTCCTCGGTAGTCATAAGGAATTCTACAGCCTTGTCCGCAAGTTCCCCAATGTCTGTAGTACCTTGATAATCCTCAATAAATTCATAATCAATAAATTCGGTGTCGGGTGAAACCTGCACATATTTCTCCTCGGCGGCTTGCGGGACTTCCTCCGCTTCTGTTTCCGTTGTTGTCGTTTCTGTGACCTGCTCCGTGGTTGTTTCTGTTGTTGTTTCCGCCGTTGTTTCGGCGGTCGTCACAGTACTTTCCGAAACCGTCTCCGAAATTTCCTCCTCCGCGGCATTTCCCGAACAGGAAGCAAGCATGACCGCGGAAAGCAGTACGCCGAATAATCTGTATTTTTTCATAATAATTTCCCCTATTTTGATTTGCTTTTCTTTCTGACCTTTTTCATTGTAAGCTCAAAGCTTTTCATTGTCATATTTTCGATTTCCTCACGGGGAACGTCCGACTCAAAATAGACCGTGTTCCAATGGGTCTTGTTCATGTGATAACCTGCCGTAACGCCCTCGTAAGCAGTACGCAGAAAATCAGCTTCCATAGGCTCGCATTTGAGATTTACAACGTCCCTGCCGCCAACCTCCATGATAAGCGCGAACCATTTTCTCGTGTCGCTGTGGCGGGCGACTAAAGCTTCCGTGTCCTCAAAGGGGTTGTCAAGGGAAGCCCCGACTATTGTTTTGCAGTATTCTATATATTCTTCTTTTGTCATAAAAATTCCCTCCGCAGGATAAGCAGGATAATTTTAAAACACTTTACATATTGAAAAAATTGTGATATAATATAGTCAGCAAATAATTTCGTGAAAGGCGGTGATGTTAATGACAAATCAAGAGTTATGCACCCTGTATGAGTCTCTTGCGGCTTTGATCGAAACTGATAACGCCGACAAAGCGCTACAGATATTGAAAAAAGCAATTGCAAGAATTGACAAGGGAACAACCGCAGCCGAACAGGACAGCGGCGATAACAAAAATTAACAAATCAACCCTAAAGGCGTTTTATACGCCTTTTATTTTTTTATTTTGAAGCGTCAATATATTTCCAGTAGCCTTTGAGGTAAACTCCCCCCGAAATAACCGTCAGAACAGTCGCTGTCCAAATCAAAACCTGATAAACAATATTTGCGATATCCGCCGCCTGTCCCTCAAAGCTGAAGCAAAGTCCAAGCATGATCGCGACCTCGGCGACCATGGTGAAAGCGGTTTTAAGCTTGCCCCAAATTCCCGCCGCAACAACAACGCCCTCGTTTGCCGTAACAAGCCGCAGACCCGACACCATAAATTCTCTTGCTACAATTATTATCACGGGGACTGCCCCGATCACCCCGATACTGTTAAGACAGATAAGGGCGGAAATTACCAGCACCTTGTCAGCAAGGGGGTCAAGGAATTTTCCGAAAGTGGTAACAAGATTTCTGCTTCTTGCAATGTGTCCGTCCAGAGCGTCCGTAACGCTTGCCGCAATAAATATCACAAGGGCAATTGCGGGGCTGAACGGGACGATATCCGTCAGCATAAAAAACACGAAAAACGGTACAAGTATAACTCTTAAAAGCGTAAGCTTATTCGGCAGGTTCATTCTTCCATCTCTCCAATCAAATCGTAATCAAGCATATCGGTAATTTTTACTTTGACAAATTTTCCCGGGACTTGTCTTTTTCCCGCGGAGGTAAAGAAGATCTTTCCGTCTATCTCGGGAGCGTCCGCCGCGCTTCTGCCGAAATAGCAGTCGCCGTAGCGGTCGAAGCCCTCTATGACTATCTCAATAGTCTCACCAACAAGCGCCTTATTTTTCTTTACTGCGATCATCATCTGCTGCTCCATAATGACCTCGGCGCGGCGTTCCTTAACGTCCTCGTCAAGCTGTCCCTCCATGTCGGCGGCGGGAGTTCCCTCCTCGGCAGAAAATGCAAAACAGCCGAGACGGTCAAATTTCATGTCCTCCACAAATTCGGAAAGCCTGCTGAACTGTTCCTCCGTCTCCCCCGGGAAGCCTGTTATAAGCGTGGTACGCAAGGTTATTCCGGGAACTTTTTCCCGTATCTTTTTGATAAGCTCGCGGAGGGAAGCCTCGTCCCCCCTGCGGTTCATCTTTTTAAGTATCTCACCGTCGCAGTGCTGTATGGGCAAGTCCATGTACTTGACGATTTTTTCTTCATTTGCCATAACGTCCAGAAGCTCGTCCGTAACGCGCTCGGGGTAGCAGTACAGCACCCTTATCCATTTCAATTCCTCAATTTCGCAAAGCTTTTTCAGAAGCTCGGGAAGCTTGTATTCTCCGTAAATGTCGATACCGTATCTTGTAGTGTCCTGCGCTATAAGGATAAGCTCCCGAACGCCGCCCAGCACCAATTCCCTTGCCTCGTCAAGAAGTTCTTCCATAGGCACGCTCCTGAACCTGCCACGTATTGAGGGTATCGCGCAGTAGGAACAGCAGTTGTCGCAGCCCTCCGCGATTTTCAGATAGGAGGTGAATGACAGGGTAGTCTGAATACGTCCCCCCGTCAGCGGAAGCTTTTCCTTATCATCGTAACGCTGAATTGCTTCCGTATAGTTATCCTCAATAATTTTCCCCAAAACCGAAACAATATCCTCGTTGCAGCCGATACCCACAACGGCGTCCGCCTCGGGGATAAGCTCGGCGACCTCCCGTCGGTAACGCTCCGCAAGGCAGCCTGTGATGACAATTTTTTTGATCCTGCCCTCGCTTTTCAGAGCAGCGAATTCAAAAATAGTCTCGATAGCTTCCTGCTTTGCGGACTCGATAAAACCGCAGGTATTTATAATAGCAATATCCGCAAGGGCGGCGTCGCTTACAAGCTGATACCCTGCCTCGCGAATTTTATAGAGCATTCTCTCTGCGTCCACCTGATTTTTTGTACAGCCGAGAGAGACCAATCCAACACGTACTGACATAGCAAACATCCTTTTTAAATTAGTTAAAAACATTATAGCATACTTTTTCCTTTTTTGCAACTCCTATTAGTGCTGCGGGTGAATTTTTGTTTATCGTTTTTGGTAATTTTATTTTGGTTTCTTTTTGGGAAATTGTTGGTTGTTTGTTTATTTATTTGTGTTTGGATTTTAGATTGTATATTATAAACTGTTAAGTTGTTCACAGGGTGCGTTTGAAATTGTTGGTTTGTCTTTGAATTTTAGAAGCAATGTTAGGAACTGTTCCTCGTTCACAGGGGTGCGAGAGAGACAACCAAAGAGGGGAGGGGGAGCGCTCATGGGATTTGTTGGACGCGCGCCGCCTCCCCCTCCCCTCTTAGGTTTTCTCTCTCGCGCTCTCACTTTCCTTACTCCCTACCCTCTCCGGCTACGCTATAAGAGAGCCTGCGGT
>JAAVHM010000128.1 GCA_014799675.1 Ruminococcus sp. | reverse complement strand
ATTTCGACTACCGCAGGCAGAGGACGGAGATTTCCCGCGATGAGGGTCAGAGTTAAATTTATAATATATATAAATAGTAAACTGCCATGCCCGACTGTGAGTATGGCAGTTTGTCATATTTTATGAATTTTTCGGGTATTTTTGTGCATTATCACTATTGACTTTTTGTTTATGGTGTTGTATAATCATACTATCAATTTAATATAATAAATTCTGTGAGCAAAAGTAAGTAACAGATATGCTGATGAATCAGAGAATCCGGCGGTGGTGTGAGTTCGGGTCATAACGGTATCTGCGAATGGATTTGTGAGAAGCAACGGCAAACGGCAATTCTTTATATGCCAAGTAGTCTGCGCCGATTTCCTGCGTTAGTGGATAGGGTATAACTGCAAATGCGGCGTACTTGAACATTTATGTCTTGAACGTTATGTTGATTTTCTGCATCTGCTTTGTATCCAACGAGGCGGATTTTTTTATTCCGCAAAATCGGGTGGCACCACGAGGTCTATCGTCCCGACTGCCGAATGATCGGCGCGTCGGACGGTGAGACCTCTTTTTATTTGAAAGGAGTTTTAATATGTTGTATCCAACCAAGGAAGAAGTTAAGAATTTGCTTTTGAGCTATAAAACCGTTCCCGTTTTTTACGAGACGCTTATTGACAGCTGCACCCCCGTGGGCTTGTTTGCGGCGTTAAAGGAGCGTTTCGACAACTGCTTTATTCTGGAAAGCGTTGACAATTCCGACCAGTGGGGACGTTACTCCTTTATAGGAATTGACCCTAAAATGGAGATACAAATTTACGGAGACGAGGCTAAGATAATCAGCGGCACGGGAGACGGCGCAACCTGCGAAACGAAAAAGTGTCCCAACCCTATCGAGCTTTTTAATAGTATACTCAGCAAGCGTACTTCCCCCGTGTTCCTTAACAGACCTAAGCTTACGGGCGGTCTGATAGGTTATTTCGGATACGACACGGTTAGACGTTTTGAAAAGAAGCTTGTGAACGTCCCCGAGGACGATTTGAAAATGCCCGACTCGAATATGTTCCTTTATGACGAAATTGTGGCATACGACCACCTTGCCAACAAGGCTATAATAATTCTCAACATCAACGAGGGGGACGACATTGACAAGGCATATGACAAATGTCTGAAAAAATCCGCGGAAATCGGACAGATACTTGCAAATGCAGGGTCTGCTCCACAGACGGGCGGAAGCGGAAAAGAGATAACGGTCAACTCAAACGTTACAAAAGAAGAATACATGGCTATGGTTGAAAAAGCCAAGGAGCACATTATTAACGGCGACATCAGTCAGGTGGTGCTTTCCCAGCGGTTTGAAATTGACAACCCGCCTGCCCCATTTGACGTGTACCGTATGTTAAGGGCGACAAACCCCTCCCCTTACCTTTATTATTTCGACCACGAAAATTACTGCATTGCAGGGGCTTCCCCCGAAATGCTGGTAAACGTTACAGACGGGGCTGTAGTTACAAAGCCTATTGCGGGAACAATAGGCAGGGGCAGGGACGAAGCCGAGGACAAGGCTTTTGAGCAGAAGCTTCTGAACGACCCCAAGGAACGGGCGGAACACACAATGCTTGTGGATCTGGGCAGAAACGATGTCGGAAAGGTTTGCAGCTTCGGAACGGTGAACGTTACCGACTTTATGCGGGTTGAACGTTACTCAAAGGTAATGCACCTTGTTTCGGACGTTCAGGGACAGCTTGCTCCCGACAAGACCGCTTTGGACGCGCTTATGTCGGTACTTCCCGCGGGAACGCTTTCGGGCGCGCCAAAGGTTAGGGCAATGGAGATAATAGACGAGCTTGAAAACAAGAAGCGTGGAGTTTACGGCGGAACTATGGGCTACCTTGCCTTTAACGGAAACATAGACACCTGTATCACCATAAGGACGGTGATCTTCAGGAACGGAAAGGCTTACGTTCAGGCGGGCGCGGGAATTGTTTACGACAGCGTCCCCGAAAAGGAATACGAGGAAACCAAGAACAAGGCTCTTGCGGTCATTAACGCGATTACAGAAGCGGCAAATCTTTAAGAAGAGGTGTTCAGAATGATTTTAATGATAGATAATTACGACAGCTTTACCTATAATTTATATCAGCTTATCGGCACGATTTACCCCGACATAAAGGTCATCAGAAACGACGAGATAACAATTGCTGAAATTGAAAAAATGAAGCCCGAGGCTTTGATAATCTCCCCGGGTCCGGGATATCCTGCTGACGCGGGAATTTCCGTGGAGGCTATAAAAAGTTTCAGCGGCGAAATTCCGATACTGGGAATTTGCTTGGGACATCAGGCTATTGCCGAGGCTTTCGGCGGAAAAATTATTCACGCAAAACAGCCTATGCACGGCAAATGCACGGAAATTTCCATTAACACAAGCTGTCCCATTTTTGAGGGACTTCCCGACAAAATCCCTGCGGCGCGTTACCACTCTCTTGTTGTGGACTCGATTTCAATACCGACCTGCATAAATGTAATCGCTACGGACGGCGACGGTCAGATAATGGCTGTACGTCACAAGCAGCACCCAACCTACGGCGTACAGTTCCACCCCGAGTCAATTCTTACTGAATACGGCTCTGCAATAATTTCCGCATTTTTGTGCGACGTTGCGGGGATAAAAAGCGCAGACCGCGAGGTCGTTTCAATGCCGAGAGAAAAGAGGATTGCTCTCAAAAAATACATTGCACAGGCGGCTGACGGAAAGGACTTGTCTATTGAGGACGCCGAAAACGCCATGAACATCATCATGTCCGACGGCGCGACAGACGCGCAGATTGCGGCGCTGCTTATGGCTCTGCGCTGCAAGGGCGAGACCGTTGACGAAATAACGGGCTTTGCAAGAATTATGAGACGGAAAGCAAGCGTTGTCCCAGCGGCAAAATCGGCAGTCGATATCGTTGGTACAGGCGGCGACGTTGCGAACACGTTCAACATTTCCACAACGTCCTCCTTTGTGATCGCGGGCGCGGGACTTACCGTTGCAAAGCACGGCAACAGAAGCGTTTCAAGCAAAAGCGGCGCGGCGGACGTTCTCGAATCACTTGGGGTAAAGCTTAACCTTACCCCTGCAATGGCGGCGGCTTGCATGAAGGAAACGGGAATTGCTTTCCTGTTTGCACAGTCTTTCCACAAGGCAATGAAATTTGTCGGTCCCGCAAGACGTGAAATGGGCGTGCGGACGGTGTTCAACATTCTTGGACCGCTTGCAAACCCTGCTCTTTCGGACTACATTCTTCTTGGCGTTTACGACGAAAACCTCCTTGAGGTAATGGCAAAGGTTCTTATGAATTTGGGCGTAAAGGGCGCAATGATAGTATACGGCGGCGGCTTGGACGAGATTTCCGTTTCGGGAATTTCCACGGTATGCGAGCTTCGGGGCAGAAAGCTTATCAAGTATGAGATCAACCCCGAGGATTACGGCATAAAGATTTCCCCCAAGTCGGAAATTGTTGGCGGTACGCCTGACGACAACGCAAAGATAACTATGGACATTCTTACGGGCAAGGAAAAGGGCGCGAAGCGTGACATTGTTCTTCTCAACGCGGGCTGCGCTATCTACTGCACAGGCTCGGCGGCTTCTATCGAGGAGGGCATTGAAATGGCTCGCACCTCCATTGACAGCGGCAAGGCTCTTGAAAAATTTGAGAAGATGAAAGAATTTACTAACCGAGTTAGATAAAGAGGTACGTTATGATACTTGATGATATTGCCGAAAAAAGAAAAGAACAGCTTGAACGTGACATTGGAAATGTTCCTCTGAACGAGGTTCGGGCTGCCGCGGAGGAAGCCGCTAAGAAAGACACGGGACGGAGTTTTAAAAAAGCTTTGACTTCTCTTCCCCGCCCTGCAATCATTGCAGAGGTGAAAAAAGCTTCCCCCTCAAAGGGAATAATAAGCGAGGATTTTCGTCCCGCGGAGCAGGCGGTCTCTTACCGGAACGCTGGGGCGGCGGCAGTCTCCTGTCTTACGGAGGAATACTATTTTAAAGGGTCTGCGGAGTACTTCAAGGCTGTCCGCAAGGTAATCGACATACCGATGATAAGAAAGGATTTTATCATCGACCCGTATCAGATCTACGAGGCGAAAGCTATGGGGGCGGACGCGATCTTGCTTATTGCGGCAATTCTTGACACGGAGCAGATGAAAGAGTACCGAACCATTGCGGAAAGCCTTAAAATGGACGTTCTTGCTGAAAGCCACAACGAGGAAGAACTGACCTCCGTGATAAATGCGGGCTGCACGATTTTCGGCATAAACAACCGCAATTTAAAGGATTTTTCGGTAACTCTTGATACTACCAAAAGGCTTGCGGGACTTGTTCCCGAGGGCGGAATTATTGTTGCGGAAAGCGGCATAAAGACTGCCGAGGATATGAAATTCCTTGCTGACTGCGGGGCAAATGCGGTTCTTATCGGGGAGACCCTTATGAGAAGCGGAAGTGTAGAAAATTCCGTGAAAGAGTTAAGGAGTTTGCTATGATTTACCTTAAATTCTGCGGTATGCGGCGCGTTGAGGATATTGAGTATGTAAACGAATGCCGTCCCGATTATGTTGGTTTTATCCTGTCGGACGGTTTCAGACGGAGCGTTGATTTCGGGACTTTTTGCGAACTGAACACATATCTTGACAAATATATAAAACGAGTTGGCGTTTTTGTAAACGAGCCTGTGGAAAATATTCTGCGCTGTGGTTACAACGATAGTCTTGACGTTATACAGCTTCACGGCGACGAAAACGAGGATTATATAAAAAATCTCCGCAAGGATTTTTCGGGGGAAATTTGGAAAGCGGTACGCGCAAAAAGTCCGGAAGATATAGAGCGTGAACAGAAAAAGTCCTGCGAAAAATTGCTGATAGACAGTTTCAGCGAAGACAGCGTTGGCGGCACGGGAAAACGTATCAACACCGAAATTGTAAAAAGCGCAAAAATTGAAAAGCCGTTTTTTATCGCGGGAGGAATTACCGCCGAAAATATTGCTGAAATTGTGAGAGATACTAAACCCTACGGCGTTGACCTGAGCAGCGGCATTGAGACCGACGGCGTTAAAGACCTTAACAAAATGAAAGCCGTTATGGAAATTTTAAAAAATATAAATAATTTTTAGAGCAGATATTCTTGCCTCTTGCTTCTGAATATCTGGCATCTTATGGGAGGAAAATTTAAGATGAGTGAGAAAAAAGGACGCTTCGGCGATTTCGGCGGACAGTACGTCCCCGAGACCGTTATGAACGCTGTAAACGAGCTGGACGCGGCTTATGAAAAATACAGGAACGACCCCGATTTTATAAAGGAGCTGGAGACGCTTTACCGTGATTATGCGGGCAGACCCTCCATGCTTTACTATGCCGAAAAGATGACAAAGGACTTGGGCGGGGCGAAAATTTACATCAAGCGCGAGGATCTGAACCACACGGGTTCTCACAAGATAAACAACGTTCTGGGACAGATCTTGCTTGCGAAAAGAATGGGCAAGACCCGTGTTATTGCGGAAACAGGCGCGGGACAGCACGGTGTTGCAACCGCCACAGCCTGCGCACTTTTCGGGCTTGAATGTCAGGTCTACATGGGCGCGGAGGACGTTGAACGCCAGTCCCTGAATGTGTACAGAATGGAGCTTCTGGGGGCAAGCGTTATTTCGATAAGCGAGGGAACTTCCACCCTTAAAGACGCTATCAACGCCGCAATGCGGGACTGGGCGGAGAACATCAACACCACGTTCTACTGCATTGGCTCGGTAATGGGTCCTCACCCTTACCCTGCCATGGTTCGTGATTTTCAGAAGATAATTTCGCAGGAAATTCGCAGACAGATAACCGAAAAAGAGGGACGTCTCCCCGACTGCGTTGTTGCCTGCGTTGGCGGCGGTTCAAACGCAATGGGCGCGTTCTATGATTTTATCGGGGACGAAAGCGTCCGTCTCGTCGGCGCGGAAGCCGCGGGTCTCGGCGTTGAGACAGGCAAGCACGCCGCTACTGCCGCTAAGGGAACTATGGGAATTTTCCACGGCATGAAGTCGCTGTTCCTGCAAAATGAATACGGTCAGATCGACCCTGTGTACTCGATTTCGGCGGGACTTGACTATCCGGGAATTGGTCCTGAACACGCAATGCTGCACAAAAGCGGGCGCGCGGAATATCTTCCAATAACCGACGAAGAAGCGGTCTGCGCGTTCGAGTACCTTTCAAAAATGGAGGGAATTATCCCCGCTATCGAGTCGGCGCACGCTGTTGCCGCGGCTTTGAAAATTGCTCCGAAAATGGGTAAAGACCAAATTATGGTAATAAACCTTTCGGGACGGGGCGACAAGGACGTTTACTCAATCGCGCGGTACAGAGGAAAAGAAATCAAAAATTCGTAAAGATAGGAGATCATTATGAACAGGATAGAAACGGCTCTTTCGGAGCTTAAAAATAAAGGCGAAAAGGCGCTTATTACCTTTGTTACAGCGGGGGACCCCGACCTTGAGACCACGGAAAAGCTTGTGCTTGAAATGTTCGACAAGGGTTCGGACATTGTGGAGATAGGCGTTCCCTTTTCCGACCCCGTTGCGGAGGGCAAGACCATTCAGCTTGCAAGCCTGCGCTCACTTTCCAAAGGAACAAATCTTACGGGGATTTTCGACATGGTGGAAAGTCTCCGCAGGCAGACCGAGAAGCCCCTTATACTTATGATGTACGTGAACACTATTTTCCGTTTCGGCACGGAGCGTTTCTTTACGCTTTGCCGTGAGAAAGGCATTGACGGCGTTATCGTCCCCGACCTGCCCTTTGAGGAACGGGACGAGTTACAGCCCTATGCCGAGAATAACGGTATCATTTCCATAAGCTTGGTTGCGCCCACTTCTCATCAGAGAATTGCGGACATTGCAAACGAAGCAAAAGGATTTTTGTACAGCGTTTCCTCCACGGGCGTTACGGGAACGAGAAGCAAATTTACCACCAACTTTGACGAGTTTTTCGGAGAGACATAGATTAGCTGCAAAGTCCACGCAATGGTCGGCTTCAGAATTTCCGATACCCAGCAGGCGAAAAAGATGAGCAGCTACTGCGACGGAGTAATTGTTGGAAGCGCAGTCGTAAAAATCGTTGCCGAGTATGGCAGGGACTCTGTTTCCAAAGTCGGGGAATTTGTCAAGTCACTTAAAGATGCAATTACGGCATAATTGTACTTGCGGTTTAATTTTTAAAATATAAGTTCAGTATAACAATAAAACCCTTAGTTTATAATTTAAACTAAGGGTTTTAAAACATACAATGTAGGGCGGGGCTCTGCTCCCGCCTTTTAACCACATTTATTGCATTGGGCGGGAGCAAGCCCCCGCCCTACAAATTAATTTATCACATTCATTGACAAATTAGAAACGCAGCACTCACATATTTATCAGGCTTTGATTGTTTTTGTTTTCTTCAAGAATTTTTGTAATGGTAATGTTCATGCAGTTTTCGTCAAACGACAGGTCGTAAAGGGTCTCGGAATGTTCCACCGCAACCAGTGGGCGCAGTGGCTGGTCGGGATAATTTTTCAGAACATAAGCGACCTCGTCGTTGGAGAGCTGTACCTTTGAGCCTGCGGGGAAAGGCGCAACCTTTCTCAAAAAGGCTTTTATGACCGTCTCGTCAAAATGTCTGCCCATGCCGCCCATGACAAATTCTATCGCCTCGTTGGGAGGGTTTGGAATACGGTAGGGACGGTTTGATGTAAGGGCGTCGTACACGTCCGCAACAGCAAGAATTCTCGCATAGGGGTGTATCTGGTCTCCCTTAAGATTATTGGGATATCCCGTGCCGTCAAGCTTTTCGTGGTGTCCCACAATGCCGTTGAAAACATTGTCGTTTACAAGATGACGTTCTTTCAAATGGTTTGCGGCGTGGACGGGGTGCATTTTTACAATATCAAATTCTTCCTTGGTAAGTCGTTCGGGCTTTGTAATGATTTCAATTGGAACGGCAACCTTGCCGATGTCGTGCAAAAGCCCCGCAAGACCCAGTTCTTTCAGCATTGTATTGTTAAAGCCAAGCTCCATGCCGATAGCGATAGACATTATTGCAACGCTAAGGCTGTGGTGGAAAGTATAGTCATCGTACATTTTTATATCGGCGATATTAACAAGGATATCCTTGTGCGAGGAAAGTCCGTCGATAAGCGACTGGGTCGTTCCGTCGATAGCGTCCACGTCGCTTTGCTGGACGCCCTTGCTGCTGTCTATAAAATTGTTCGCAAGGTTATGGATATTGGTTATAGCCTCCCTGCGTATCTCCTGATTTATGGAGGATATTACTCTTACCTCGCTTCTTACAGTATCTATGTACGCTCCGTCAAGATTGGCGGCGCTCATCTGCGTTATCTGAACGTCGGAAATTTTCATTCCCCTTGTCAGAATGACCGCCGAGGTTGATGCGGGTGTGTAAAAATGAATATCTCTTGCAAGACACATTCCCGGAAGAAGCTCCTCGGTTCTTACAAATACCAAATCAATCCCTCCCTGTTTGATCAGAGTACAACGCTAAAGCGTCAGCGCCGCACTCATGCTTGTTATACAGATCCCTATATTTAAAAGTTATACGCGCAGTCAATAATTAAACTTGCAGTATAATTTAAAAAACTGTCGGTTTCACAAACCATAAACTACTGCAAATAATTGAGACAAGGGATAAATGCGTTAAGAGCACATATCCCCTGCCGTTTTAGTATCGAGAACCGTATGCCGCAGATATGTTATCCTAATTCATTCCCATATATGTTTGAACGATTGGCTGACAAATTCAGGTCGTGAATTAGTATCATAATAAAAATCAAAGCGGCATATTATGTACAGACAAGTTACTTCTTAAGCTGAGTAATACAGTCGGCGCAGACATACTTTTCCTTGAATTCAATGATATTCTCGTCGCTGCCGCAGAATGCACAAGCCTGCTTGTATTTTTTAAGAATGATCTTGTCGTCCTCGACGTAGATCTCAAGAGCATCCTTTTCACCGATGCCGAGACCTCGTCTGAGTTCGATAGGAAGAACTATTCTTCCGAGTTCGTCGATTTTTCTTGTAATACCTGTAGCTTTCATAGAAAAGCCTCCTTTAAACTTGTATTTTAACATATTATAACTCATTTTGTATATAAATGTCAAAAAACATTGTGTGAATAATAATTGCCAATTTATTAATATTTTTCGACAATTATTTCCAAGTTAAAAATTACCACATTATTTTAAAAAAGGAAGTAATTACTATGATGAACAAAATTTTTGCGGCAATGCTGATATTATCGGTAATTTGCGGCGCGGCGACGGGACGCATACAGGAGGTCTGCAATGCGGCTCTGAACTCCTGCGTTGAAGCGGTGGAGCTGTTCCTGTACCTTTTAGGGGGAATGTGTATGTGGGGCGGACTTATGCGTATTGCCGAAAAGGCAAAAATTACCGATATGCTGTCCAAGCTGTTCAAGCCATTTTTAAAGCACATTTTTCGGGGTCTCGACTTTAACGGCAAAGCCTTTCATGCGATATGTATGAACATTACCGCCAATCTTCTGGGACTTGGCAACGCCGCCACTCCCCTCGGTCTGGAAGCCATGAAGCGGCTTGAACAGGAGGAACAGCCCGGCGATACCACCAGCAGGAACATGATAATGTTTATTGTGCTGAACACCGCCTCCATAACGCTGATACCAACCACGGCGGCTTCCATGAGAATAAAGCACAGTTCAGCCGAGCCTATGGAGATACTGCCCTGCGTGCTTATCACGTCGGCGTGCGCTCTTGCGGCGGGACTTATTTCCGCGGCGGCATTGGACGGCATTCATTTCGGAAAGAAGCGTGACAAATGAGCGATTTTGTAATACCTGTTTTTATTGCTGTAATAATGGTTATCGGGCTTGCCAAGCGGGTGGACGTGTTCGGCGAATTCACCGACGGCGCAAAGGAAAATTTAAAGTCGGCGTTTGACGTCCTGCCTGCGCTTATCGCGCTTATGACGGCTATAGGAATGTTCAAAGCCTCTGGTGGACTTGAAATAATTTCCTCGGCAATAGCTCCACTCACCGAATTTTTGGGATTTCCGAGGGAGTGCATACCTCTTGCGCTTATACGTCCCGTGTCCGGAAGCGGCGCACTGGCGGTGTTTGAGTCCATACTGACGGAGGTTTCCCCCGACAGCTTTGCGGGACGCGTCGCAAGCGTTGTGATCGGCTCAACGGAGACGACGTTTTACACAATAGCTGTCTACTACGGCATAACAAAGGTGAAAAAGACGAAGCACGCCATAGCGTCGTCCCTTACGGCAGACCTTACGGGATTTATTTTAAGCGCGCTTACGGTAAGGCTAATACTGTATTAAACATAAATTCAAAGTAATTCCGCAAACAGTTATATGTGCAAAATGACGAATATTTGATATTTGCTTGACAATCGGCTCAATTTTTGGTATAATAATTAAGCGTTGTAAATACGGCGTTTTGTTGAGCCATTAGCTCAGTTGGCAGAGCATTTGACTTTTAATCAAAGGGTCTGGGGTTCAAATCCCCAATGGCTCACCAGAGTATTCTCCCCCGCAAATCCAATCTATATAAGGATTTGCGGGGGATCGTTTTTAATAAGGAAAATATATAAATTGTGGTGAATGAAAATGAAATGGTATAAATTGGTACTTTTATTATTCTTTATATGCATATTGACCTCCTGCGGCATTAACGAAGCCGATGAAACCAATATGCCGGAAATTGCAGAGAGTGAAAATATTACAACAGCTGCCGATACTTCCGCAGCAGATGAATCACATGATAAAACGCAAATTACGGATACAGGACTTTTGGAGGCTGAAACCGATAATGTTACACAAAACGGTGTAAATATAGAAGCTGTAAAAGCTTTGCCGCTTAGCGCCAAAAGCTTTGCTGCAAGTGATGATTACATTAAACCTCTTGGACGCAGCTTATTCAAAGATGATACAAGAATGTTTACATATACTTGTTCAGGTATAGAATTTGAGTTTTTTGGAACATCAGCAAGTATAGACGTTATTTGCGGCGGAAAAGCGCGGGTTGCGGTTTATGTAAATGATGAGCTTACGGAGGACATTATTCTTGATAAGGGCGAGACAAGTCTTGATGTTTTTTCTGCAAATGAAGCCAAATACAGTAAGATAACTTTGCGTAAGCTGTCTGAAATGGGATACAACTATGTGGGTGTAAAAGGTATCAATGTTACATCACAAGGCATGATATATCCGAGCGCGGAAAAAGCTCACAGCATAGAATATATCGGCGACAGCGTGACCTGCGGCTATGGCATTGACAATGATGATTTCGGAAACGGAAGCAAATCCTATGCCGCATTGGTTGCCAAGCGGTTTGATGTTGATTACAGCATATGCGCTTGCGGCGGCATAGGCGTTTATTCCGCATATACAGAGGGAAATACGCCGAACAGGGACTCCCTTATCGGAGAGCTGTATGACAAGCAGGCAATTGATAACGAAATTTGGGATTTTTCACAGCAATATGACCTTATTGTAATAAATATGGGTTCAAACGATAATGTCTGGGTACGCGGTATAGACGAAAGAGAACAGCGATTTGGCGAAGCATACTATGAGCTTATAGCGCAAGTACGTGAAGCAAATCCCGATTCCTGCATAATATGCTCCTACGGTGTTTTAAGTACGGGGCTTATGGACGAGATAAGAAAACAGGCAGACAGATACAGCAGTGAAAACAATGACAGCAAGTTATACTGTTTTCAGTATGAATTGCAGGATATTGTCCGTGACGGTTACGGTACAAATTATCACCCAAGCGCAAAAACACACGAAAACATGGCAAATGATCTGTCTGATTATATTTCCGAATTATTGGGCTGGGAATGACTTATATGGTTTCCGTATATTAACCGTATTGCTTGACATTATACAAAAATCTCTGTTAAAAAGTACTGCACAATAATATGCAGTACTCAATCAGTTAAACCCTAATTTTAACCGCAGATTATCTGTAATAACAGCAATAAACTCGGAATTCGTAGGCTTACCCTTATAAACTCTTATGTTGTAGTTGAAAATGCTGTTTAAAACATCAGCATCTCCCTTGTTCCACGCGCTTTCAATAGCGTGGCGTATCGCTCTTTCAACTCTTGACGGCGAAGTGTTAAACGCTTCTGCAACTGTCGGGTAAAGAATTTTTGTTATGCTTTGCAGCATTTCGGGGTCGTCTACAGAGAGAAGTATGGCTTTTCTAAGATAATGATAGCCCTTTATGTGTGCTGGTATGCCTATCCTATGTATAATGTCGGTAACAATGATCTTCAAATCGACATTATTGTTTTGGCTGATTTCTGACAATTCAGGGCTTTCTTCAAATATTGATATATTTTCAAGTGACATAAAATACCTCCTGTTTTCGTTTCCTTGTATATTTGCTGTAAACAGCATTGAAACCATTATAATTCACATTTTGACCGTCCGGCTGTAAACTTCCTCCGCTTTCAGCTCCGAAAGCTTGCCGACGTCAATATCACATTCCCGGCACAGTTTAAGAACCGTGCTTAATTTAGGGTCTGACTTTCCCCTCTCAATGTTGCTTATGCACCTGTCGCTTATATCGCATAGTTCCGCAAGATATTCACGGCTCAACCGCTTGTTTTCCCTGTGACGCCGCAGCAGCAAACCAAATAATTCTACAGAATAATACATAAATCTACCTCGCTTATCATTATTTTACTTGATAGATGAACATATCAACAGGAATTACAGTTCACGAATATTAAATAATTATTAAATTTAATTAAACGAAAAGTAAACTATTATTTCTGATACTCAACTATCTATAATGATAAACTCTTAAAGACTTAAAATTACCACAAAAATTAATAAAAAATTTTTTCGGACATAAAAAAAGAGCATAACCGCGCATTACGGTTATGCTCTGAAAATAGGCAAATCAGGTATGTATTTTATATTTTTGATCAATAAGTATTGGAATACTCCTTTGAAATGTACTCAGACCTTGTTTTTCCAACCACGGAAGCAGCAGTGATCAGATTTTTTCAGCAAGATCAGCCGCTTGCTTGCAGCCGTCGGTCTTTTCAATGTCGCCTTCCTTAAGAACACCCGGTATAAGCACTTCGCCCACCATTGTCCATTTGTTCAGCGCGGCGGTACGTTCTATGGGGATACGCACTCCGTCCATAACGGACATATCCTCCTCTTCACAGCAGGTTATAAGAGCGCACTCTTTTCCCGCAATATCCTTTCCGCCAACGACCATTGAGAATATACGGTCGATAACGTTCTTTATCTGCGCGGGTATCGAGTACCAATATACAGGCATTGTAAATACAATAACGTCCGCTTCTAAAATTGACGGCGCAAGCGTATTGAATTCATCATCAAATGAACAGGCTTTCCCTGTGGAGTAGCAGGTCTCGCACGCGCGGCAGCCGTTTAATTTTTTCATTGCCGCGTCAAATCTTGTGACAGTATGTCCTTTTGCCTCGGCTGCTTTTATAAACGCGTCCGTCAT
Organism: Ruminococcus sp.; assembly: GCA_014799675.1. Taxonomy (GTDB): domain Bacteria; phylum Bacillota; class Clostridia; order Oscillospirales; family Ruminococcaceae; genus RGIG8773. Next base: position 3,666 of record JAAVHM010000128.1, on the reverse strand, counting down.
TGCAAAGCTGTTTCCGTTTTTGCGGGGACTTCCTGTGATAACAACGATTTTCTTGCCCATGATAGTTTCCTCCGTAAATTAAATTTGCAGGATATATTATCCAGACTTACATTATAATTATATCACAAATAAAAGCAAAATCAAGTACGCACATTTAAGTAATATACTATCTTTGACGTTATAGCCTTTTGCAAATTTTTTCAAGAAATTCGGCAACGCTGTCCCCGTTGTTGTTTCCGATAATATCATCGGCAATTTCTTTCAGCTCGGCAGCGGCGTTTTCAACAGCGTAACACTCGTCCGCCGCCTTGAACATTGGGATATCGTTTATTCCGTCCCCGAAAGCCACAAGCCTGTCACAGCCGCAGTATTCCTTTAGCTGTAGGACGGCGTTCGCCTTTGTTGCCGATTTGGGAAGTATTTCAAGCCATTGGTCGCCGCTGTAGATATCATTGCTGTAAACACAGTAGTAACGTTTTTTCAGCTCCTCGTGGGCTTCGGACATACTCCCCGCCTCGTCCATGCAGGCGAAATAAAAGATTTCTCCGTCAAGCATACCGTCCTCATTTGGCAGGGGACGGTGACGGGGGTCTCCCCGCCGCGTGTCAAGGAAGCCGTTCACGCCCCTTGTGTTCTTTTCGGGTATGTAGGAAAATTTTTCCTCGCCGTCAATAATCGAATAAACAAGCGGGAAAATTCCAAATTCAGACAGCGTTCGGAAAATATCCTCTGCCTGTGATACGGAGAAAGTGTTTTTAACAAGCTTTTCACCGCTTGCGCTGTCGGTTATGAACACACCGTTGTTCACGATAACGGGAGTTTTTACCTCAAGTCCCGCCGTGACCTTTTTTGCGGTGATAAGGGAGCGTGCCGTTGCGTAGGAAAAAATCATGCCCTGCTCCGTGAGCCTGTTTATTATTTCACAGCTTTTTGGGGAAACATACTGACCGCTTGTGAGAAGCGTTCCGTCAAGGTCGGTGATATAAAGTGTTTTCGGCATTTTAAACTCTCCCTTATTTTATAATTTATTCTTCATACAAGCTAAGCCTTTCAACAAGCGCGTCAAAATCATTAACAACCCGTTGAGGCAATTTTGTGCCAAAAATCCCGTCCACTTTGACATTGTTTTCTAAGGCGGCTTCTCCTATATACAATAGTTCACCTATTTCCTCGCAGCCCTCAAAGTTGCTTTCAAAATCACGCTGTTGTTGTACCTTTTGAGAATCACCGTTGTAATATATAAGGCCCTCGGTTGTTGAAAAACTGCGGCAATATGAATCCTCCGTACCCTCATAGGGCGGCTGAACCGGCGGCATACTTTTATATTGATAAATAATAGCGTCGATCTTATTCCCCATAGAAAAATAAGCTTCATTATATCCCAATGATTCAAACGCATTCTGAAGTTCATGTTCAAGTTCTTTAGCGGCAACTGCAACATAAGCCATAGTGCGAATTCCCTCAAATTTTAGGCAGTATTGACCGTCTTTATGATAAAGCTTTCCATTTCTTGTTCCATAATAGCCGTTAAATAACATTTCACCGCTGTCAAGGTCGTAAATTGTATAATAACTTTGAGCATATGGTGAAAGTGCCCATTTCACCGAAATCAGCTCTTGCCTGCCGTCGCCGTTCATATCAAAAATCAACACCTTTGTACAAGCGTGAGGCGAGTCGTTATCTTCATCATTGACCCACCATTCCTCAAACTGACCATTCTGAAATTCAAGATACTCGTTATAAATTATACTTGCAGCTTTATACGGCACGCTTTCAACGTCATAAGCCTGCGGCGGTTTTTGCGTTTCCGTGGTTTGTGATGTTTCTGTAGTTTCCGATATTTCCGTTGTTTCCGAAACAGTAGTCACCGTTGTAATTTTGCTTTCTTCGGCAGTACTCTCGGGAACTGTTTCAACGCCACGGATTTCGGAGGTTTCTGCCGGAAGCGTCTGTTCTTCCGCATTGCTGTTTGCCGAACAAGAAGTCAAGAACATACCGACCAAAATTGTTAATAGTATAAATTTTTTCATAGCGTAAATCCCCCTTTATAATTTTACAAAATCAAACTTCTTACCCCAACCAGCAGAAGCATATGGACGGGGTAAAATGCGTAGCAGAAATACCTGAACGCCTTACTGCGGAAGCCCTGCCGTCCGCTGTACAGCCAAATTGGTATCAGCGACAGGAGCGCAAAGCCCTGCTGCGGGAACTCAAAATCCTGTCCGAACAGGGTGAACGTGTAGCAAAGCCCGCCGAGCAGTTCCACGTTCAGTATATACATACATATCAGTTGGAGCAGGCGGTTTTTGAGGTTCGGGGCGCGGAAAAAATAAAACATCAGCACCATTAGCACGCCCTCGCCGAAATAATCCGCCATTGAAACGTAACCCGCAATATACCCCAGCACCGCAATTAAAACCGATAAAATCACCGAAACCGCGGGCTTGAATTTTGCTCTGCATTTTTCTATGAGAATTATCATCAGCAGGCTTATAAGAAACGTCCACAAAACGTTTTGGTGAAAGGGATAGAATACGCTTTCGCCGTACATCAGGTTGAAAGGTATTTCCGTGACTGCCGCCCAGAAAAGCAGACGCAGCATATATTTCCGCAGATCGTGGGTATGGGTGTAGCCCTCTGCTATCATGAACGCAAATATGGGGTACGCAAGCCGTCCCGCGCAGGTAAGCCATTCCAACCCGGGAAAGAGCGTTGCCCACATATGGTCGCAAAGCATAAACGCCATTGCCAGAATGTGAAGTCCGAATGAACTTATGTCAGGTCTTTTATTTTCCATTATCATTTTCAATTACTCTTTCAAGAAGCTCCTTGCCCGTTTCATATTCGGAACGCACCTCGGACAGCAGGCTGTTGTAAAAATCCACCGCCGCCCTGCGCCGTCCCTCGGCAAGCTCTTTTCCCCGCGTTGTGAAAAATTTATCGTATAAATTTTCAAGCTTGAATTTATACTCACGGAAAAAGGACGGCTCTGTATCTTGCGCGCCGTCGGAGACAGTACCGTCAAGATCGAGCCGATAAAGAGGTTCGCCAACCTGTCCTTTGTAAAATAAAGTCCTTGCAATGCCGATAGCCCCCGACACGTCAAGCTTGTCCGAGTCGAATAAAATTTTCGCCTCGATACTTTCGGGAGGGCAGCCGGAACGGAAACGGTGTGTTTTAACGCAGTCCCTGACACGCTTTGCACGCTCCTCGCTCCAGCCCAGCTTCAAAAGAAAACGGTACGCCTTTTCGCTTCCCACCTCTGCGTGGCAAAGCTTTGGGTCGGCGAATTGCTCCGCCCTGCCTATGTCGTGGAGCAGACAAGCCGCCGTCAGTATATCGAGATCAACGCCGCTTTCGGACTTTGCGATATCCATTGCCCCGTAAAGCACGCGGTAAACGTGTTCCCTGTCGTGAGCGCTGTCGTTCATACATTCCGTCATGTAGTTTTCTATGGCGGTGTAGTCGCTTTTTAGCATGGTAATGACCCTTTCGTAATTTTCTAAAATAATCTTTTAAAACTAAAAAATAATGCTCTGTCCCAACCAATAATTGATATTTACTTTATTAAATGACCTGTAGGGGCGCATCCTGTATGCGCCCGCAAAATAACAGAAATTTGTTCGGCGGGCGGATACGGGATCCGCCCCTACATAAACAAATTAT
>JAAVHM010000127.1 GCA_014799675.1 Ruminococcus sp. | reverse complement strand
TACCCTCGCAAAGGAGGAGGGCTTTAGGGAGTACACCCCCGGAGAGGCGCTCAAAGCGGGAGGCAAAATTTACTTCAATAACAGGGGCAAGGCAATTATTCTTGCGGTGATCGGCAAGGAATCTGTTGAAAACGGCGTGCGGCTTGCAGCGGCGCATATCGACTCCCCGAGAATTGATTTGAAGCAGAACCCTCTTTACGAGGACAACGAGGTTGCTCTGTTCAAGACCCACTATTACGGCGGTATCAAAAAATATCAGTGGACGACAATTCCTCTTTCCCTCCACGGCGTTGCCGTTAAAAAGGACGGTTCAAAGGTAACTCTTTGTATCGGCGAGGACGAGGGAGACCCCGTGTTCTTTATCAGCGACCTGCTTCCTCACCTTGCACAGGAGCAGGTAAAGCGTACTTTGAGCGAGGGAATAAAGGGCGAGGAGCTTAACGTTATCGTAGGTTCAAGACCTTTCCGTGACGACGACGTGAGCGAAAAGGTCAAGCTGAATATCCTCTCGTTCCTCAACGAAAAGTACGGCATTACCGAAGCGGACTTCCTTTCCGCGGAGTTTGAAATGGTTCCCGCATTCAAGGCAAAGGACATAGGCTTTGACAGAAGCCTTATCGGTTCTTACGGACACGACGACAGAGTGTGTGCATATACCGCTTTGGAAGCAATTCTCGGCTGCAATGATGTTGAAAAAACGGCGGTCGTTTGCCTTACCGACAAGGAGGAAACGGGCAGCGACGGCAATACTGGTCTCCGTTCCGCATATCTGAAAAACTTTCTGTACGACCTTGCGGACAGCTTCGGCGTAAGCGGCAGGGCAGTGGTTACAAATACAGAGTGCCTTTCAGCGGACGTAAACGCAGCCTTTGACCCAACTTTCCCCGACGTTGTGGAAAAGAGAAACGCCGCATTTCTGAATTACGGCGTTGTGGTAACAAAGTTTACAGGCGCAAGAGGTAAGTCGGGAACTTCCGACGCTTCCGCAGAATTTGTGGGAAAAGTGCGTTCCCTTATGGAGAAAAACAACGTTATCTGGCAGACAGGGGAGCTTGGCAAGGTTGACCTGGGCGGCGGCGGAACAGTTGCCGCATATATCGCAAATCTCGGCATGGACGTTATTGACGTGGGCGTACCCGTTCTTGCAATGCACGCCCCCTACGAGGTTGTGGCAAAGACGGACGTTTATATGACATATAAGGCGTTCAGTTCGTTCTTCAATGACTAATAAATAAGTTTAATACTAATTCACGATCAAAAAGTGTACAAAAATTCAAGCAAAAACTTGCGTATATGGTTTTTGTGCAGAATTTTTGTCTACACTTTTATTGTGAATTAGGATAAAGCCCCGAAGCAATTATTGGTAACTGCTTCGGGGCTTGTTGTAAATATTTGATTACTCGCATAAATCATAATTTATAGTTTATATAAGAAAGTAAAAACTAACAGTATAGCAATTAACAAATCAAAAACAACAATAGTTATTATCTCAAACAACAAAAATTTCTTATGGTCTATTTGATACATATATTCCACCACATAGTAATCAATATAAACTCCTGCGATTATTCCCAAAATCATAAACACATAAAACAGAACTTCGCTTATGTTGTTTGTCTTTGAAAAGAATGTATCATCTGAGAACAGGACTTTGTTTATAAAGTATTGTACGGTTGAGCCTGAAAAAATACCCGAAAACGTGTAAACGAAATGACGAGGATGTAACTCTATATCGCCTCTCATAGTAATTGCCACCTCCTGTAGTAAAACGCTTGCCATCTTCAACAAAAAAACTCCGATTTATCTTAGTAATAATTATACATCAAAGCCGTTACATTGTCAATAGAAACGCCATAGCACTTTCGACTGAAAATCATAAGTGCTATGGCGAAAATTTTTTATTTACTGCTTCTCCGTCATCTTAGCGCGGTATTCCTCTTTAAGCTTCTGCAAGCGGACGGAATCCTCTTTCCTCTGCTGTTTTGCAGCGTCCTGAATTTTCTTCGTCTCGTCAATGCCGTCCACAATAGTCCGCCAAGTCTCTTCAAGAGTGTCCACCTTTATGGAGCTTCCAGAAGCAAGCTGTGTGGTAAGCTTTGTTTGGGCAACCGTGTTCTGGGCGTTTTTCAGAAGCAGCTCGTTTGTCTTTTCGTCAAGAGCCTGCATAGCCTCCGCCTGAACACGCTGACGTTTAAGCATTACCGCCTGTGCAAGGGACTGCTTGAAAACAGGCATTGTGATAATGAACGCCGAGTTTATCTTCCTGATAAGATTAAGGTTGGAGAACTGCATTGATTTCAGCATGGGGACAGTCTGCATAGCAACGTTTTCCGCAATTTTCAAGTCCATAACTCTCTGCTCGAAAACCTGCCGCGTCTGCTCCAAGGTCTGCAAATCCATAGCCACCGCGCCCGAATCGGGGGACTCCTCCAGCTTTTTGCGGTAGTCGGCAATGTACTGGTCAAGCTCCACGCAAGCCTGTTCACCCGCCATGATGTAAAGGAGCAAGTCCTTGTAGTACTGAATATTCGCGTTGAACATAGTCTCCAGCTTAACGTTGGAAGCCTCGATCTCGGTCTCGTACTGTTTAAGCTGAACGTAGACCTTGTCTACCTCTTCGCCCATGGTGTGGTACTTTGCAAGAAGCTTGTCAACCTGCTTGCGTAGGTTTGCAAAAAGACCCTTTTTGGGTTCGTCCTCAAGCTCCTTAACGTCGAACTGAGCCATAATTGCGGAAAGGTGCTGGAGAAGCTCTCCCGAGTCGTTGATCTGATCCATGTTCATGGAGTTGAGCACTTGGTCGGAAGCCTTTGAAATTTCCACCGCAACCTCGTTGCCGAACTTGACGATAGAATTTACATCATTGATGTTGATAGTGCTGACAAGCTTGTCGACCTCCTCGTTTTTGACAAGCTCCTGCTTGATCTCCTCCGTCTTTTCAACAATTGAAAACTCCTGGGGAGCTTCCACCTGAATGTTGAGAGCAACAGGCTCAGTTGTTGTAACGTTAGCCTGCGCCGCCTGTTCCTCGGAAGAGGGTGTGAACTGTAATGCCATTGTTATTTTCCTCCCTTTTTGAATAGTCTGCCGAAAAATCCTTTGTCATTTTGCGGCTCCGGAATTTCGTCCGGTATTTTAAATTTTGGAATATGCACATTGTATTTGAACTCGTTCATAGTATGTGTCTCAAACGCCGAATCGTTTACAAACGTCTCGATATTTTTGTAGCCCGTAGGCGTGTAAAGCGCAATATCAAAGCCCAGCAGGCTGCACAGAACAAGCTGAATACATTCCACCTTGTTGAACGTGTCCTCGATAACGTCCAGAACAACAAGCTTTGGGATATCCTTTGTGAAATCATATTTTTGCAGAAGCTTTAAAATTTCGCGGTCAAGGTTAGTTCCCACATAAAGCACAAGTGGGACAAGCTCCTTGCTGTCGATTTTAAAGAAACCGCTGTCTATAGCCTCCTGCATTTTGTTGAAAACCAAAAGCTGCAAGCTGTCGGAAAGATAGGAGTACTTGTTGAGATTGGAAGCCTTTAGCTTCTCAATTTGAATTTGTTCGCCAATGAAGTACGGATTGTAAACCTCTAAATGGCTCTCCCCGTATCTTCGTGTGCTTGGTGATTTGTACATGATTTTCGTGTCGGGCGAAAGCTTCCACTTGACGTTGTTCCAGTAAGCGTTAAGGTTGCCGTCCTTAACGCCGCTTATTTTTGCGAAAATCGTGGGGACAGTTACCCTGTCGCCCTCCGCCGCAAATCCCGTCCTGTATTTGGAGGGCTGGTGCCAAAGCACGTCAATTTCTTCATAGGTGGTTTTAAGGGTGACCGCCTGCATATCGGAAAACTGAAAATCACGGAAAAACGTGTCGTTGCTGTATAAGATCTTGTTAAGGTCTCTCGAAGCGTTGTACGCCGCCGTTGCGACCTTGGTCTTTACGGGCTTGTCGGGGTAAGGCGCGGCAGGCTGGGAGTTCGGCAGCTCAAAAATTTGCATACGTCCCTCTAAGTTGTTCCTTTTCAGCGTGGGCAGCATGGACATATTGCTGCAAATGTACAGCACGTCAAACCCTATCCTCGACATAAAATGCAGGAACTGCACAACAGCAGGGGAGACGTTTCCGTAATAAAGCAGAACGGGGATTTCCGCGTGTGAACTTCTGTATATCTCCGAGTTGAGACAGCGGTTCATCCAAACGATAAGTGGCTGCGCCGCCGCAAGCATAGCTTCTCCGCTTAGCTTCCCCACAAATTCGGGCAGGACTTCTTTTGCAAGCTTTGTGCGTATCTCGTCGTCGGGAATGTTGATTATCCTGCAAAGGGAATCAAGCATAGCTTCTCCTTGAGCGATGTCAATACCGTCAAATACCGAAAGCTCCTCGGGAGTGGGCGGCTTTAGCTCATGCTCAATGTAAAGCAGCAGCTTTGGACTTTTTATCAAGTCCTCCCGAAGCTTGTAGAGCATATTGTGGAAATTCGCCTGCTCGTCCTTGTCCATTGGTATGCCGAGAATTGCGGCAAAATAAACAGGTATAAGCTGTTCCGCCGTAAAATGTCCGCCCCTTGAAGCAAGTCTCTCCGAGTGGGACTCCATAATATCCTCTGTCATGGTTTCCACCGATGTGGAGATAGTCTGTACAAGTTTTTTATTTTCGGTTGAAAAACCCTCAAAAATCATAATTGTGAGCGCCTTTCCTATTAGAAATTAAAATATAGAAGCAAGAAATGGTTTGCCCGTATTTATATTATACTATACATCATATAATATGTCAATACATATAGCAACATTTTTTGCGGAAAATTTTTATGCGTACTTCAAAAGCGTCCGCGCAGCATCGGTAAGAACAGCCGCAGCGTCCTCCAAGTACTTTTTCATGGCAGCGCCGCTGATGTCCGAGGACATCTCCATAGCATGGTTGAGACTGTCGCGGCTGACGTTGACCTGCGTCTGATAAAGTGAATCAAGCCTGTTCAAAGCCGTCTCCTCCATGGATTTGTAAGCCGCTTTGAGGTCTTTGAGAGTGTTGCTTCTGATATCGTCGTAATTCTCCAAAGCCGTGTCAATTATATCGGTCTGACGCTTTTTGCGGAGAATATTTCCGAAAGAGGACATAGCTCCGTCCGGGAAAGTATCGCTGTTTCCGCCCGAAGCCGCGTCCATAACGGACTGTGTAACTATCATGTTCAGATTTTCAACCTTGCCGTCAGCGACCGCAGTTTCTCCCGCAAGAGAATCAATGCCAAGCTTTTTGGCAAGCTCCGCGCCAAGCTGTGCGATTATGGAATTGAGCCTGCCCCAGTGAATGTCAAGACAACGTCTGTACGCTTCGCCCACCTTGTCAACAAGATAGGAGTAGAAGTGCTTGTCGATATCCTCGGGGGAAGCCGTGTTCCTGCTTTCCACAATATCCTCGCGAAGCTTTGAGAAGAAGCCGTACATCCATTGCTCCGCCTCCTGCTGCATTTCCGTAATGCTAAGCAGAATTTTCGGCTTTTTGCTTTCCAGCGCGCTTGCAAGGGTAGAGCATTCCCTCTCAATACTCTGGGAAATATCGTCAAGCTTTTTGCGGTCCATAGCCATCATGTCGTATATCATGCGTATGCGAGCCGCCGTGTCCTTTATCATAAGGTTGAGCATGGTAAGCACACGCTGCGTTCTGATAATATCCTTTTGCAGAATTATCTCACGTTTCAGTGACATCTCAAATTTCAAGAATTCCGTCTCGTAAAATTCCTGGAAGCCCTTGATATCGGGACGGTTAAGTCCGATTTTTCTGCGGTACTCGTCAATGCCGCTTACACCGTAAACAAAAGCGTTCGGCATGATAGCCTCGCAGCGTTCGCTTACACGGTTTATAATTTTTTCAATGTCCTCACGGGTGTTCATAGCGTCTATCATGTTCACAAGAACGTAAAGCTTGTTGAAGCTAAGAGGACGAATGTGACTTGCAAGGAAAAACTGCTCCGACTCCGAAAAAGGCGAAAGCGCGCTTGCAACGTAAATAACAGCGTCCGCATTAACAAGATAGTCCTGTACCTGCTTGTCAAGACAGTCAAGGTCGCTTAGACCGGGAGTGTCAACAATTCGTATTTCCTTAAGAATTTCCGCATTGTCCCTGATGTCAATGTAATCCAGCGTGTCGGGGAAAGCCCTCATAAGCTTTTCCAGCTTTTCACGGACAAGGTCGTCCGCCAAAAGATTTATCCTCTGACCGTTTTTCAGTACAGCCTCCGCCTTTGGAGTATCGCTGTAGCTTATGGAATTTATTGTAAATGTCTCGGGAGCAACGTTTACAGGTGCAATAGATTTGCCCAGTATCGCATTGATAATAGTACTCTTGCCCCGCTTGAAGTCGCCCAGAACTACCAAAGAAAACGCTTCCGTGCGGCGCTTTGTAATGGCAGAGTCCCACTCTCTCAAACGTTCCGTAAAT
>JAAVHM010000126.1 GCA_014799675.1 Ruminococcus sp. | reverse complement strand
AGCTTCTTTCGATGCTGACGAGTACGCTCGCGAGCTTAATTTTGACGATGATGACGACGACGGATACGAATATTCATTTTAACAATTGCTAAAAAATTACAGTAAAGGACTTTCAATATTATGAAACTTGGTATGGTTGGACTTCCCAATGTGGGAAAAAGCACGCTTTTCAATGCGCTGACAAACGCGGGTGCAGAATCGGCAAACTATCCGTTCTGCACCATTGAGCCGAACGTGGGTATCGTTTCCGTTCCCGATGAGCGTCTTGATAAGCTTAAGGAAATGTATAATCCCGATAAATTTACCCCCGCAACTCTTGAATTTGTGGACATTGCGGGACTTGTAAAGGGTGCTTCAAAGGGCGAGGGTCTCGGCAACAAGTTCCTTGCGGATATCCGCGAGGTGGACGCTATCGTTCACGTTGTCCGCTGCTTTGAGGATATCGACATTATTCACGTTGACGGAGAAATAAATCCCCGCCGTGATATTGAAACTATTGATCTGGAACTTATTTTCTCCGATATAGAGTTGATAGAAAGACGTATCGACCGCGCTAAAAAGGCCGCAAAGGGGGACAAGAAATTTCTTGCGGAGGCTGAATTTTTAGAGGACTTGAAGCGTCACTTGGAGGAGGGACACTCCGCCCGTTCATACGGCTTTACCCCCGAGCAGGAGGAAATCATAAAGACTACTCCGCTTCTTTCGGCAAAGCCTGTTATATATGCGGCAAATCTCTGCGAGGACGATTTCAAGAACAATATCGAGACCTCAGAGCATTACAAGACCGTGTGCGAGATAGCAAAAACTGAAAATTCCGCGGTACTGCCTATCTGCGCCCAGCTTGAAGCGGAAATTTCCGATATGAACGACGAGGACAAGGCAATGTTCCTTTCCGAGCTTGGACTGGAGGTTTCGGGTCTCGACAGGATAATTAAGGAGGGCTACGCTCTCCTGGGACTTATTTCCTATCTTACTGCGGGACAGCCCGAAGTTCGCGCATGGACTATCAAAAAAGGCACTAAAGCTCCACAGGCGGCGGGAAAAATTCACACCGATTTTGAAAAGGGCTTTATCCGTGCCGAGGTTGTCAGCTTCGACGACCTTATAAACTGCGGTTCAATGAACGCCGCAAAGGAAAAGGGTCTGGTGCGTTCCGAGGGCAAGGAATATGTTATGAACGACGGCGACGTGGTTCTGTTCCGTTTTAATGTGTGATATATAAAATGGAATGTCATTTTTTGCAAAAGCTATTGACAAGCTATAGTATATGATGTATAATATAGTAAAAGATTATTATATTATATTGAAAGGTCGTATTATTATGAGCTTTAGCAAATCATCAATATTTAAAAAATGTTCCGCATTTTTATTTGTATTTATTTTTGCTTTGACTGCGGTATTGCCAGCAATTTCCGTAAGCGCAATTACCGACAAAAGCGGCAGGGTGGAATATAATTACTCACGTCAGTGCTTTTACAGCAAGCCCTATATTTTTGAAATTGGCTGGAATATTTCCGACAAAACTGCGGAGTCCCTCGGCAGTAAAAAGGTCACGCTTTTGGACAAAACATCAATGACTGTTTGGTACGAGGACGGTCTCCAAAAAAATATGTCCGACAAAAATGTTACTGCCGCGCTTGCAGATATTCTGAACCGTATCAAGGCGGAAGATAACAAGCTTTCAAGACCTGTTGTTCTGGAAATAAAAAATACGGGAAATGCTTCTCCCGAAACGCTTGTAAAGCGGTACTATAAAAATGACGATATTGCGTACTATGGGGCGGTACTGCCTTTTGCGGACAGCAAAACTCAAAGTGAGTATTTGAAAAAGTCTTACGACGACAGCGATGCGGCGTTCTTTTCGGTATCTCTCATTGTCCTCGACAATGTGGGACTTGCCAAACGGTATTTGGACAAAGCCTACGCAGACGATGATATAGCGCTTTTTTCCATATGCTTTAACAGCGTTAAGGACAGCTCGGCAGTTGAAGCAGGCGCATTGGTCAATACATACGCCGAAAAAGCCTATGCTGACGGCAGGGTAGCTTTCTTTGCAGTTCTTGTAAACGAAATGGACGAGGACGCTGTAAAGGCATGGTATGACAAGGCTTCAAAGGACAGAAAAATGAGCTTTAAAGCGATTTGCGGCTGTGACGATGATGATTTTGACTGTTGGGACTTTGACGATTGGGATTTTTGGAGCGATTGGGACGAAAATTTTTCAGACAGTACAACCGTGAAAGAATACTCAAAATACGGCGTTACCTATAAGGACGGTCATTATTACTATAATAACGAGCCTGTGAGATACTTCCTTGACTTACAGCGCAGCGACTCTTCCGCAATAATTGCAACGGTGGAAACAAATCCCAAAGGTAAAGCCGATATTAAAATAGCTCGTGACAAAAACGGAAATATCACCGGAGCTGAAAAGCTTACCTCTAAGGAAATAGAAAAATATTTCGGCAATTGATACAAGGAGCGTTTGATATGCCAATTTCAAGGCTGGAGCTTGTCCCGCCAACAGCAGAGTATGAAGATCAAGTCATGTCATACAAGGCGGAAATGCTGGAAAACGGCGACGGCTTCGACGGCTGCGCGGGACTGGAAAAAGCTGATACATACGCCGAATGGCTTGATCATGAGGAATGGCTTAACAAGCTTTACGGCAAGAACCATACGCCGTCGGAGGTATATCTGGCGGTTCGGAAAAGCGACGGCGCAGTAGTGGGTATCATTGATTACCGTCACCCGCTGTCGGATTTTCTGTTTAAATTCGGCGGGAGTATCGGCTACAGCGTCCGACCGTCGGAAAGGCGCAAGGGTTACGCAAAGGAAATGCTGGGACTGATTCTTGAAAAGTGCAGGGAAGCAGGGGAAGAAAAGGTTCTGCTTTGCTGTGATAAGGAGAACGAAGCTTCCGCAAAAACTATTATCGGCAACGGCGGCGTACTGGAAAACGAGGTCACAGATACGGTTGGACTGACAGACAGCGCGGAAAAATCCGGTAACGGTATCATTCAGCGGTACTGGATAAATTTATTTTGAAAAACCGTAAAAAATCATTGACAAACGGAAAAAATTGTGTTACATTATTATATATTGGAAACGATTACAAAGAAAGGGATTTTTTAATATGAGCGAAAAAATTTACGGCGTACATATGGGCGCGGCAAAATGCTCCCTTGATTTGGGGGACGGCTCCGAGCGCGGCGAGTATGTCAATCAGGATTACATTCTCCACACTCTCGGCAGACCTCACCGCAGCATAAGCTTGATGTACTGCTATTACCCATTAGACAAGGAGTGGCCCGGCAGAATTTCCGAGGTCATGAAGGACGCGGACGTGTCCTTTCAGTGGGACTACCCATATGACGATTACTTTACCTACAAAGGCGGTTTGGGCGGAACAACCGACGACGAGCCTTTCACCTGCATGAGAGACGTTCGCCGCCACGGTCAGGACGTTACTCTCACGCTGACTATCGACCCGACACTTACGGACGATTATCTTATTGCAATTGCAAAAGACCTGCGTCCTTTCGGCAGAATGCTGCTCCGTATCAATCACGAGGCGACGGGGGACTGGTTTTCCTTTACAAAGCGTACCACTTATCAGGGCGTTGCTGACTTTTTTGTACATTTCAGCAAGATAATCCATGAGTATGCTCCCAACGTTAAGACGATAGCTTGTATCGGCGGCGTTGAGCACCCCGAAAATGGCAACGAGATCGAAATGGAAAAGGAATTCGCACAGTGTATTCCAGAAGCGGATATATGGTCTGTTGATAAATATATGTCCCTCCACTGGGGCTGGCCCTTTGACGTTGCAGAACCGGGCGGCGGAAACTATTCCCGCAGCAAGGTAAGGGACGTTTATAATCTGACAAAGCTTAGCTTCAACCGCTTTAAGGAGCTTAACGGCGGCGTGGCAAAGCCTATGGTAATGTCCGAATTCAACGCTGACGGCGACGTTACGGGACCCTACGATCAGGCGGAAATGGTAAAGGAATTCTGCGACATTATGGAGGAGGACAAAGCCGACTGGTTCAGCGGCTTCACGTTCTATCAGTTCCGCGACAGGGGACGTCTCGGTCTTGAAATTCAAGACCCCAACAATGAGGACGTTGGCATACCCCAGCCTGTTATGGAAACCTACAAGAAAATTCTCCACAGCGAACGTTTTCTTCCCGAATTAAAGCAGGAAAGCGAGATAAACCTGCCTGTAACGCTTCGCTGGGGCGGTTCGGAGGACGCGGAGGGAATTGCTGTTCCCGTTAAGTTTGAGAAAAATCCACATTTCTGCGAGCTTTATTTCGATGAGGACGACGAGGGCAACTACATGATAGAAATTAACGGCAGGTGGTTCTACAAGTCCCCGAAAGCAAAGGTAATCGACCTTATGAGCGCGTTCTACGAGAAGCCTTTAAGCGGCGCGGCGGAAATGACAATAAAGCTTTTTGCCCCTCCCGCAAGCGGTGAGAACGACCCCTCACAGGGTGACGACTGGGCGGAAAATTATTATTACACCGTTAAAAAGCTGCCAGGGGTACGCGTTTTGTGCGAACCCGTTGAACGGTAAGCAATGATTTGATTTCAGGGAGATTATATGGAAGATAAAGACATATCGCCGCAGCTTGAAAGAATTATTCAGCATATTAAAAGTACATACGGAGCAGAACCCGAATACCTTTGGAAGAATACACCAAATAATGCGGTTTTCAGACATGGCATAAATAAAAAATGGTATGCCGCGGTGATAAAGCTGCCCAAAAGCAAGCTTGGGCTTTCGGGAGACGAGTGTGTTTATATTCTTGATGTGAAGTGCGATAGCTTAATGATCGGTTCATTGCTGCTTGAAAAGGGATTTTTTCCTGCATATCATATGAATAAAAACTCATGGATAACCATTCTGCTTGACGAGTCGGTTTCGGACGATGAAATTTTTTCGCTGATTGGATCAAGCTACAGCAGTGTTATGCCAAAACTGAAAAATAAATCAAATAAATAGTACAGAATACTGTTTTGATGAGATTATAAAAAGCCCGTAAATATTTTGCGGGCTTTTTATATGAGAAAAACAGTTGCAGCTGAAGAAAATATATGTTATAATATAACGGTATCAATGGTAATTACTACTGATTGCGGAGGTGAGACAGTGTCGGAAGAGATCAATACAGATTGGGGAAAATCTGTTGCAGGGGCAGTAATTTGTGACGGCAAAGTCCTGCTTGTAAGGCATACATACGGCGCAGGCAAGGGCAAACTTATAATTCCCGGAGGATATGTGAAAATAGGTGAAACTCCGCAGGAAGCAGTAGTGCGGGAGGTTTTTGAGGAAACGGGGGTAACTGTCCGCCCGGAAAAAATTGCTGGTATCCGCTTTAACGAAAAGGATTGGTACGCAGTATTTACGGCGGAATATGTTTCGGGAGAAGCCCATTCCGACGGTGACGAGAACAGCGAAGCGGTCTGGATAGACGTTGACGAAGCTGTTAAAAGGGAGGACGTCCCCGACCTGACGAAAAAGATACTGATAAGCATAAAAAACGGAAATTTGCTTGAAAATATGCCCTATATCAGCAACGACAGCAAAGGACGATATTCATTTTACGGTTCGGCGTGATATAGAATAAAAAAACTGACCCGAAAACATTGCGGAAGTATTGTTATGTTTTTTGGTCAGTTTTATTGATATTGATTTTTTTATACAAAGGGCTTGAAAAATATCTTAAAAAATGGTAAAATAATATTATATTGTTACCGAAAGGACGGTCTGATAATGGATTCTCTGTATAGGCTTGGTTCGCTTATCAACAGTACGCTCCCTATTGAATTCTGGGACGTTGTTGATATAGCTGTGCTTACAGTACTTATCTATAAAGGCTTTACCCTTGTCAAGGAGACCCGCGCAGGCGGACTTATAAGGGGTATTATACTTATTCTTATCGCATACGCCGTTATGAGTACGGTGGGAATGAACGCTATGGCATATATTCTGGAAAATGTTTTCAGCTCCGGACTTATTGCACTGGTGGTGCTTTTCCAGCCCGAGCTGCGGCGGTCGCTTGAAAAAATGGGGCATTCCAAGGTGTCAAAGCTTCCTGTATTTTCTTCCCTTACGGCAGATACTGCCGATATTATGGCGCAGAAGTGGAATACCGCGATAGAAGCCATTTGCGACGCTTGTGATGACTTGTCTTCCACAACAACGGGTGCGCTTATTGTTATCGAGCAGGAATCAAAGCTTGGCGAGCAGATAGACACGGGTACTGTAATGAACGCGCTTCCGTCCAAGGAGGTTTTCGGCAATATTTTTTATCCCAAAACGCCTTTGCACGACGGCGCAGTGATCATGAGGGACGGAATTATCCTTGCGGCT
>JAAVHM010000125.1 GCA_014799675.1 Ruminococcus sp. | reverse complement strand
TGCGGGAAACAGCTTGAAGAGAAAACGGAAAAAAGCGGGAAACAGTTCAAAGTAAAGCCTGTTTTAAAGGACGGAAGCTGCTGTCTTTCAGGTGTGGAAAACAAGTGCCGAAAAATGATTGAGGACGGTGTACCGAACGAGGACACGGCAATGTTCTGCTTGCAGTATATTTATTCTGCAATTCGTGGTATGACATTGTATGCTTTGGAGAAATACGGAAGTGTTCCGGTAGTTTTTGCAGGCGGGGTAATGTCTAACAAAATCATAAGAAAACAGCTTGAAAGCGAGTTCAGCGCATATTTTGCCGAGCCTAAATTTTCCTGCGACAATGGGGCGGGGACGGCTATCTTTGCGGCTTTAAAGCTTCAGAAAGGACAAAAGGCATGAGCAGTATTCTGACAGTCTCACAAATCAACAGATATATAGCTTCAATGATAAAGGGCGAAAAAAAGCTTCACGGCATACTTGCCGCGGGAGAGATTTCCAACTTTACCTGTCACAATAAAACAGGACACCTGTATTTCACCCTTAAAGACAGCGAGACCTCTATAAAGGCGGTAATGTTCAGCAGCATGGCTTCACAGCTTAAATTCGCTCCCAAAAGCGGAATGAGCGTAATTGTTGCGGCGGACGTCCGTGTTTATGAACGGGACGGCGCATATCAGCTTTATGTGACGGATATGCAGCCCGACGGCTTGGGAGCGATGTATCTTGCCTTTGAGCAGTTAAAGGAACGTCTTTCGGCAGAGGGTATTTTCAGTACGGAGCACAAAAAGCCCATACCCCAAATGCCGAATAGGATAGGTATTGTAACTTCTCTGGACGCGGCGGCTTTGCAGGATATGCTGAAAATTCTTTCACGGCGTTATCCTGTTGCGGAGGTAACGATTTTCCCGGCATTGGTTCAGGGGGCAAACGCTCCCGAGTCCATTTGCAGAGCAATAGCGCAGGCGGACAGTTCAAGTCCCGACCTTATCATCTGCGGCAGAGGAGGCGGTTCTCCCGAGGACTTGGCGGCATTCAACAGCGAGGCGGTGGCAAGGAGCATTTATGCCTGCAATACCCCGATAATTTCGGCTGTAGGACATGAGACGGATACTTCCATAGCCGACTATGCGGCGGACTTGCGTGCGGCAACGCCCTCTGCGGCGGCGGAGCTTGCCGTGCCAGATATAAGCGTGCTGTATGATAAGATAAATTCTGCGGAGAAAGTCCTTAACAGGGCGGTTTCTGCGGCAATCGGGTCAAAGCTTTACAGGCTTGAAAGATCGTCCGAAAGGCTTGAAGCGGCTTCCCCCGCGGGAAAGCTTTCCGCGCTTGGGGAAAAAATTTCCGCCGCTGAAAAATCGCTGACATCTGCATACAAAATAAAGCTTCAGAGATCTGGTGGGGCGGTTGCGGAAAAGGCGGCTATGCTGGAAAGTCTTAGTCCGCTTAAAACATTGAGCAGAGGGTATTCTCTTGTTTACAAGGGTGAAAGGCTTGTAAAATCGGTAAAGGAACTGTCCGAAAAGGACGAAATAAATATCAGAATGTCGGACGGAACGGTGTCGGCAATAATTGAACGGAAAGAGGAAGCATAGTATGAAGTTTGAAGAATCCATTAAAAGGCTTGACGAAATTATTGAAAAGCTTGAAAATAACGAGACCTCTCTTGAAGAGGCGATAGAAATATACCGAGAGGGCGCGGCTATTTTGGGAAGCTGCCGAAAACAGCTTGAACAGGCGGAGCTTCTTGTGACAGTTGCGGACGAGGACAATAATGACACGGAAATGGGGAACGAGTAAAATAATGGACAATTATATTTTTTCGGAACGCTCAAAGGCTCACCTTGACGAGCTTGCGGCTATGACGAACAGCGAGCTTGAACGTCTTAAAGAAAACTCCGCAAAAAACGGTTACTGCAAAAAAAGTATTGTTGAGGCGATGTGGTACTCTCTTTCGGCGGGGGGCAAAAGGATACGTCCCGCCCTCATGCTGGAATTCTGCCGAATATGCGGAGGGGACGTAAAAAAAGTCCTGCCGTCTGCCTGTGCGCTGGAAATGATACACACCTTTTCTCTTATACACGACGACCTGCCTTGTATGGACGACGACGACCTGCGCCGTGGAAAGCCCTCCTGTCACAAGGCTTACGGCGAAGCGGAGGCTTTGCTTGCGGGGGATGCTTTGCTTAATCTTTCCTATGAGATAATAAGCGGAAGCGACTTGCCGGCGGAAACAAAAATAACAGTAATTTCAGAGCTTTCAAGGGACGTTGGCATAAACGGAATGATAGGCGGTCAGGTCATTGACACGTCTTATAACGTTGAAATGACGGGAGATCTGCTCTTTGAAATGTACGGCATGAAAACGGGATCGCTGCTTAAAGCCGCCTGCAAGATAGGCTGTATTGCGGCAAATGCAGACGAGACAAAGCTTAAATCGGCGGAAGCATATGCTGAAAAGCTTGGGCTTGCGTTTCAGATAAAGGACGACATTCTTGACGTAAGCGGTGACGAAAAGCTTTTAGGCAAGCCCATAGGAAGCGACAAGGAAAGCGGAAAGACCACTTATGTTTCCTTATATGGACTTGAAGAGTCACGAAAGACCGCTGAAAAGCTTACAAAGGAAGCCATTTCGGAGCTTGATAATTTCGGAGATAACGAGTTCCTTAAGGAATTGACAATGTTCCTGCTGGCAAGGAATTATTGATAGTATAGTAACAAAACAAAGGATGAATAAAATGAATGATTTTTCATACAATTATGTTCTGACCGCGGCGGTGATATCGTGGTGCGCGGCGCAGATCATAAAAACGATTCTCAATTTTATACAGACGAAGAAATTTCATGCTGAACGTCTTTTTGGAGCAGGGGGAATGCCCAGTTCTCACTCTGCGCTTGTATGCTCGGCAACTATCGCAATGTGCAGGGAATGCGGCGTTGATTCTCCCGAATTTGCAATTATGTTTATTGTTGCAATGATAGTTATGTACGACGCAATGGGAGTAAGACGTTCTGCGGGACTTCACGCACGTGAGATAAACAGGATAAACAGGCTCTTCGCAGTCAAGGGCATAAAGGCGAACGATGAAAGCGAAAAGCCCGCCAACGAGAAAAAGAAAAAAGAGCTTAAAGAATATTTAGGACACACTCCCTTTGAAGTCCTCGGCGGAGCATTGCTTGGGATTCTGATATCAATGCTTGTGCCTATGAATTTGACAATAATGTAAAGGTTGTTTTTATGAGTAAAATTAAACGCTTAAATAATTTGATTCTTCCGCAGGAGCTTAGCAGTCTGACTATACCCCAATGCGAAAGGCTTTGCGGTGAGATACGCAAAAAAATTATCGGTACGGTCATGAAAAACGGGGGACACCTTTCCTCAAATCTCGGAACGGTTGAGCTTACCGTTGCTTTGCACCGCGTGTTCCGTTCGCCTGCCGACAAGATAGTCTGGGACGTTGGTCATCAGTCCTATACCCACAAGCTCCTTACGGGACGTTACGACAGCTTTTCCACATTGAGAAAAGAGGGCGGGATATCGGGCTTTTGCCGTCCCGAGGAGTCGGAGCATGACGCATTTATAAGCGGTCACAGCAGTACGGCAATATCCGCGGCTTTCGGCATTGCGGAAGCAATGCGGCTTAACGGCGACAATCACCATGCCATTGCGGTAATAGGCGACGGCGCGTTTACAGGCGGTCTTGCCTATGAGGGGCTGAACAACGCGGGAAAAAGCAAGGATAATATTATTGTAATTCTAAATCACAACGATATGTCCATATCTAAAAATGTGGGAGCGTTTGCAAAGTATCTCACTTCGATACGCGGCAATACTGCATACCTTGACGCTAAGAAAAAGGTGGAAAAAATTCTTACCGAAACTCCAATAGTGGGTGAACCGCTTAAAAAATTTATTGTGGCGTCTAAATCTGCGCTGAAATCGGTGCTTTATCACTCCACAATGTTTGAGGATATGGGATTTGTGTACTTAGGTCCAATTGACGGACACAATATTGCAGAGCTTGAAGAGGCTCTGCGGGCGGCGAAAAAGCTCCGCTGTCCCGTTTTTGTCCACGTCAACACAATAAAGGGCAGGGGATTTTCTCCCGCAGAAAATAATCCGGGGGCTTTTCATGCAATTCCCTCTGTGGGGTATAATAAGGAAAATCCCGACAACAATGTGACGGACGCTTTTTCGGAGGTGTTCGGCAAAAAGCTGAGCAGCCTTGCGGACAATGACAGCAGCATTTGTGCAATAACAGCCGCCATGAAATACGGCACAGGCTTGCAGCACTTTGCGGCAGAGCACAGCGACCGCTTTTTTGACGTAGGAATTGCGGAACAGCACGCTGTGACATTTTCGGCGGGACTTGCCAAAAGCGGCAAGATACCTGTTTTCGCCGTGTATTCAAGCTTTTTGCAGCGTTCCTACGACCAGCTTATACACGATGCGGCGATAGATAATACTCACATTGTTCTTGGTATCGACCGTGCGGGCTTTATCGGCGACGACGGCGAAACTCATCAGGGACTTTTTGACATACCAATGCTGCTTACGATTCCCAATACGGCAATATATTCTCCCTCTACATACTCCGAGCTTGAAATGTGCCTTGAATGCGCGGTTTACTTGGAGGAGGGAATTGCAGCGGTGCGGTATCCCAAAGGAGAGGAGACCGTTACTGTCGGAGAAACGGATTCCGATTCCTATTTGCTGAAAAATAACGGCAGCAATAAACTTGCAATTTCTTACGGAAGAATAATACATAATCTTTACAATGCGGCGGGGAGCGATACCGACGTCCTGAAGCTTGTAAAAATTTACCCGATAGATGAGGAAGTAAAGGCAATCTGCATGAATTACTCCGAGATATATTTCTTTGAGGAAAGCTCACGTTCGGGGGGGATAGGCGAAAGACTTCTTGCGGGGCTTTATCAAAAGGGCTATAAGGGCAAATTTGTCATAACTGCCGTGGACGGCTTTGTAAAGCAGGCTGACCTTTCAAGCTGTATGGAAAAATACGGTTTAAGCGAAAACGGCATGAGGAAAATTCTTGAAAAGGTTGGAAGTGAAAAACGTGCGACTTGACGTTTATCTTACCGAAAGTGGACTTGCAAAAAGCCGTGAACGTGCAAAGGAGCTTATCAAAGCGGGACAGGTTCTTGTGAACGGAAAGTCTGTTACAAAGCCCTCTTGTGAAACGGGAGAAAGTTCCGAAATAAAAATCATAGGCGAACAGCTCCGATATGTTGGCAGGGGAGGATTAAAGCTTGAAAAGGCGGTCTACGAATTCGGTATAGACCTTAACGGTCGTGTCTGCATAGACATCGGCGCTTCAACGGGCGGTTTTACGGACTGTATGCTGCAAAACGGCGCGGCGTACGTTTACGCTGTTGATGTGGGTCACGGTCAGCTTGACGAAAAGCTTGCGGCTGACAGCAGGGTACTGAATATGGAGGGTACAAATATCAAAAATCTTTCGGCGGAAGATTTTCCGAAAAGTCCCGATTTTATTTCTGCGGACGTATCCTTTGTTTCGCTTAAACAAATTTTACCAAAAATAAGGGAGCTTCTCCCCGAAAACGGAGAAGCGGCTGTCCTGATAAAGCCCCAGTTTGAGGCGGGGAGAGCCAATATCGGCAAGAACGGTATAGTTAAGGACAGGAAAGTCCACGAGCGTGTTCTGGAGGATATAATTTCGTTTTGCTTTTCTGTGGGGCTTTCCGCAGAAAAAGTTACCCACTCGCCTATATCGGGCGGGGACGGAAATATAGAGTATCTTGCTTATCTTAAAGTCGGAACACAAACCGTACAGCATGATTTTGATTTCAAAAAAATCGTTTCGTCGGCTTTTGATGAATTTAAATAAACCAAAGGAATGGTCATAATGAAAATTGTTTTATTCCCCAATTTCGGGAAGAAAAATGCGCTAAGTACAGCGATAAAGTGCTGTGATATACTTAACGAGCTTGGCACGGAAATTTATGCGGCGGACTGCTACAAAGCCGAGTTTGCGGAAAAGAGTTTTGTAAAATTCGGCAAAATTGAAGAAATTGCCGAGAAATGCGACATAATAATAGCGATAGGCGGCGACGGAACAATCCTTAAGGCTTCGGTTCATGCCTCGAATTACAACAAGCCGCTTATGGGGATAAATACCGGCAGGCTTGGCTTTATGGCTTCTATGGAGATAGACGAGCTTGATATGCTTTCGAGGTTAAAAACCCGTGATTATACGGTGGAAACGCGAATGATGATAGACGCTGCGGTCATGCGGGACAACAAGATAATTTCCGAGCATACTGCTCTTAATGACGTTGTCATATCGAGACCATATTCAAAAATCACTGACTATACAGTTTTTACGGACGGCATTGCGGTAAGCTCAATGCGTTCGGACGGAATGGTTTTTGCAACGCCAACAGGCTCTACAGCGTATGCTCTTTCAGCAGGCGGACCAATACTTGAACCGTGTACCGAATGTATACAGCTTACGCCTATATGTCCTCATTCGCTGTTTTCAAGGACTATGGTCTTTACTGCCGAAAGAACATTGGAGGTAAGGCATTATGCTGACGACGATTTGGTGTACTTTTCTGTGGACGGCAAAAAGAACTGTCAGATATTGAAAAACGACACGCTGATAATAAAAAAGTCCCTGAAAAGGCTCCGGCTTATAGATATTAAGGGAAATTCATTCTTTAACGCTGTAAACAACAAGCTTATGAATCCTATAAAATAAGAGGCTTCAAAATATGAAAAAACAAAGACAAAGCAAAATTATTGAAATAATAGAAAGTCACGAGGTCTCTACACAGGAGGCTTTAAAGCAGTATCTTGAGGACAGCGGTATTAATGTTACCCAGGCTACGCTTTCGAGAGACATAAACGAGCTTCGCATAAGAAAGCAGATGTCCGATTCCGGAGCATATATTTATGTGAGGACTAAGGGCGCGGATATCGAATATCCTCCAATTTTCAGAGACTCAGTTGTGGACGTTGTTTATGCCTGCAACACGGTTGTAATAAAATGTCATATCGGTATGGCGCAGGCGGTCTGTGCAATGCTTGACAAAATGGATCTTGACGAGGTACTGGGTACAATTGCGGGGGACGATACGATTTTTGCTCTTATGAAAACCGAGTCCGACGCTTCGGAATTTACTAGGGAAATGAAAGCTTTCATAAAGAAGTGAACAGTTTTACAGAAAGGACGTATTAAAATGCTCTGTGAATTATATATAGAAAATCTTGCGGTCATACAAAAGGCCGAGATACCTTTTACAAAAAATTTCAATGTGTTTACGGGTGAAACCGGCGCCGGAAAATCCATTCTTATAAACGGAATAAACGCTGTCCTCGGCAAGCGCGTCAGCAAAGATATTGTCCGTTCGGGCTGTGAGAAGTCTACGGTAACGGCAATGTTCCGTAATCTTACCAACAATACAAAAAATAAGCTTGCCGAGCTTGGGATAAGCTGCGAGGACGACGAGCTTATGATAACCCGTGAGATCTTTGCTGACGGAGGAAGTACCGCAAGAATTAATTCAAAGACCGCAACGGCTGCTGCTGTAAGGGAAATTGGCGAGACGCTTATAGACGTCCACGGTCAGCACGATAACAGGATATTAATGTATCCCGAAAAGCATATCGAAATTGTGGACAGCTTTGCAGATCTGGCAGGTCAGCTTGAGGATTACAAAAATTCCTTTAAAGAGTTACAAAGTACCGCCCGCAGAATAAAGCAGCTTGCGGTACTGGAGCGTGAAAAGCAGAACCGCGCGGATTTCCTCAATCAATTTATTGCTGATGTGGGAGAGCTTGAACTGGAGGACGAAAACGAAGATACAGCGGTGGAAAACGAATTTGCCATTGCAAACAACAGCAGCGTCCTTTCGGAGGCTTTGACGGGTTCTCATATTTCCATTCTCGGCGATGAGAATAATTCCGGCATGACTGAAGGCATTGACAGAATTATTGGCGAGCTTGCTGATTTTGCGGACATAATGCCTGAGCTTGAACAGCTTAACAACCGTCTTGAAACGGTAAAGATAGAGCTTGCCGATATAGGGGAAGAGCTGTCTAAAGCCGCAGAAAATATAGATGTGGACGAACAGCGTCTGGAATATCTTTCAGAACGCCGTGAAAAGCTTTATAATGTAAAAAAGAGGTATTCCTGCACCTTGGGAGAGCTTATTTCAAGGTATAACTCCTACTGCAACGAAGCGGGGGAGATAGCGGGGTATTCAAAAGAGATAGAGGAGTTAAGCGTCCGCAAGAACAAGCTTCTTATAGAGGCTTCCGAAAAGGCGGAGAGACTTTCAAGAATGAGAAAGGAAGCTTCCAAAAAGCTTACTGACAAGATTTCCGAGGAGCTTAAATT
>JAAVHM010000124.1 GCA_014799675.1 Ruminococcus sp. | reverse complement strand
GACAAAATTCGTAGGGGACGGGTTTCCCGTCCCGCGTTCACGATACAAGCCGTGCGGTTTGTATCGCGGGCGGGGAGACCCCGCCCCTACAGTAGGGTTATTTTTATGGATTGCTATAATAGGCGTTAGGAGCGTTTTTCTTGAAAGTAACTATTGTGGGCGGCGGAAAGGTCGGTTACTATCTTGTCCGCACCCTTATCGAACACAAGCACGAGCCGACGGTAATTGAGACGAACCGCCTTGTCTGCGAAAAAATTGCAAACGAAATGGATATACCAATAATCTGCGGCGACGCTGCAAGGCTGGAGATATTGGAAAACGCCGGCATTGCACATTCCGACGCGCTTGTAAGCGTTACGGGTTCAGACGAGACAAATCTTATAGTTTGTCAGCTTGCGAAGAAAAAATTCGGCGTGCCGAAAGCTGTGGCTAAGTCCAACAACCCGAAAAATGTTGCGGTAATGCAGGCGCTTGGCATAGACAACGTTATAAACAGCACCGACAGCATTGTCTCGCTTATTGAAAGAGAGGTCGACACCTCTCGCATAAAGCAGGTTTTGTCCCTTAACAAAGGAGAGGTCACATTGTTTGAGGTGGAGCTTCCCAACGACTATGTGTACGACGGAAAAATGCTTATGGATATAAAGCTGCCTGTGCTTTTCAACATTGTGTCAATAACAAGAAAGGGCTGTATGATAATACCGAGAGGTCAGTCCATGCTGAGAAGCGGGGACAAGCTTCTTGTTATTTCGGAAGCAAATGCGGTAAGAGAAATCAAATCGGCATTCAAAATAAAGGAATAAATAATTATATATTGATAACGGAAAGGAGACCCAAAATGGCAAAGAATACGGAAATAGGTTCGGAAATGGCAGCCGCAAATACCGAGGGAGACGTTATGAAAGCTGCGGACGCTAAAAAAGAGACGGAGACCTTGAAAAAGAAAGCCGCTTCCAAAAAATCGGGGGCAGCAAAATCAGCCGAAAAAGCAAAAGCTCCCGCAAGGCAGCCACGAGAACAGCAGGAGAACGAAATTTTTGCTCTTGACATAGGTACAAGAAATGTTGTGGGAATTATAGGTCACAATGATGATGACATTTTCTGCATAGATCATGCGGTGTCTGTCCCACACACACAAAGAGCTATGGTTGACGGACAGATAGAGGATATACCCGAGGTGGCAAAGGTTGTAAAGAACGTCAAGGAAAAGCTGGAGGACAAGTCGGGAATTTCCCTGACAAGCGTTTCAATAGCCGCTGCGGGACGCGCTTTGAGGACTCGCAGGGTGGAGCTTTCCTTTAATGTTGAGGACAAGGAGTCCATAAGCGAGGACGACGTTCAGTCCTACGAAATGGAGGCGGCTCTGAAAGCCCAGGACGAGCTTGATACAGAGACCGCGGACAGCAATATTTCATTTTACTGCGTGGGACACACCGTTGTTCAGTACTTACTTGACGATTATAAAATAAAATCCCTTGTGGGACACAAGGGCAAGAAAATTTCCGTAGAGCTTATTGCGGCGTTCCTCCCGGGCTCTGTTGTGGAAAGCCTTTACGCGGTAATGGACATGAACGGTCTTGAAGTTTCCAGCCTTACCCTTGAGCCTATTGCGGCAATGAACGTGATAATCCCTCCCGAGGTTCGGCTTATCAACGTTGCTCTTGTGGATATCGGCGCGGGAACTTCCGATATAGCTATTTCACAGAACGGCAGTATTGTTGCATACGCAATGTCAACAACTGCGGGTGATGAGATTACGGAAGAAATCGTAAAGAAATATATTGTTGACTTTGAGACCGCCGAGACCATGAAGCTTAGCAGCGACAAGGCAAAAATCAACTACAGCGACATTCTCGGCTTTGAGCATACGGTGGAATCCATACAGTTCTTTGACGAGCTGAAGCCTGTTGTAAAACAGCTTGCGGACGACATTTCCGACAACATAGTCGCGGTAAACGGTCAGTCCCCCGCGGCGGTCTTCCTTGTGGGCGGAGGAAGCCTTATCCCCCACCTTGCGGAATTTGTTGCGGAAAAGCTTGAAATGCCCGAAAACAGGGTAGCCGTTGGCAAGAGCGCGGTAATGAAGAACGTTTCATTCGGCAAGACCCAGACCGCAAGTCCCGAGTTTGTAACGCCTATAGGAATAGGTATCACGGCAACTCACAACAAGGGCTATGACTTTTCGGTAATCACCCTCAACGACAAGAAAATAAGAATTTTTGACACCCGTACCCTTAGAATTGTCGACCTGCTTATGAACGCAGGATACAAGTCCGCACAGGTCATCGGTCATTCGGGAAGAAGCCTTAGCTTTACCCTTAACGGTGAAAAGCAGTTTATGAAGGGCAAGCTTGCCGTCCCCGCAGAGGTAAAGGTGAACGGCGAGGCTGCGGCTTTGGAGACCTCTGTAAAGCAGGGCGACGTTATTGAGTTCAAGGCGGCTGTATGCGGCGAAAACGCGGAAGCTAAAATTTCCGACATTGCGGGGGACGACGTTGTAGTCAGCCACGTTACTGTTGACGGCGAAAAATATCCTTTCGGCATAATTGCAAAGGTAAACAACAGACAGGTGGCGGGAGATTATCAGATACAGAATTCCGACAGCGTTACAATTTCCGAAATAGAAACTCTGGAAGACCTTATGCAGACCCTGCCCTTTGACACCACGGTGCTGGACTTCTACAAATCGGGCAAGCTGCTCTCCTTTGACTATTATTTGCAGGAAAACGACGATATCGTTACCGCCGACAAGCCCGACGAAAAGGCGCTCCGCAAGGTAAGCGGGGACAATATTTCCCTTACCCCCGGACTGGCGTCGGAGCTGACCGCAGGGCTGACATTCAGCGATCCGCTGCCTCTTGAAAGCGGCTTTACCGAAGCCTTTGCCCGTCAGATAAGAGGCGAAGAACCCGTCCCCCCGGAAACCCCGCAGGCAGTTCAGGAACCGCAGACAGCTCCCGAAGTTATGGAAGAAGCTCCGCAGGAGCAGCCTGTTCAGGAAACTCCGCCCGTTCCTGCCGGTGAATTTTTCATAATGCTCAACGGCAGCAGGGTAGTCCTGCCGCCCCGACCCAATAACCTCCCCCACGAATTTATCGAGCTTATGGCTATTGCGGACATCGACCTTGACAGTCCTCCCCCAAGCGGCGACATGATATTGAAGCTCAACGGCAGGGACGTAAGCTTTATGGATATAATCCAAAGCGGCGACACTGCAATTATCCGCTGGTCGGACACATGATTCAACGAACAGAAAACGGTACTGAAAAAATCAGTACCGTTTTGTTTTATGCTTTCAGTAAATTATCTATCTGCTCTGCCATTTGTGTTATGGTGATGACCTGTTCAGCCATGTGAGAAGAGTCTGCCGCATTGTTTTCAACCATTCGCGAAATTTCAGCAAATTCAAGATTTTCCTGATGTATGCTGTTTGCAATATCCTCGCTTATGTCGACCGTGTACTTTATAACCTCAAGCTGTCTGCCCTGTACCTTGTTCATGACATCTATATCGCTTACGGCTTGCTGGAGCAGATCGTTCATTTCCCGCATATTATTGAACACGCCCGAAAAATATTCGCTTTGCAGAGTAAGCTTCTTATTATTGCCCTGAACGTGCTGGGTCATTTCATTTACGTTTTTCTGTACATTTTCCATAACTTCCTGAATTTCATTAAGAGAATTCTGCGTACTGCCTGCGAGATTGCCGACCTCCTGCGCAACAACCGCAAAGCCCCTGCCGGCGTCGCCCGCTCTTGCAGCTTCAATAGAAGCATTGATCGAGAGAATATTTGTCTGAAGCGCAATGTCGCTTATAAGTCTTAAAGTAACGTCTATTCCCTTGACCGCTTCGGAAAGGTTTTCCGCAACAACATTTGCGGCGTTCATTGAATCTATGACCTCCTTGTTCACCTCGTGCAGCGAATTAAGAGTCTCAGCGTTTTCTTTGGACTTTTGTATGAGCATATTGGAGGTTTCTCCGACCTTTTCCACATTTTCATTTACTTGATTTCCGCACTCGGTAAGCTCGTTAAGATTTGATATGCTTGAATTTGCCTTGCCGCTTAGCATATTGCTGCCATCAAGGAGACTTTTGCTTGTGGTGGTAAGAGCCGCTGCAGTATTTTTTTCATTTTCAGATATTTTTGACAAAACGCTTCCCGCTTTAATAAGATTTTCAGAAATTTCCTGAACCGACAAAAGGACGTTTTGAACACGCTGATTGTTGGCTTCTATCTCGTTCTTTTTCATATTCACAAGATAATGATTTATCAGCGCAATTATAAGTACCAGCGCAATAAGCGACAAAGCAGAACAGATTATACGCAGAACCATTTCGGTTACAAAAAGTTCGTCCCGAACGGGAAGCCGCTGTTCCGAGCCGTTTAAAAATCCCGAAGCTATCAGGGACGCGCCTATCTCTGCCGCAACTATACATATAAGCCTTGTATCAAGCAGAAATGCCGCGCATATCACAAAATAAAAACCGTATGCCCAAAAATCCCTTGAGGGTATCATGTATGTAATAAAATTGAACTGTACAGCTTCAAGTATGATTATGAAAATTTTTCCTGCCATAAGCATTTTGGGCTTTATGCATTTTTCTCCCGCTTCATTTGTGGTATAGGCAAACTTTATAAGCAAAATTCCCACAATAAGATAAATTACGCAGGTGGCAATGAAGGTTCCTATCATAGCAGAGGAAACATCGGGATAGTATCCCATGTGCTTCAAAGCCCAGAATAAACCGCCG
This sequence comes from Ruminococcus sp., assembly GCA_014799675.1. GTDB lineage: Bacteria > Bacillota > Clostridia > Oscillospirales > Ruminococcaceae > RGIG8773. Next base: position 5,899 of record JAAVHM010000124.1, on the reverse strand, counting down.
GCAATGGTGGTACTGCCCGTTATAATGATTATAACAAGCGTAAACATTTTGTTCATATATTCCTGTAAAACTTTACTCATGTTTAAACATCTCCATTCATGAATATAGCTATATTATACAAAAATACACCATATCATTCAATGATTTTTTGGTAATATTTCTTTAATAAAATGTAAAAGCAGAGATTTTTAATTCTCTGCTTTTTCAAATCATTTTTTATTTGGAAATTTCACTTTAAGCTTTTTCCGAACGGGATTTCTGAAATAACGCTTTGTGTATTTCAGAATTTTTTTTGCAAGCCTGTCTGTAAGCTCCCCGCCTTTAAGCCGCCAAGCCCAGTTCCCGCCGCCTATGGTGGAGGGAATGTTCATTCTTGCTTCCGAGCCGAGACCGAGGAAATCCTGCATCTGAATTACCGCAAGGTCGGCAACGCTGGAGTAAGCCGTCCTTATCATGCCCCAGTGAAAGCCCTCTTTTTTGGTGAGAGCCATATATTTTTTCGCCCGCTTTTTCGTCGCCTTGTCGGAGCTTTCATACCAGCCCATAGCCGTGTCGTTGTCGTGAGTTCCGATATAAACAACGCCGTTTTTGCCATAGTTGTGTGGCAAATAGTTGCTGTCCTCGCCGCCGAAAGCGAACTCCAGCACGTACATTCCGGGATAGCCGCAGGCTTTCAGCATTTTGCGGACGTCGTCTGTCAGGAAGCCCAAGTCCTCCGCAACGAGGGGGACGTTTCCAAGCTCCGCCTTTATTGCTTTGAAAAGCTTTGTTGAGGGACCGGGAAGCCACTCTCCTATCTCCGCAGTCTCGTTTCCGTATGGTATTGCGTAAAAACTTTCAAAGCCGCGGAAATGGTCTATCCTCGTCAAATCAAAAAGCTTCCCCGAATATTTTACTCGGGATATCCACCACTTGTAACCCGTGCGCTCCATGTAGTCCCAGTCGTACAAAGGGTTGCCCCAAAGCTGTCCCGTGGGAGAAAAAGCGTCGGGGGGACAGCCTGCGACCTTTGTGGGCTTGCGGTCGCTGTCAAGCATGAAAAGCTTGGGACTTGCCCAGATGTCGGAGCTGTCCATGGAAACATAGATAGGCATATCGCCGTAAATTTTTATGCCCCGCGAATTTGCGTATTTTTTCAGCGCAAAATACTGCTCAAAGAATTTGTACTGGATAAATTTTATGCACCGCACTTCCTTTGATAGCATTTCGGAGTAACGCTTTACCGCCGCAGGCTCGCGGAGACGGATATCGTCCTCCCACTCCGTCCACATAACGCCCTTGAAGTGGTTTTTCACCGCCGTGAACAGGGCGTAATCATTCAGCCAGAAGCCGTTTTTAGAGCAGAAATTTTCAAAGTCTTTTATTTTAGTTTCGTCCGCCGTTTCAAGAAATTTCCCGCACGCCTTTTTCAGCACTATATATTTGAAGCTGTAAAGCTGGGCATAGTCGGTGAAGTCATGCTTTTTCTCCATTATCTGCAAGTCGTGGTCGTTTTCGTCGATAAGTCCCTCGTCGATAAGGGTCTCAATGTCGATAAGGAGAGGGTTTCCCGCATATGCCGAATAGCTTTGGTATGGAGAGTCCCCGAAGCCCGTCGGACCTATGGGCAGTATCTGCCAGTATTCCTGACCGCTTTTAACAAGAAATTTAACGAATTCACGGGCTTTCGCGCCGAGAGTGCCGATGCCGTATTTTCCCGACAAACTGGAAATGTGTAACAAAATTCCACTGCTGTGCATATTAAATCATTCCTTTGCAAATAATAGGAGTACGCTCACCTTATTTTTAGATGAGTACACACCTTATTATACACTATATTTGAAAAATTATCAAGTAAAATTATCAAACATTGGGTATAATAAGGCAATAAAAGGGCGCGGAGTTTTCCGCAGAATCGAAAGGATGGTAATATACCATGAGCAATCAGAATAAGAATAATAACCAGAACAGCAGCCAGAAGAATAATCAGCAGAATACCAATCAGCAGAACAGCAAGCAGGGCAAGCTCGACAACAGCAAGCAGGACAAGCAGTAACCTCTTTCCTTATACAAAAGGGCTTTCGGAAATTTCTCCGAAAGCCCTTTATTTTTCGTATAATTTTATTGACGCTTCCTGCGTTCAAGTCTGCGGAAATAATGCTCCGTTTCCTTTGCGATTATCTTGTTTAAAGCAAACAGCGCAACAAGGTTCGGCAGCGCCATAAGTCCGTTGAAAATGTCCGCAATAGTCCATACCGCGGAAACCGTCATATATGGACCGATAAACACGGCAAGAATATAAAGCGCACGGTAGATCATAACAGCCTTTTTGTTTTTGCCGCTGAGATATTCGAGGCAGCGTTCGCCGTAGTAATTCCAGCCCAAAATTGTTGTGAACGCAAAAAACACAAGGCATATCATCAGAATAAAGGGAGCCGCTTTGTTCGGCAAGAAGCTTAATCCCCTGCTGAATGCGTCCGTTGTGACTTCTACGCCCTGCAAACTTTCGTCCTGCCACGAGCCCATCATTATAATGGAAAGTCCCGTCATAGTGCATATTACAATAGTGTCGATAAAAGTTCCCGTCATTGAGATAAGTCCCTGACGGACAGGCTCTTTCGTCCTTGCCGCAGCCGCAGCTATCGGCGCAGAACCAAGTCCCGACTCGTTGGAGAAAATTCCTCTCGCAACGCCTTTCCGCATGGAAATCATTATGGAAGCAACCGCGCCGCCCGCTATTGGCTTTACGCCGAACGCGCCCTTGATTATTTCCCCGAAAGCCATAGGTATTTTTGTGAAATTTGTAACAAGCAGCACAATTACCGCAAGCACGTACAAAACCGCCATAAACGGCACGATTATCTGTGAAACGCCGCTTATGCGCTTTATTCCGCCGATTATTACAAGTCCCGCAAAAATCGCAAGCACAAAGGCTGTGATAACTGTAACAATGGAGTAGTCCATTCCGAAAATTTCAATAGTGTTCTCGCCGTTTGGGTCGAAAAAGTTGGTTACAGCGGAGGAAATGCCGTTTACCTGTGAAAACGTGCCTATTCCCATAAGTCCAACGCAAGCGCCGAAAAACGCGAACAGCTTTGCAAGCCACTTCCATTTCTGACCCATGCCGTTTTCTATGTAGTAGAACGGTCCGCCAAGTACGTGTCCCTCGCTGTCAATGGTGCGGTATTTTACCGCAAGGAAGCCCTCTGCGTATTTTGTAGCCATGCCGAAAAACGCGGCGACCCACATCCAGAAAAGCGCTCCCGGACCTCCCGCAAGTATGCCTATTGCCGTGGCAACGCCGACAATGTTTCCCGTTCCGATAGTCGCCGAAAGCGCCGTACAAAGAGAAGCAAAGCCCGATACCTCGCCCTTTGCGTCGCTTTCCTCCTCATGGAAAAGATATTTCAGAGCAAGAGGCAGCCGCCGCACCTGAATAAGCTTTGTCTTAACGGTAAGAAGAATACCCGCCGAAAGTATAAGGACTATAAGCGGTATACCCCACACTATGTCGTTGATTTTGGAAAGCAGTTCGCCGAAACTCACTTTATCATCTCCTAACAGAGTAATTTGAAATCGTAGGGGCGGATTCCATATCCGCCCGTGTAACACTATGCTGTAAATGGGCGGATATAGAATCCGCCCCTACATTCCTACATATCGTAACCTTCGGGCAAATATGCCGTAATAAAGTCTTTTCCCGGAGCAAGGTCGGCGGAATAGGTGTACTCACTGCCGCCAAAAATTATAGCCTGTCGGAAGCTCTTTTCCGTGTTTATAACACGTTTTTCAAGCTTGTCGCCGTATGGACTGAACGCCTTTATCTCCTCAATGCTGTCGGAGGTGATGTTTCCGCTGTGGATAACAGTTCTGCCGTCCTTTGTGCCTATAGGCACTTCCTTTGAAGCAGCCGCATGGATATTGAAGATACCGTTTACAATAGTGATCGTTTCCGAGCCGTATGCGTCGCCTACGCCTACCGCGGTATTGCCCTCAACGAAGATAAAGAAGTTTCCGTAATTGACAGTGATATCAGCCGTTCCGTTCATGCCGCCTATGCCTGTGGAATTCTTTGCGCGGGCGGTTATATCGTAGTCTCCGCCGAGAATTGCAATATTTCCGCCGCCCCGTTCAAGAGTTCCTATTCCGCAGCAGTTGTCTCCCGAGCATTCTATAGTAATATCGGAATTGCACTCAATATCAGCAGTACCTTTCCTTGAACCGATAGCAACAAGGTTTTGTCCGCCGCCCTCAAAGGTAAGAATATTTCCGTTTATCTTTATTGCAACAGTTCCCGAAATCGCGCCTATGCCGACAACGGACGGACCTTTTATCCTGGAGGTTATCTCGCCGCCGAAAATCCTTATGCTCGAATCCTCAACGCCGTTTCCGCCGCCGATGCCGATAATGCTGTCGCCCTTGCCGTTTATGTTCAGCTTGCCCTCAATGTCGATAAGAATGTCGCCGAAGCTTTGCAGACAGCTTCCGCCGATAACAACGCCGTTGTTGTTTGTTGCGTTTATGTCAAGGCTGCCGCTTCCGCTAAGAATAAAGCGGCTTGTCTGGGGTACTCTTATTCCCTCGTATGAGAACACGTTCTCGCCGTCTATCCGGAGCATTACCTCGCAGTTCCTGCCCATAGTCAGCACGGGAGCGTCAAGGATACCGCTGTCTATGTTTACATCTTTAAGGCGAATAGTTCCGCTGTAGCCGTCCTCGCAGATGATACGCAGGTTTACGGGGTGAGTGGAATTTCCCGTAAGGAAAGCCGCGGGAGACTTTACGGTAATGTCCGTGTAGCCCTCCACCGCAAGCTTTACAACGTCCACAGGGTCGGAAGAAACTATAGTACACGCCTTTCTTGTATAGCCCGCGTTCTGAATGTTGATGTCCAATATCTCGCTCTTGACCTCCTCGGGAATATCGAGAAGCACCATAGCGTTCGGCTTGCTGGTATAGAAGCCCTGAATGAGGTCAACGCCGAGAGTAATTACAGCGTCAAGCTCGCCGCGGGTCTCAACGCCCTCCGCAAGGGTCTTTATGCCGTGGCTTTTCGCAAAGCTTATCATGTTGGCAACAAGGTGACGCTTCTGGCTTTCGGCGTCAATTCCCGTGATAAGGGAACGGTCTATCTTTATGTAGTCGGGCTTTATAGTCAAAAGCGTGGACTCGTTTGCATAACCCGAACCGTAATCGTCCAAAGCGAGCTGAGCGTGCTTGCTCTTGTAGCGGTCGAAAAGGGTATTTACCGTGTTGTCGGATATCTGACTGCCCTCGGTAACTTCAATTATGAGCTTGTCGAAAATTCCGCCGTATTCGTCAAATATAACGCCGTACTCCTCGTCGGTTATAAGGCAGTTGGGTATGCTGTTTACAAAAAGCTTTTTTCCTCTGAACAAGTCCTGATTTTCCGAAAGATACTTTACGGTATTTGAAATAGTAAGCCATTCTATCTTGCCTGTCATGCCCTGCTGTTCGGCAAAGCTAAGCACCTCTGGAGGAGAAAGCTTTATTCCGTCTATCTCCTTGGGACGCATAAGCGCCTCGTAGCCGAATATCTCTCCCGTGTGAGCGTCCACAATAGGCTGGAAATGGTATGAAATAAGGTTGCGGTCAACAATGCTGTTGAATACCTGTATCTTTTTAAAGTCAAACGCGCTGGTGGCATAATTTTCGTCGTTGAACTGCACAGGCGCTGACGCGGAAGAATTTTTCGCCTCGAACACAGCGTAATCCACCGAGGAAAGCATACTTCCCGTATCGTGGTCAATGCCTCTGAAAAGCGCGTATCCGCAGAAAACTCTTATGTACTCCGAGCCGTCGATGTCCGCAAGGACTTCCTCAACATTTTTAAGGAGCTTGTCAGCATATTTCCTGCACCCCTCCTCGTATGTGTCCGTCAGCAGCAGACAGAATTCAT
>JAAVHM010000123.1 GCA_014799675.1 Ruminococcus sp. | reverse complement strand
TGTTGACCCCAGCGATTACGGCACATATTCGGGAGATATCGGATATAACAAAATGGGTCAAGGTTGGGGTTATGATGATTCGGGCGTAATTCAGTCATGGGAATGGATATCAACATAGGATTTTTAGAAATTACGGTTTTTGTTTGGCAACGTTTAGGAGGAGCACTTATGACGGGAAAATTTAACGGTGATAATATGGCTTTGAATGTTACTGTTGCGGTGACATTTTTTGGAGCAATGCTTATTGGTATATTTTCAGGTTTATCGTTTAATGTTGATTCTCGCGGTATGGCAGGGGTTATAGGCTTTTTGATTGCCTTGGCTATGATTCCTTTGATTTTGGCGGAAGTCAAGCTGCTGCAAAAATGCAGTTTTAATGCCGATAATGATAAAGTTATTTTTTATGCCGGATTTATTAAGCATATATATAATTACTCCGAAATAGCTTCAGCCAAAGTAAAAACAGGCTTTATACATGGCAGGTACGGTACTTCACCGCGCGTGGAACTCATTATTACACTGAAAAATGGCGATACTGTAACATTCAGCGACATCGACGTCCCTGATGATGTATTAAGCACCCCCGAAAAGCACAAGGAATTCCACGAAAACCACCAATTCACAAAGCTAAGCAATTACATAAACGAACGGGCGGGAAAACCTGACAGCAACGCTTAGGAGGGTACATATGACAGGTAAGTTTAAGGACTACACAAACAATAAATTTGCTTCCATTGCAACACTTTTTGCAGCAGTATTTTTGGCTGTATTAATTACAGCTATGTTTGATATTGACATTTTCTATGCGTTTGTTGGCTCTGCCGCAATTTACGCTGCGGCAAGAATACTTTTGGCACGGGGAAGCTTCATCGCCTACGGAGACAAAGTTTTTTTTCGTTTGGGATTTATGCAGTACGTGTACAGCTATTCCCAAATCCTGTCAGCGGAAACCAAAACAGGCATTTACAACGGCAGATTAGTCCAGCCGTATATTGTAATTTCTATTAAGCTGACGGACGGCAGTACCGTGATATTTTATGACGAAAGTCTCCCCAAAAACTCATTAAGCACGCCCGAAAAGTGCGAAGAACTCCAAGAGAACCACCAATTTGCACAGCTTAGCCGTTTCATAAACGATAGAACGTGAATATAGTTTGTCCTCCGAAAGCATTTTTTGAAAAGTACGAGCATATGCTTGTATAAGAAACGCTTTCGGAGGAATTTTTGAAGCTATGTATCTTTGCGTCAGATTTAAAAAATTTATTTTGCTGGTGTGCGCCGTGTTAGTCCTTGCATGCTGCGCGGTAAAGCTTACCGCCGACGGCTTGAAGTACGAGCCCGCCGCCGCAGAAGTAAGCGAGGAAATTTTCGTCCCAGTGGTAATGTACCACAGCCTGCTGAAAAACCCCGACAGGGCAGGGGACTATGTTGTAAGTCCAGACGTTTTTGAAGCGGACATGACCTACCTTATCGAAAACGGCTACACCACAGTTTTTGTAAGGGACTTGATCGATTACGTTGAGAACGGCGCGGACTTGCCCGACAAGCCCGTAGTCGTCACCTTTGACGACGGCTACTACAATGTTATGGAGTACGCCTACCCCTTTATGCAGGAAAACAACATCAAGGGCGTGATGAATATTGTGGGCGCGTATACCGAGCAGTCCACAGCCGAGGACGAACACAACCCCGCCTATTCATATCTGACTTGGGAGGAAATTTCCCAGCTTGAACAAAGCGGCGTTTTTGAGATCGGCAGTCATACATATGATATGCACTCCATAGGCGTCCGCAGCGGCTGTAAAAAGAAATACGGCGAGAACACCGTGACCTACCGAAACGCTCTCACCGAGGATATAGGCGGCTTGCAGGAGCTTCTCACCGAAAAAAGCGGGGTAACGCCTGTTACTTTTGCATATCCTTACGGCTTTATTTCGGAGGAAAGCGTCCCCACCCTCCGTGAAATCGGCTTCAAGGCTCTGCTGACCTGCTATGAAAAGCCCAACTACATTTCAAGGGACGACCCCGACTGTCTTCTTCAAATAAACCGATATAACCGTCCCGCGAACGTCTCCACAGAAGAATTTATGGAAAAACTGCTAAAAAAATAAGCTTTGGAAAGGCTTGACCTCTCCAAAGCTGTTTTTTTATATATCGCCGCCTATAGTTATGAATTGTTCTTCTATAAAACCGTCGCCGTCGTCCGCCGCAGGTGGAACAGCCTCTGCCGTTTCTGCTCCGCCCTCTGCGTTTTCTGCCGCAGCAGCTTCTTCCGTAAGCTCCTCGGGGATTTCCTCTTCAACCACCTTGGGGTTAAGGAAGCTGTCGTCATAAACGGTCTGGTAAAATCCGTCAATGAGATCAAGCACGATAGGGGAGTATCTGTCTTGATATTCAAGCATTTCATTAAGATAGGGAGCATACCGTATCGGCTCTCGCTTTTCGCCCTGCTGGAATTTATTTTGCTTGTTAGCGTCTTTCCAAGCGCGGTTTATCATGTTCTCGGTATAGCGGGGCATTTTCGAGTCGATCTCCATTTTGAATTCGGTGGGGACAGGCTTTTTAAAAGTGTGATACTTTTCCAGAACGATCAGCTCGTCAATATCCTTGATGAGAGCGTCATAAGCCGTAAAAAACTTTCTCGGACTTTTTGTCGCAACAATAAATTCCGACATCTTGTTTATATTTTTCATACGTTTTGTAACGTAAGCCTTTGTCATCTCGTCCAGAAACTCCGGAGAGACCATGAGTTTTTTCTCTTCCGTGCCGAAAATGATGTTTTGAAGCTCGATCTGTTTGAGCTTAGCTGGATTAGTTGAAAAAAGTCCCATAAAAACTATATCCTTCCTAAATTAATTTGTTAAAGCCGAGTTTTGTGTCTGAAATTTTTTTCGTAAAATTTTTGTATTGCAGGCAATAAAAAGATGATAAGCGGTATGAAAAATACCAGTTCTGTTGAAAGCTTGCCATACCGCAGGTAAAGCTGTGCCGTGGTTTGGCTCATTAACCCAAAATGCATGAGTATAGCAGTGTTAAAGATGAGACATATTACCGCCGAGTCAATAACACGCGCAGTAATTGAAAAAATCACAAGCTTCATACCGCTTTTTTTGTACAGAAGTATTCCGTACAAAAAGCCCTCCAGCATAGATGTAACAGAGAGAGGGATAAGCGGAGCCTGACCGCTTAGAATACAGCCTATTAAGTCCCCCGCAATAGAAGCCAGTATCGCAGGAACAGGTCCGAACAGCATACCAACAACGGCGATCGCAGTAAAATTAAAATTTATTTTGATAAAATCTCCGACTTTTATGGAGCACATATCCAACAGAATAAAAACTGCAACCATAATTCCCGTAACAGTAAGACAGCGGACGTTTTTCAGCTCTGCCGCAGAGCTTTTGAAATTTGACAGAAATTTTTTCATAAGTATTCCTCCTTAAAATTATGCTAATATGCATAATCAGGGGAGAGTACATTGAAAACGCTCCTGCTTATGCATTTCAGCGGGATGCGGAAAACGCACCGCAAACACGATAAAAACCGTGTTTTTCGTCAAGGCGGCAACTCCCCGTCCGCCAAGCACTATACGCGCGTAGACCTACTCTGTAATGCTTTATGTTAATGTAAAAAATTATGTTCTTAGAACGAGATCTCGTTGGCAATATTGTAAAGGTTTTCATCAAAAGGCTTTTTCATGGAAAGAGCCTCCTTGATGTCAAAGTCCACAATTTTGCCGTTCTGCATAGCAACAACGCGGTTGCCGATGCCCTTGTCAAGAAGCTTAACAGCATAATAGCCCATTTCGCTTGCAACAACTCTGTCGCGGACTGTAGGACTGCCGCCTCTCTGAACGTGACCGAGAATAGTCGCTCTCGCGTCGATACCTGTTCTCTTCTGAATTTCCTTTGCAAGCTCCTCGGAGTTTCCAACGCCCTCCGAAACAACAATGATAAAGTGCTGCTTCTTGTCCTTCTTGGAAGCTTCTATTTTTGCAACAATATCATCAAGCGAGAATTTGACCTCGGGTGTAAGTATAGCCATCGCGCCAACAGCAGTACCAACGTTAAGCGCGATCCAGCCTGCGTTTCTGCCCATTACCTCGACCAAAGAACAGCGGTCGTGAGAACGTGCCGTGTCACGGATCTTGTCAACCATTTCCATAGCCGTGTTCATAGCCGTGTCGTAGCCGATAGTGTATTCCGTGCAGGCAATGTCGTTGTCGATAGTGCCGGGGAGACCTATACAGGGAACGCCCGCCTTTGAAAGGTCAGCCGCGCCTCTGAAAGAGCCGTCGCCGCCGATAACAACGATACCCACAAGATTAAGCTCATCACATTTTTCCTTAGCCTTGAGAACGTATTCCCACTCCTTGAATTCAAGACATCTTGCGGTGTAAAGGTTTGTACCGCCGAACTGGATAATGTTGGAAACATCTCTTGCTCCGAGGTGGACAGTTTCGCCCTTGAGAAGTCCGTTATAGCCTCTCTTGATACCGATAACCTCGTAGCCCTTGCCAATAGCGGCTCTTGTAACGGCTCTTACCGCGGCATTCATGCCGGGAGCGTCGCCGCCGCTTGTTAAAACGCCTATTCTCTTCATATTTTTCTCCTCCAAAAATTTATTACATCAAATTCAATTACATATTTCAAACAACTTTTATTATAGCATTTTCAATCAAATTTGTCAAGTGTTTACAGCTATTTTTAATTTTTCAGCAAATTTCGTGCTGTTTCCAAGCATTGTTCCCCCTCCGCCTCATATTCGGGGGCAATGCCGTCCACCCCAAAGGTCTCGCCCTCGGCGTTGCACATAAGCCCCGAAACGAAAATGAAAAGATGTTCCGTCTCCGATTTGTCAAAGGAGTATTGGAAGTACTTGCCATAAGTGCTTTTTCCAACAATAAAAACCTTGTCGTCAAAATCAGAATTCATGTTGAATATCATTACCTCCGCGGAGCTTGCAGTATGTTCATCACAAAGGAAAGCTATCTTTTCAAAATTCAATTTGGACTTCCCGAAAGCCGTGTGCTCCCTTAGTTCTCCGCCCCTTAACTCCGTGAAGACCACCTGATCATTGGGGTAAAAAAGGGACATTGTCTTTATAAGCTCCTCAATGTAGCCGCCGTTATTGCCTCGAAGATCGATAATAAATTTATCCGCGGAATTCAGTATATCCATGTTTTCCGTAAGCATTTCATAGGTCTCGCCCTTTGAAAAATCGCCTATCTTTATATAGCAGATACCGTCCTCCAAAAGACTGACGGAGACTTCTCCGACCTCGTTTATCTGCTCCATAACGTTTTCCGAACGCTCACGGCTGAAAATAGCATTGTATTTCTGAATTTCCGCAGGCTCATATTTGTTCACATCGTCAATAACAAGCTTGTACAGATAATTGTCAAAGTTGGAAAAACCGTTCTCCTCATAAACGTCCCCCAAGGTGTTTTTCATGGCAAGCTCCAGATGTTCGGGGGAGTAGTAATATTCCGTAAGATATACCTCCAGCTTCGTTATCCTGTCGCCGAGATAAAGACTTTTGAACATTAAAAATATTACCGTCAGAAGAAAAATAATAATGATTATCAGTACGGCATTAACGCCTTTTTTGCTTTTTTCACGTTTTACTTTCATAGCTGTAATCTCCCGTCTATTTTAGTACGGCGTTGCCCCGACCCGCCGCCGCAAGAATTTCCTCCGCAAGCTCTCCGCAAACCCTTATACCGCCTATATTTTTCGGAACAAACTGCTGCTTTATGTCCTCAAAATAAAATACGGTACGGCTTGTTCCCGAGTATTTTTTGCAGACATTTAAAATACTCTGTAATTTTTCGCTGTCATCGCTTCTGCACTTGATGTAAAGGGTCATTCCGCCGCAAAGCTCCGCATATTTTTCCGCCGCAGTGACCTTTTGAACAATAAGCTTTGGAGCGTCGTCCTTGAAAGAGACTTTCGCAGAAATATGCACAGCCCTGCCGCGTTGGAGCAGTTCCCTGTAGGAAGCAAACGCCTCCGCAAAAACAAGTCCCTCCACTTCTCCCGTCATGTCCTCCAAGTCAACAAAAGCCATTCTTGAACCGTTTTTCTGGGTGTGGTGCTTAACGTTCTGTACCGTGCAGAAAAACGAAAATTCCGCATTGTTCTTTATGGGCATATCTTCATCGTAAAGCTGCGAGACCTTGTTCATGCGGCAAAGCTCGGAATACGCCGAATAGCTTTGAAGCGGGTGTCCCGAAAGGTACATTCCTATAACCTCTTTCTCCATTTCAAGCTTTTCCGCAAGTGAGTATTCGGGGACGTGTTCTATTGAAATTGAGGAAGTTTCCTCCTCGGGGGACATATCAAAAAAGTTTATCTGCCCCTCCATATTTCTCATGGAGTAAGCCTGTACGCCGCTGAAAATACGGTCGTAATTATCCAGCATTTCGTGCCTGTTAAGCCCGAAGCCGTCGAATGCCCCGCATTTTATAAGACTTTCCACAGCGCGGCGGTTCACGTCCTTGCCGCTTATGCGCTTGCAGAAATTTTCAAGGGAGGTGAATTTGCCGTCTCTTTTCCGTTCCGCAATAATTTCGTTGATAGAGTTGTACCCGAGATTTTTCACCGCCGCCAAAGCAAAGCGAATGCCAGCCTCCGTGGGGACAAAGCCCGCCCCGCTTTCGTTTATGTCGGGGGTAAGAATTTTTATTTTCTGCTTGGAACATTCGTCCATATATTCAAGAATTTTCCCCGTGCTGTCAAGACAGCTTGTCATAAGCGCAGCCGTATATTGCTTGAAATAATGGCATTTGAGGTAAGCAGTCTGATACGCCACATACGCATACGCCGCCGCGTGGGACTTGTTAAAAGCGTAGGAAGCAAAGCTTGACATTTCATTAAAAATATCGTCCGCAATTTTTTCATCAACACCGTTTTTCTTTGCGCCCTCAACGAAAACGCTGCGCTCCTTTTCCATAACGTCCGCTTTTTTCTTAGCCATTGCGCGGCGAACAAGGTCGGCGCGTCCGTAGGAATATCCCGCCATTTTTCGGCATATCTCCATTACCTGCTCCTGATAAACTATACAGCCGTAAGTTACTTCAAGAATATCTTTAAGAAGCGGGTGCTTGTAAGTGACCTTTTGGGGATTGTGACGGCACTCGATATACCGCGGTATGCTGTCCATAGGACCTGGGCGGTACAAGGAAATCACCGCGATCATGTCCTCAATAGATTCGGGCTTCAGCCGCGCAAGAACCTGCCTCATGCCCGTGCTTTCAAACTGGAAGACCCCCGCAGCGTCCCCCGCAGACATCATGTCAAAGACCGCAGGGTCGTCAATGGGAATTTTCTTTATATCAAAGTTAGGCTCGAATTCCCGTATGGAGCGTTCCGCGTCACGAATTACCGTAAGGTTGCGAAGTCCCAAAAAGTCGATTTTCAGCAAGCCCAGACTTTCCAGAACCGTCATAGTGTACTGTGTAACAACAGCCCCGCCGTTCATCTGAACGGGGACGTACTCTCTCACAGGCAGGTCGGCAATAACAACCCCCGCCGCATGGGTGGAAGCGTGTCTCGGCATACCCTCGATTTTCGCCGCCGTGTCAATGAGCCGCTTTACCTCAAAGTCGCTTCTGTAAAGCTCCGCAAGGTCGTCGCTTTCTTTCATGGCGCTTTCAAGAGTAACGTGCAGTCCGAACGGTATAAGCTTCGCCACCTTGTCCGAAACCTGATAGGGGAGACCCATTACCCGCGCAACGTCCCTAACAGCCGCCTTTGCCGCCATTGTACCGAAAGTGATTATCTGGGCAACATGGTCGTCGCCGTATTTTTTTACAACATAGTCAATAACTTTCTGCCTGCCCTCGTAACAAAAATCAATGTCAAAGTCGGGCATAGACACCCTTTCGGGGTTGAGAAAACGCTCAAAGAGCAGGTTGTACTTCATAGGGTCAACGTCGGTAATTCCAATGCAGTACGCCGCAAGACTTCCCGCGCCGGAACCTCTGCCCGGACCCACAGGTATGCTGCTGTCCTTTGCGTATTTGATAAAATCCCATACTATCAAATAGTAGTCAACATACCCCATTCGGGTTATAACGTCAAGCTCGTATTCCATTCTTTCAGTATATTCTGCGGGGAAATTTTCTCCGTACCGCTTTATCATTCCCGCAGAGCAAAGCTTTCTCAAATATTCCGCATTGTCCGAAACGTTCGGTATAGTAAATTTCGGAAGCTTTGTCTTGCCGAATTCAAAGGTCACATTGCACATATCCGCAATTTTCACCGTGTTGTCAACAGCGTGGGTGACGTTTGCAAAAAGCTGCCGCATTTCCTCCTCCGACTTCATGTAAAACTCGTTTGTGGGAAAGGAAAGGGGATTAGGCTCGCTTAAAAGCGTATTCGTCTGAATAGCAATAAGCGTCCGCTGGACGTCTGCGTCCTCCTTTAAAATATAGTGAGCGTCGTTTGTCGCCGCAAGGGGAATACCCGTTTCCGCCGAAAGCCTGTACAACATGGGAAGTATACGCATTTCGTCGGTAATATCGTGATTTTGTATCTCAATATAGTAATTGTCCTTACCGAAAATTTCAAGATATTTTAAAGCAATTTCCTTGGCATTTTCATATTCGCCGTTTGCAAGTTTTCGGGGAATTTCCCCCGCAAGACAGCCGGAAAGAGCGATAAGCCCCTCGTGATATTTTTCAAGCAGCTCAATATCCACACGGGGCTTGCTGTAAAACCCCTCGGTGTAACCGTAGGAAACAAGCTTGATAAGGTTCTGATAGCCCTCGTTATTTTTGCACAAAAGCACAAGATGATAGGGCTTGTTGTCCTGACCGTGTATCTTGTCGAACCTCGTCCGAGGGGCGACATAGACCTCACAGCCGATTATAGGCTTTATGCCTTGGGAAACAGCTTCATTGTAAAAATCCACGGCTGCGTACATACAGCCGTGGTCGGTAACAGCAACAGCAGTCTGCCCAAGCTCCTTTGCCCGTGAAACAAGCTGCTTAATGCGGCAAGCCCCGTCAAGCAGGCTGTATTCGCTGTGCAGATGAAGATGAACAAAGCCCATAGTTATCTCCTTTCAGTTTTTGAACGTAATTCTAAAAATAATGTAGCTTATAATATTGTGCTTGAATGGAGCATCATCACATAAACCAATCACATAGTAATTTTCTTTTTCATGATTTGTTTCAAAATCAATTTTGTCCCAATATGGCTCATAGCTCGGAACATCTACATGAGTCATGCCTACCATTTTAAGGGGATATACACCTACACCGAATGGGTTATCTATAAATTTTTCATTAAGTGATGATGAAATGTTGTCTATGTTTTCAGAGTAAACTATTACAATAGTATCGGAAAAAAGCTGTTCATGTAATACGCTGTAGTAAACATCTGAGTAGCTGTCCCAAACGTCGCCGCCGTTATTTTCGGCAATTTCAAGTACCTTTTGGGTTTGCGACTGTACATAAATAATATTGACAATCGCCCCGCAAACTTCAAATGCAATAAAAGCACAAAGCATTATCAAAAATATTTTCAGAATTTTTTTAACCGTCTTGTTCATTGCTGTTCCTTTCTTCACGTAACTTCTCCGCAATTTCGGAAATACGTTTCAGCCTGTGGTTCGCCCCCGACCGCCCTAAGGGCTTGTCCAACGCCTCCCCAAGCTCACGGAGGGACATTTCGGGGAACTCCATGCGAAGCTCCGCAATATTTATCAGATCCTCGGGAAGATTTTCCAGCCCAATAGTGTCGGAAATATACTCAATATCAGCTATCTGCTTGTCGGAAGCCCTGAGAGTGCGCTCAATATTCGCCGAGTCGCAGTTTGCAATGCGGTTAGCCTTGTTGCGGACGTCCTTGTAAATCTTCACATTCATAAGGTCAATGCTGCTCATAGTCGCCCCCATAAGGGTGAGCAGGTCTTCAATAGCTTCGCTGCCTTTGAGGTAAATGACATACATATTTTTCCGTTCCGTGTACTTTGCGTTTATACCGACCGAAACAAGCAGCTTTGTCAAGTCCTGGGCAAGCTCGTAGTAGGGGACTGCAAATTCAAGGTGATATTCCTTTATCGGCTCGGTAACGCTTCCGCAGGACAAAAACGCCCCCGCAATAAAAGCGTAAACGCTGTTGTTTCCGATAATGTCCTCCTGAATTCTGTGTATCAAAGTCCTGCTTGAAATCCTGTAGCGGTAGATTATCTCCTCGCGGAAATGCTCCGAGGGTATGCTTAAGGAGTAAAGCGCGCCCCCAGATTTTTTCTCGTTTTTAGTAACGGAAACAATATTTTTCCCCACCAGAACGTCGTCCGCAAGCCTGCAAAAAAATTCGCTGACCTGACCGTTTTCCGTCTGAAAAACGATTTGGTCGGGAGAGAAATTTCTGCAAAAAAGTAACATTCCGTAAAGGCAGCAGTATTTTCTGTCCTTGTCGGTTATGACCGAGCAAAGCTCTTTTTTTACCGAATGAGAGAAAGACATTTTTATCACGACCTAATAGAGAATAGGGTTGGAACTGCAAAAATTATTTGTCAAATTCAAACCATATAAGATTTTCTTCGCTGATAATATCATCATAAGATACACTTAAACCGTGCTGCTCCAATATGCTGTAGCAATCGCCGATAACTTCAAGGTCTTTTCTTACAGCGCCGATTTTTGTAATTTTGTTTTCGCTGTCAAGGAGCTTTGTTTCCAAACCGTTTGTAAGAACTATGTACCGCTTGCTTTTATTAGCCGACAGCTTTCTGATTAAATCAGAGTCGCTGTTGAACGACGTACATATAGTTTTTTTATCATTTTCGTAAAAATATACGGCACCTGCTACTTCAAGGTCTTTTGTAAAAATAAAGCATTGCACAGAATTTACAGTCCAAACTTTTTCAACGCTGAACTCAGGCACACCGTAAACCGACAAATAACAGCCATTTTCACCGTATATCTGTAACCCTTCCAATTGAGCAGAGATGGACATCGAGCTAAGAAATTCTTCTTTA
>JAAVHM010000122.1 GCA_014799675.1 Ruminococcus sp. | reverse complement strand
CTATCTTAATTAAAAATCAGTATTATCTGTATATCGTTTCAAACATATTATAAATAAGTATAGCCGCAAGCACAATATTGAAGACAAGCGACATGGTGATGTATGCTCCCCTTACGGATTTTTTGCCGAATTTCCCTGACATAAGTCCCACAAGACAGCTTGAAATTACCACCGCAACAATATTTATCGCCGAATAAGCGGTAAACCTGTCCACAGGCAATATATTAGAAATTCCTCCCGAAAATGCGTAAGCTAAAATATTCGCCGCGGGAAGAACCAGCAGCGGAACTGTCGCCAGCGCATAGTCTTTCTTTTTTGCGCGGACATACATTACCGCAACCACGAAAATAAGTCCGAAAATAGCCAGACACTCTACAAACATATTTTTTCCTCACATTATGTTATTTTTTAGTTTACTGTATGGGTAAGTATATACTCCGAAAGAACGCTGTAGGACTCCTTTTTCAGCTTGATACCGTTTACCTCCGCCAGTGATGCGGGAAGCCGTCCGTCGTTGCCCTTAAAGTTTGTGTTCACATCAATATAGCAAGCCTTTATCCTGTCCGCAAAATGCAGAAGCTGTGAATTATACGCGTCTATTGCGGCGTTTGAAGCTATCCTGCTCTCCATTTCCGCCGAAACGGGAAGAACCGACATAAGGTAAATTTTTACATTCGGTACGCTTTCCTTAACGCTTCCGATAAAGCTTTCAAGCTCTCCGAACAGGTTGGGGCTGTCCGCCCTGTCTAAGTCGTTTATACCCACCATTATATAAAGCTTTCCCGGGTTTTTGCTTATGACCGTATCCGCGGCGGTGCTTCCGCTGTCGGGGTCGCCGTCGGAGAGAATTACCGTGTTAAAATTTGCAAGAGTAATGTCGTCCGAAATTATCATATTTTCCGACTTTATGTAACCGTAGTCCGCAAGCCCCGACAGCGCCTTGCTTCCGATAAAAACAGCGTCGTCGTAATAGCTGTCCTCCTGCCTTTCGCTTGACGGCACGGGGTTTATAATGGTACTCCTCTCTCCCACGGGGTCGATGTACACAAAGGCTTCGGAAGCGTCCTCCAGCATTTCGGGAGTAAGTTCAAAATCCTCTTTCATATATAAAACAAAGCAAACCGCAAAGCTTGCGAAAATAAACAGAAATATAAAGGAAGCCCTGAATTTGGCTTTCTTTTTTTCCTTTTGAGTTATCATCATCGGGAAAATTCACCTCTTAATTTTTTATAATAAAGTCATTCCGCCAAAAGAATCATCAAAAAAATTACCCACAAAATAAAGTACCCCAAAAGCTGTAAAATAATAAAAATTACCTTTTTAAATCTTGTTATATCCAAAGAGCGCATGGCAATTACAGTACACGCAGCAGTCAATACTAAAGCAACCACACCTCTTCTATTATTCATAATTGCCGCTACACAATAAAGAATAAAATACCCGAGCGAAGCAATTTCAAGCTTCCAAAACTTTTTCATTATACTGTCCCCTCTGCCTGTCTCATTTTTTGTATACTTATTAATATTATACAACAATCCCGCCGAAATTGCAACTGTTAATTATGGGATTTACAATTATTTTTTTCGGAAATTGCTTAAAAGTTTGTGTTTTGCTTGAAAAACAGGCGCATATGTGATATAATAAACAGGTATGTAAATATTTCCGAGGAACGAGGTTATTTTATGCCTGTTTTTAAATCCAAAACAAAAACCGCAAGACCTGCCGCAATGATAGTTTTAAGCTTTGCAATAGTCATTGCAATAGGCTCTTTACTGCTTATGCTGCCCATTTCTTCAAGGGACGGCGTTTTTACCGACCCTGTTTCCGCTGTTTTTACAGCAACCTCCGCAACCTGCGTTACGGGGCTTTCCGTTGTTGACACGGGAAGCTACTGGAGCGTTTTCGGACAGATAGTAATACTCCTTATGATACAGATAGGCGGACTGGGCTTTGTTACTCTTGTTTCATTTTTCAACTTTCTTATACACAAAAAAATGGAGCTTCATTCTATACAAATGGCTTCCGAGTCGGTAAATACTTCGGGCTTTTACGACGTTAAGCTTTTGGTAAGATATGTCATAAGAGTTTCCTTTGGCTGTGAATTTATTGGCTCGCTGCTGCTTATGACCTCCCTTGTGCCTAAGTACGGCGCATACGGTGTGTACATATCGGTATTTTTGGCGATATCCGCATTCTGCAATGCGGGCTTTGACGTTTTGGGCGTGGTGGAAGTCCCCAATTGCAGTCTTATGCCTCTTTCGTCAGACCCAGTGGTCATGACGGTGATACCCATACTCATAATTGCGGGCGGGCTTGGCTTTGTGGTCTGGATGGACCTGATCGGCTACCGTCACAAAAAGCGTCTTAGTCTGCAAACAAAGATAGTGCTTATTTTCACAGTTATATTAATATTTCTCGGCATGGCGCTCACTCTTGTTACCGAATGGACAAACCCCGACACTATCGGCAATATGTCCGCAGGCGGGAAATTAGCAAACAGCTTTTTTTACTCTGTAACTCTGCGGACGGCGGGCTTCTGCACAATTGACAGCGCGGCTCTTCGTTCCATAACAAAGCTTTTCTCGATATTCATAATGTTTATAGGAGCAGCTCCCGGTTCAACAGGCGGCGGAATAAAAATAACCACCTTTGCAATTGTCATAATGACCGTTGTGAGCGTTATAAAAAACAAAAACGACACGATAATCATGGGCAGGAAAATCGACAAGGAGTCTGTTTACAAGTCCCTTTCGATAATTGTTCTCGCCGCGCTTGTGATGTGCGTGACTACAACGATACTTTTTTACTCAACGGACGGCGCTGCGGGTATCGACGCGGCGTATGAGACTATTTCCGCACTTGCAACAACGGGATTGAGCGTTGGCGTTTCCGCTGTAAGCAATATTTTTTCAAGGATACTTTTATGCCTGACAATGTTTATAGGACGTGTAGGACCTGTTTCCTTTGCGATATCAATTTCCGCAAAAAGCGAAAATAAAAACAAGAACGAGGTTTACCCCGAGGGCAAGCTTATGGTTGGCTGATCAAAAAAGTGACAAATGTCATTTATATAGTGACAAATGACATATTGCCTCCGAATTTTTGAAATGTTATAATTTAGCTAAGGTTTACAGACCTAAAACACAAAAGGAGGGTACATTTTCCTTAGCGGGAAAATGGTAAGAAATATGTCAAAAACAAAAAAGATAATCAGAAACATTTTTATTGCCTTAGTTGTATTGATAATTATTTTTATTGCAGCAATATGGTGCAGCTTTAACGACCAGCCCGAGGTTTTTATTGAAACAAATTCAGCGAAAAAATCCGCTGAAGAATATTACCTTGAAAAATACGGCGAAAAGCTGAACATAACCAAAACCGACCCGTTTTTCACTGGAGGATTTCTTTTTGACAACGGTACGCTTAAAGGCATCGAAGTATACAGCGGAGACGTTCTTGTATATGTTTCCGATGAATATATAACCGACAACAGGCAATATAATGAAATCTGCGCCGCATTTTCGGACAAATTCATTACTGACGAACGGCTTGGTACTGACGTTGAAACAGAAATGTTTTCCATTGATATGGGACATAGCGGAGGCTATCGTGATTTAGGACAATGCACTGACGTTTACTTTGACGGAGACATTGAAGCTTTTTTGAAAAAAAGCGGTGCGTCTGTAGACATTTGGGCAAATTATACAGGCTATCACGAAAAAATTTCCGACTATCCAAATCTACTGGAAAAAAAGCTTGACGAATTAGAAGCCGCTTTACCCGGCGGCATAAATGTCAGCATAACTGTTTCTGACCCGACGCTTGATTTGCCCGAAATGCAGCATAAGTATTCGGGCGGAGGTTTTATTAAACATTTTCCAAAATACGAGGAATATATGAAGCTTATAGCCTGCTGTGAAATGAACGTTTTCTATGACACAATAACACAAAATGCACAAAATGAAAGAAAAATATATCAGCCAAGCTTTTTCAATATTGACGAATACACGGCAATTTCCGTGAACAATATTGACAAGCATATCAAGTCTGCGGAGGATTTTGTTTTTACGCCAGTAGATTTTTCTGACAAAACTATCGCTCACCGCGGAAAATACAAATACGATGACAGGGCAGAGGAAGAACAGCTGACTATCCGCAGAGAGGGATACAACATTTATCCCACAAATTCAAACGAAGCCTATATGCTGCGGCTTGACCGTCAGCATTACAATATTGGTGAAAACACCGTCCCGCTTATGGTTACGGATATCATTGAGGAAGACAGCTGGCAGAGAAAGCGTTTTTACATCTCTTTGGGATATTGTCCGCCTGTTGACTGCGACGACGATTGCTGGTACTATATGGATGATAAATATATGTATCTTTACATAAGCTCCGTATTGCCTGATTTATGGTTTAACGAAGAACCGCATCTTGCTTTTGCCGACCTGTAGAAAGGAAAAATTATGCCCGACTATACATTTGAAACACTTAGAAATGAAATCGAAATATGCGTCTCAAAGGAACACAAATTCGGCACGGACGCTTTTTTGCTTGCGGATTTTGCTGCTCCCCGTCATAAGGACAAGGTCTGCGACTTAGGCACGGGCTGCGGGATAATTCCCCTGCTGATGTTTATAAGCTTTGCGCCGAAACTTATTTACGGCGTTGACATTCAGGAACAGGCTGTTGAGCAGTTTGGCATATCGGTGGAAAAAAATAATCTGCAAAATATTTTCCCAATTTGCGCCGACCTTAAAAAGCTTTGGAAAAACGCGCCTCTCGGTCAGCTCGACCTTGTGACCTGCAACCCTCCTTACAAAGCCGCAAACGCAGGCATAGAAAGCTGCACGGACGCACAAAGAATTGCTCGGCACGAGATTTTATGCAACATCAATGACGTATGCAAAGCCGCTTCAAAGCTGCTTAAATTCGGCGGCAGGCTTTGCATATGCAACCGTCCGGAACGTCTTGCGGACGTAATTTCCGCCATGAAAGACAACGACATAGAACCGAAAAATCTGCGGTTTGTAAGCAAGACCCCCAACCACCCGCCGTGGCTTTTTCTTATTGAAGGCAAAAAGGGCGGCAAGCCGTTTATGAAAGTCCTGCCCCAGCTTTACATCAACGAGGGGGACGGCTTTTCTGAGGAACTGCTGAAAATCTACGGCGGCGGGAAAACAAATTATTCCGAAAATACCGAGAAATAAAAACGTTATTGGGAAGTGTTCAAAATGAGCGATTATTATTCACAAGGTTATTATATGTTTCATTTTCTTATTACGCCCAATGAGCTTGAAAATTTGTTACAGCCATATCATCTGATAATTACCAATGCTCATGTTTCCGCGGATTATATTGAATCGCCCATAAGCGAGTATATCGAATTATACAGACAGCTTTATGAAATGCTGATAAGCGGTGAAAAGCTGTCGGCAGATAGGGACTACAGATTATTAGTTCACAGGTCTATTGTTTCCGATTTGGCAAAATGCAGACATGAAAAATATCACAAATACAAGGGTAAGGAATACAAGCAAATAAAATTTGACGAACCTCACCCATATTTTGCTCCGTTTGCATTGG
>JAAVHM010000121.1 GCA_014799675.1 Ruminococcus sp. | reverse complement strand
TTTTCAGCGGGCGCATATGGAATGCGCCCCTACAAAATAATTCATGCGATAAATGTATTGCTGTATTTCTTACAAATACGAGGAAATTTATTCCAAAATACATGACATTTGATGATTTTCAAATTAAAAAGTAATCAAATATCTTGAATTTTTCACACTTAAACAATAATATATGCTACACTAAATTAAAAGGAGGTAAGGTATTATGGCGTATTACCCCAAAATAAAAATCTTACGAAAAGAAAGCGGCAAGTCAAAAAAGGAAATTGTAAATTATCTCGGCACGAAAAAGAAGTATTACAACTTATACGAAAAGGGAGCAAATGAAATAGCATTTAATCGCGCAATCGCCCTCGCAAAATACTACAACGTCAGCCTCGACTATATAGCGGGACTGACCAACGACAAGCGGGGACTTACCCACAGCAGCCTGACCCGTGAACAGCGGGAACTGCTTGACATTACCGAAAAGCTTTCCGCCTCGGGCAAAAAGGAATTTATCGAGCTTCTCCGCGCAATGATAAACGCCGTAAAATAAAAAAGTGAGATCATGTGCGATCTCACTTTAATTTTTTTAAAAGGTGATAAAAATTTATATGGTTACGTATCTGTAGGGGACGGGTTTCCCGTCCCGTTGACGTAAAACTGCATCACGGGCGGGAAAACCCCGCCCCTACAAATAAATTTATGTATCGTTTTTATCGGAGTCTGTTCCAATATTTTTTCTCCGTCCGTAAACGACCAAAACAGCCCCCGCTATAATGCAGAAAACACCGGTAGCAACGCTTTGCAGGGGGAAACCGTCTCCCGCCGCCCACAATATCTCCGAAGCGAAAAGCAAGCCCAGTGCCACTGTTAAAGATCCCGCATAGGAAAAGCCTTTACCCGTTCTCACAAATTCTGAATTTTCACGCTTCATATAAAAAACCTCCGCTTAATTATTTTCAAAATAACTGTAAACTGTACACTGTCAACTGTAAACTGTATCAGCCGCAGTCCCAGTTGTATGCGGTCTTTGAGAAATCAAGATTTTTTAAGTCTTTTTCCGAAATGAAAAAGTTCCCGACGCCCATGTCGCCCCACATTATCTCGTCTCCAGAGCCGCCCTCAAAAAAGCTTGCACATTGGAACAGGAGTATGTCGTAATCGGCAATTTCCTCCTTGTACCCCCTCGGGTCGTCCTGCGTAAAGAACGGATAACCGCCGATACAGGTCTGCTCAAAGGCGCGCATTTCGTAAAGCTTCTCGCAAAGCTCTTCCTCTTCGCCGCCTATCTCATAAATATTCTCGTATTCCTTTCCGTAATCATCACACAGAACATTTAACAATAATTTTTCAAAACGGTGATCTCCCGAAGAAATAGGACAGCTTTCCGGTTCTTTAGCTTCAAGGAGAAATTCTCCTTCAAATGGGAAATTCCCAAATCTGTTTTTGAACAGCGGCATATTTTCCTTTGTCATAAGCTTGCTTTCGTCCGCAATTATATTTTCGTGATAAATTATGCGGAAACCGTCCTGCTCTATTGGATCGTCAAAATTAAGTCCGTACGCGCCGTCCTCCTCGTCGTCGGAGCAGAAAAACTGCAAAATTCCCTTTTGGGGGAAATTCTCAATATGTGGCAATTTCTCAAAATTAAGCTGTGCAAGCAGCCGCAGGGGACGTCCCTCAAAAATGCCGCTTCTGCCCTTTGGGTACTCGAAATCCAACGGCATATAGGGAACTCCGCCAAGCTTGCTTTCAAAAACGCTAAGCTTTTCGGCGCGCTTCGGTTCAAGCTTTATCACAGGCTTGGGAGGGATTTGCTTATCAATTTTTTTCAAAATTTCCTCAATGTCGTACTCTACAGCCGCCGTCTGCGGCGGGGGAACAGGTTCAGGCTTTGCAGTCCCCGTCCTTGGAGCAGTTTTTTCTGCGGGAGCTTTCTCTGATTTTAGACGGCGGATAATCAGAAAAATTCCCGGCACAAGCATGACCGCGCCGCCGACTATTTCAATCACAGCATAAAGCTTGTTTTTGGACCTCTCCGCATTCTGCCTTTGTTCGTCTCCCGCATCAGCGAAGCCTATCACAGCAGGGTTGCGGGTACTCATTTCTATTTCAATTGTGTCGCCAATGGTTGCCGAACCGTTGTATGCAATCCTGCCGCTTCTCTCAATGCCCGATAAATCGGTGTATGTAACGTCCGCAAAGGAGTCAAGCTCCGCAGCGGAGGACAAGTATTTTTCGGTTATCACAGCGGTCACGGTGGTGTAATACGGCTCGCTTTCTTTGTTTTCGCCCGCATTTTTAATTCCGAAAACAATACATACAATTGCAAGAATTAAAAATACCGCGCCGATACCGTAACGCTTGTATAGCAATCTTTCCATGTAAAAAATCTCCTTTAATCAAACCTGTTAAACCGCTTCGGCAAAAGCGGCTTTTCTATGGCGCGTTTTATTTTAAACGGTACACTTGTTTCAAACTCAATAGGGTAAACAAAAATAGAACGCACCCCTGCAAGATTTGCCCCTAAAATATCGGTGAAAATCTGATCGCCCACGGCGCAGATATTTTTTTTAGAGTAACCAAGTTCTTTTACCGCACGCAAAAATCCCATGGGCAGGGGCTTTGCGCCGTTGGGAACGAAGTGCAGACCCAGAGTTTCCGCAAAGGGAGCAACACGTTCCGCATTGTTGTTGCTGACGATAAGAAGCTTTATATTGTGCTTTTTCATGTCCTCTATCCATTCGGAAATACCCTCTGCGGGAACGGGATTGTTATGGGTGGTAAGAGTATTGTCCACGTCCAGAATAAGAGCCTTTATATGACGCTTTTCCAGCGCGGCAGGGGTTATTTCCGTTATGGAGCGCAGAGCGTAGGTCGGTTTAAAAATCGCCATAAAAAATACCTTTCAAAAATAATTAATTATGTGCGGCAAATATTATATTTATTCGGATTGTCCCGCTTCATAAGCCTTTTCAAGCCTTGCCATAATACTTTCGGAAATGCCGTTTTCATATAATTTTTCAAGTGAATTTACCGCCTTATCCATTTCCTGACGATAAGCGTGAAGAAACGCCTTTTTATAATACAGACCGACATTGGGAAAATCTGATGAATATTCCAACCGCCTGTCAATTTCGGCAACAGCGTCGTCAATGGTGCGGATACGGTCAAAAAATTCAAGCATAAACGGAATATTCCGGCGTGTTATTTCCTGTATATATTCATAGGCGGAAGCAACGTCTGTGAGGTTCATATATTCGAGATTATATGATGACAAGCAATATTTTTCCCTTATTGCCAAGGTTTCGTTATGGCTCATTTTGTCGGGATCGTAATCAACATGAAGATAAAAGGAATCGGGAATATGCACGGCGACAGCCTTTTCGGTTCGGTGATAAATGAATTTTTCGCCGTTTTTTCTTGTCGGGATAAAGTCATAATTATAACCCCAGCGAATTATATACATATACCCTTTTAGCGCATATAAATCGAACGCCTTTCGCTGATGCCCCTCCCATGGAGTAAACCAATCGTGTCCCTTTTCACAGCATTTTACATCAAAATATTCGGACAGCGCCTTTGTCACGCCGTCATTGAAATATTTGACAATCACATCATTTGTTGCCAGCTTTTTATTTTCAATATCCATGTTCGGAACTCCTTATGACATTTTCATTAAACGTGTAAAATTATGCGAACGATCCATATCGCCGCAAGATGTGCGGGGTAAAAGATGTAGAAGAAATATTTGTTGACCTTGATTTTACTGTTTGTACGCAGGAAAATAAACGGCGCGGAAAGCAGAGCGAATATCGTCCAGTCTACGCACAGACCGCCGAGCAAAAGGCTTTTCGGGTCTTCGGGGTAGCCGTTCCAAAGCGCGGGAAGATAATACAGACAGAACAGCGCCGCGCCGATTGCGGGACGGTTTCTGCATATGTAAAAAATAAGCATAAGAACAACGCCCGTTGCCCCATAGTCAAAGTTTATAAACATCAGAAGCAGCAAAGCTATTGCAAACAGCCACCACTTCCGTTCCTTAACGCCTGCCATTGCAATAAGGCTAACAAACAGCGTGAAATAGATGTTCATGTTCATCCATTCCTCGCGCCAGTCGTATGGGTGGAATGCCATGATATAAAGCGGCTGACTTATTAAGGCGAAAATTCCCAGACGGGTGAGATATTTTTTGATATTGCTCGTGTAAAGCAGTCCCACCGTGAGGCAGTACGCAAAAATCGGGAACGCAAGCCGTCCCGCATAGCGGAATATCGGCATATCGTGGAAAAATGCGCTGCCAACATGGTCGATAAGCATGGAAATAATCGCAATAAGCTTCAAAAGATTTGTGTCAAGGTTAGTTTTCAGCCGCGGTTGGTCTGTGGGTATCACATCGGGCGTTTTCAGGACTTTCCAGACCCTTGAATCGGTAATTTTACTCATTTTACATCATTCCTTTTCTTTTTTCGGAGTTAAGCTATATGCACATAGCTTTTAAATTATACACCAAAAAAAAAAAAAAAAAAACAACGAATTTTTGGTAAATAATTTATTAACAGCAGTATACAATAGTGACGTTTCTATCATACAGGCAGGGGCAAGCCTGTATCGGCAAGCCCTTTGCCCTAAAAATACCTTTCATTTTGTGGCGGACGGGATTTCCGTCCACACGTTTTAACTGTCAACTATACACTATCAACTGTCAACTGATATCACGCTTTGTCCTTTGCCCTCTGCTTTGCGCGGAGATTGTTGTCAAGAATACGCTTTCTGATACGTATGGATTTCGGAGTAATTTCAAGCAATTCGTCGTCCGCAATATACTCAAGTCTTTCCTCAAAGGAAAGCTTTCTCGGCGGAACAAGTCTCAAAGCGTCGTCCGAACCGCTTGCGCGGGTGTTTGTAAGGTGCTTTTTCTTGCAGACGTTTACAACCAAATCCTCAACCTTTGGGGAAGCGCCCACTATCATTCCCTCGTAAACGGGAGTTCCCGCGCCGATAAACAAAGAACCTCTTTCCTGCGCGTTGAAAAGTCCGTAAGTTACCGCCTCGCCCGCTTCAAAGGAAACAAGAGAGCCAGTGTTTCTTCTGGGAATATCTCCCTTAAACGGCTGATAGCTGTCGAAAATGGAACTCATAACGCCCTCGCCCTTTGTGTCGGTGAGAAATTCCGACTTGTAGCCGAAAAGTCCTCTGGAGGGAATTAAAAATTCAAGCTTCATGCGGCTGCCAACAGGGTTCATGGTCTGAAGCTCCGCCTTGCGCGTGCCAAGCTTTTCCATAACCGCGCCCACCGATTCCTCGGGGACGTCAATAACTACCTTTTCCATAGGTTCGCACTGAACGCCGTCGATTTCCTTGTATAATACCCTCGGAGTGGAGACTGAAAGCTCGTAACCCTCACGGCGCATATTTTCTATAAGTATTGAAAGGTGCATTTCACCACGTCCCGCAACACGGAAGCTGTCTGTGTTTTCCGTCTCGGTAACACGGAGGGAAACGTCCCGCAGAATTTCCTTGAAAAGCCTGTCGCGAAGCTGACGTGATGTGACGAATTTGCCCTCACGTCCCGCAAATGGGCTGTCGTTTACCGAGAAAGTCATTTCGACCGTAGGCTCGGAAATTTTTACAAAAGGTACAGGCTCATAGCAGTCCGCCGCGCAGAGTGTGTCGCCGATAGTGATATTTTCGATACCCGATATCCAAACAATGTCTCCCACTTTTGCCTCGTCAACGGGGGTCTTGTTCAGTCCTTCGATTTGATAAAGGGTAACTATCTTGCTGTTGAAAGGCTTTCTGTTTTCATGGTAATCGCCCACAATTACCTGCTGGTTCACCTTTACAGTACCGCGCTCAATACGTCCAATGCCGATTCTTCCCACATAGTCGTTGTAGTCGATTGAGGAAATAAGCATCTGCATAGGCTCGTCGGGTTCGCCCTGTGGAGCAGGTATGTGGTTCAGAATAGTCTCGAAAAGGGGAACAAGGTCTTTACCGCTGTCGTCAAGGACGAGAGAAGCCGTTCCCGCGCGTCCCGAACAGAAAAGCACAGGGCTTTCGATTTGTTCATCGGTGGCGTCCAAGTCGATAAGAAGCTCCAGAACGTCGTCCAGTACGGCTCTTATACGCGCGTCGGGACGGTCTATCTTGTTCACCACAATGATGATCCTGTGATCCATTTCAAGGGCTTTTTGCAGAACAAATCTCGTCTGGGGCATACAGCCCTCCGCCGCGTCAACAAGCAGGACAACGCCGTCCACCATTTTCAGGACGCGCTCTACCTCTCCGCCGAAATCGGCGTGACCCGGGGTGTCGATAATGTTTATCTTTACGCCATTGTACATAACGGAAGTGTTTTTCGCAAGAATTGTGATACCGCGCTCACGTTCAAGGTCGTTGGAGTCCATAACGCGCTCCGCAACGGTCTGATTTTCTCTGAAAGCGCCGCCCTGTTTGAGCATTTCGTCAACAAGGGTGGTCTTGCCGTGGTCAACGTGGGCAATGATAGCAATGTTCCTTAAATCTTCTCTTACCATAAAAATTTCCTTTCTTTTATATACACTTTAATAAAATTTTCGTTGTAAAATATCCACAAAAATTGTATACACATACTATATATTTTAACATTGGGGCAAAAAAATATTGATTACGTCAAAATGCCCTAAAATGAAAAAAGCCTTGCAATAACTTGCAAGGTTTTTTTATTGGTGGAAGAGGGTGGATTCGAACCACCGAAGCCGAAGCAACAGATTTACAGTCTGCCCCCTTTGGCCACTCGGGAACTCTTCCATTAGAAGCTAGAGGTTAGAGGCCGGAAGCTAGAAAGAAAGCTCGCTGCGCTCGCCTGTTTGTTTGCACGGGTGCTTGGTTTCCTCAAAACAACATAAAAATGGAGCTGGTGGACGGACTCGAACCCCCGACCTGCTGATTACAAATCAG
>JAAVHM010000120.1 GCA_014799675.1 Ruminococcus sp. | reverse complement strand
TTTACGGCCTGGTAGTTCAGCTGGTTAGAACGCCGCCCTGTCACGGCGGAGGTCGTGGGTTCGAGTCCCATTCAGGTCGCCAATTTCTTTTTATTGATTGGCAGCAAAATTCGGCGCTGTTCAGCAAAGAATGCCTCTGTAGCTCAGTCGGTAGAGCAGGGGACTGAAAATCCCCGTGTCGATGGTTCGATTCCGTCCGGAGGCACCACCTTTATTGAACAGTTAAGCGGCGTATTTCGGCGTCGCAGCCAAAATGCGGATTTAGCTCATCTGGTAGAGCGCCACCTTGCCAAGGTGGAGGTAGCGGGTTCGAGCCCCGTAATCCGCTCCATTTTCTTTTTTCATAATTTTCCTGCTAAATTCGTCGAGGCAATAGTCTCGGCGTTTTGTTTAATTACAAGAAAGGGGCTGTTTTTATGAAGCGAGTTATCAACATCTGCTCCGTGCTGTGCGGGATAGTTGCGTTACTGTCTCTTGTCATGGGCATAAGGGTTTTGACGGGACACGGATTTTTTATCGGTCTCAGGATTTTCAGCATGGCTGAAAGCGGAACGTTTATCGGGTTTATCGGCAATCTTTTGGGAATTGCTGTTTCCTGCGCGGGGTTCGGAGTTCTGGCATGGTACGGCTTCGGCAAGTCCCAGTCCGCTAAAAAGAACGGTTTTATTTACGGCTTGGTCATGACGGGAATTTGTCTTATTTCCATGATCGCGGCAATGATCGGCAGGCAATTTACTATCGGCGACCTGTTTATTTTGGCGCTGCCTGCGGTTTATACATATGCGGTTTTAAAATCGGCTTAATATTACATATAGTATAAAATCGGCGTTCTTTTATAGAACGCCGATTATTTTTGTTTATGCCGCATTGTCGGTGCTTTCAGTCTGCTCGGTTTCCGTGTTTTCAACAGCGGGCGCGGGAATTTCGTAATCACCGTCAGAGTTTATAGCTCTCATCATACCCTCGATAATTTCGGGCTGTGTGACCTCCTTGGAAAGCCTGTGGAAAAGCGCAAGACCGTTCCTGCCGTTAAAGCCGTTGTCCCAGTAAACAGGGATACAGCCGTTATCCTTTGCGGCTTTGACAACGTACTCGTTCCAGTAGCGTCTGAATTCGTTCATTGTCGGGTCGATATGGTTCTTGTCAACAACGCCCATTTCGCCGATAACAACAGGGTAGCCCTGACTTACGAACTTGTCGTTCAGCAGCTTCATCTGACTGTCAACATAGTCCTCCTGACCCCATGTGTCGAATTTTTCTACAGCGTATTTTCCCCACTGCGTTGTTGCGGAGACAATATTTTCGTCAAGGGAAAAATTATACGGGTCGTAAAAGTGTACGGAGATCATTATCCTCTTTCCGTCGGCTTTGCAAAGGCTGTCCTCGGGAATTACAAAGCCCTTGTCCCCCGCCGTGTGACCGATATTGGTGTTCCAGCCGGGCATAAGCAGCCAGCGTTTTTCATTGTTTGAACCTGTCCTGCGGACGGTGTCCACAAAAATCTGGTTATAGGCGTTTATGTTAGCGTAACCCGTGGGATCGGGTTCGCCGTAGGTGTTGTCAAACTCCTCGTTCATGGACTCGAAAATAAGGTGCTGGTCGTAATCCTTGAAACGCTCCGCTATCTGCTTCCACACCTTTTCGTACTTGTCCTTTATCTCGTCCTGATTTTCGTCCACGCAGAGCAGCCATGCGCCGTCCACGGTGTAGTAGCCGTCGCCGTGCATATTTATTATCGCAAACATATCGTTGTTCACAACATAGTCAACGACCTCCTGTATGCGGTCGAGCCAAGCCTCGTCTATTTTGTAATCGGGGGCTTCCCCTATTTTGGAAAGGTAGGAAACTGGAATTCTCACCGTCTTGAAGCCCTGCTCCTTGACGGTCTTTATAAGCTCCTCTGAAATCGTCGGGTTGCCCCAAGCGGTCTCGTTTGGCACTTTATTGTTGGAGGCTTCAAGCTGGTTCCCCAAATTCCAGCCCATGCCCATAGCGGCAGTTATTGCGGACTGGTCAAGCTCCGTCCATTCCGCGGCAGCCGCAGTTGAAGCGTTGTCAGCGGAGGTATCTTCTCCTTCGGACGAGCCGCCGTTCCCTCCCGAACAGCCCGACATAGATACAGCCAAAGCCATAGCCGCAGCGGCAGCAGTTATTTTTTTTAAAATTTCTTTCATGTGAAACAAGCTCCTTTCAAGCTTTTAATACTAATAACCAAAAAAGTGTATAAAAAATCTGCATAGATAATTTTTGTGCAGATTTTTTATCTGCGCTTTTATTGGTTATTAGGATAGGTAATCGTTTACAAAACTATTGTATCACATAGAACAAATTTCGTCAACATAAAAAATAACCATAATTTTGGTTTTATTATTGGCAAAAATACTTGAAAACCGTTCCCGTTTGTGGTATACTTTTTAACAAATACAAACAAACACAGGAGGTCTTTACTATGGCGAAAAATAAAGTTATTGCGGGAGATTATATCGGCGCGGCGGTTTCCGAGCTGTTAGGCACAGTCACTATAGGAAATAACGTTGTTTCAAAGCAAACGGTTGCTTCATACGAGGTAATGACCGAGGAACACCGCAAATCCGCAGTAAGCGGCGTTGTCCGCGGGCTTGTGGGAAAAGCCGTGCTGGGTCCCGTTGGCTTGCTTGCAGGGCTTTCCGCCAAAAGCATCGGGACATATACTGTTGCAGTAAACTGGAAAAGCGGCAGGAAAAGTCTTATAGAAATTGACGATAAAATTTACAAAGTGATCATGAAAGAAATGTTTTAAGGCAATTTTCAAAAACTTAACAGATATAAAAAGGTGCAAAGCAATTTCCGGCTCTGCACCTTTTAATGTTTTTCGATATATTCCATTACAGCATTGATAATCAACTGACTGCGATTTATGCCTTTATCCTCACAATATTTATTAATGGTATCGGCAATGTCTTTTTTGGGGCGTATAACAATTTGTGTGTAGTGTTCTTTTTTATATTTTTTATCATATTCTTTTTGGTCAAATTTTGACTCGGGACGTTCAATATATTTTTTATCCAAAAAATTACGCCTCCTTATATTAATATACAATTAACATAATGTACATAAAATATACATTGACATATTAGGTATACCTATGATATAATATAGACACGATAAATAAAACCTGCAATTACAATATTATAATTGACAAAAAAGTCTATATAAAATCATTATACATCTTAAGGACTTTATTGTCAATATAACAGAAAGGAAATTTTTATGGACTGCAATAAATTCAGCTTTGACGCGCTTTTTAAAAACGGTGATTTTAAAATTCATGAATCAAAAAAGCTTCTTTCGGCTTTCAGAAATTTGAACGACGTTCTCGAACTCTATGTCAAGGACTGCGATATCAGACAAAAAATTGAGAACGCCGCATTGGATTGCACAACTTACGCTCAGCATGGTTCTTTCAAACAGGGTTTTTGCTTTGCTGTAAAAACAATAATTTTTATTTTGAAACAGGGTGTCTGATAACCGTCCGAAGCCGTTCGGGAGCGCACTTTCTCGGGTCGGAAAGATATATCTCATGGTGATATCTGCCGCCCGAAAAATCCTCGGTCAAGCCGTTTTCCTCGGCAAATTTCTTAATCATCTCAATGCTTCTCGGCTCGTCGTCATAAGACCCCTTGTGCATTATCTGGACGCACAGCCCCTCGGTATATTTCATAAGCCTTGCCTTGCTCAGATCGAGGTCGGGCTTTTTCTTTGCAAGCTTTTCCCGCGCCGTTTCAAAGACCTGCTCCGTGACAAATTCGGGCTGGCGTATCATTGACACCCACTTGAATTTATTTTTGTCAGTAACGTTCATACCGTCAAAGGAAACACCGTCAGCGTACCACAACCCCTCCAAAGGCGGCACGATATACTCAAAATAACCCTCGGGCTGACTTCCGTCCATTTTGGACATTTTTATGGTAAAGGAAAGCCCGTACAGCATTTCCATAGCCGCCTTGTATTCGGGGCTTGTGTTGGGGTCTCCCCCGCCGTCCACCGCAATAAAGATCATCTCGGGGACGTCTGTCAGGGACGGCTTTGCGGCGGGCTGATACAAGTCCTTGTACTCTTTTTTGTAGTCAAGCTTTTCCATTATTTGTACTCCTTTCGGTATGTAAGATTTTCAAAATCCCAGTACTCCATGTATGGTTTTGTAAGCTCATAGCTCCATGAATAGATAAGCGTCGGCGTGATTTCCAGAACCCGTTCCACATCAAGATTTGAGTACGTCATATATGCGGGCAGAAAATATTTTTTCATTGCCTTGATAAAGAAATCATTGTCTGCAGGCTTGCCGATACTGCGGCACTTGCCCTCTATCGAAAAATTCTTGAAGCACAGTGCGGCGTTTTCGTTCCGCATAAGCTGTTTGTATTTCAAGTAATTTTCATCTGTCTGACAGTAAAATTTCCCGTCAATAACAACCACGCTCATGGAACGTGAAGTTACCCTGTTTTCGGCACAGGTAGAAAGAACCATTACCCCGTGAGCGCCGATCTGTTTCCACAATTTTTTGCATTGCTCCGAAAATTCGCTCTCTCTTTTTCTGTACTCTGTACCAAGCCTTTCAAGACGTTCAATTGCGCCGCTGTCCCACTTAGTAATATTTGTTTTCACATAATCGCAGGGAAACTCGCCGCACAGTCCGCAGAATTTCACGTTATGCTTTTCACAGCAGGCAAAAATTTTACAGCCATTTTCCCACATATGAACGCATTTTCCGCCGTTTTTCAGACAGCCCTCACATTCCGCGCCAAAATGCTCACAGCTCCTGCAATCGCCGCCGCAGGGAGTTATTTTGCTGAAATCAATATCCATAAAAATCACTTTCCCCCGCATTTTTTTATGTGCGCTTTCAGCTTTTTCATTGCCCAGTCATAGTGGCTTGAAGTGCAGGAAACAAAGTAAGAGCCCAAAGCATTACTGCCCGTCCACTTAAAATACCCCCTTGTGAACAGCTCCTCGTCGGAGAATTTTTCCGCAAGCTTAATAACGTCGGCATGAGATTTTTCCAGCATTTCCTTTGCTTTTTCACGGGACGTGCTTTGGTGCTTTTCCCAAAGCTTAACGTTCATTTCCCCATAGTTTTTCCAGTTGTAAGGCTCTGGCAGGAACGGCTTGTTTTCTCCCTTTTCGTTTGCGGCGACCCACTCTAAAAGCAGCGTGTGCCACTCGTAAAGATGTATCAGAATGTCGCGGAGATTTTTGTCCCGCCGCCAATGAGCTTCTTTCTTTTTCTCGTCCCCCGAAAAGTCAAAGGGTGTTGAAAGCTGCTCCTCGGTGAGGGACGAAATAAGCTTGTTCAGCTTTGAATAATTTTCGGCAGCCGCTTCAAGCAGCCCTGTTTTTGTTGTTGGTCTCGGCATAATTTTTTCCTCCTGTTTTTGATCCGGCATAAAAGTTGTTTCGGTTTTATTTATAGCTGTACATAAAAATATCCGGACAAAATTCGTAGGGGACGGGTTTCCCGTCCCGCGTTCACGATACAAGCCGTGCGGTTTGTATCGCGGGCGGGGAGACCCCGCCCCTACA
>JAAVHM010000119.1 GCA_014799675.1 Ruminococcus sp. | reverse complement strand
GGGCAGAAACCTCAAAGGGGGAGGGGGAATGCCGATTTTTGTTGGGTTATTTTGTCCCCCTCCCCCTTTGTGGTGTCTGACCCCCGAATTTGTGAACGATTAACAAATTCCTAACCTTGCTTCCAAAATTCAAAGACAAACAAACAATTCCAATACCAAAAAGCCATGACATAGTAACAAATTTCCTAAAATAAAAAACAACCCAAAAATTGTTCCACGTGAAACATTATTGTTAAATATTTAACAATAATGTTTTGTGTAAAATATAAATACTTTATAAATTAACCCGCCCCTCGGGGGGCTTCAATAAAATAAATGATCATTCGTATTTATCATTGGGGGGACTCTCGCTGCGGGGCGTTCCCCGCTAACAATAATTTCTTTGAGAATATTTCCCGCTTCTTTATGCATACTATTTATAAAAGGAGATGATACCATGCCAAAATGTCCGCCGCTTTCAAGGCAGAAAAAAATACGCCTGCGGAACGCCGCCGCGGGAACGCTCTTTTTAGCTATGCTTCCGCTTATGACAGCTGCGGTGTCGGACGCTATGCCCTCCTCCGCAAGCTCCGCTGCCTTTTTGGCTGCAAGCGCTTCCGCTTTTCTTTCCGTGGGGGACGTTTTTCAAAATGCTTCAAATACTGAAATTTCCGAAACATATCAGGAAAACATGGCCGCCGAGATTGCTGCGGACAAGTCCCCCCAAAGCCGCGAAAAGCTTTTTGCCGTGGACGATACCTTTATGCTTTCTTACGGGGAATTGCTTATCCCAAACAGTACCGACGAGGAAAGACGCGTCCCCGACAAGATCTATGACGTGGGTCCCGAGCCTTACCCCGAAAACCTTGAAAGCCGCGACGGCGCTATAACCGCCATGTGCTACGGAAATTTTAAGGGCGATAACTATATCGACCTCGACATAGCGGGACAGGTGCGGAACGTCACAAGCCTGCCCAACAGTACCCTTTTGGAGGAAAGCCGCCTTGCTCCCGATTTTGAAATTGAAAAAAACGGCGAGCCCCAGGTTCTTATTATGCACACCCACGCTACCGAAAGCTACGAACCCTATGAACGGGATTTCTACGACAGCAGCTTTAATTCCCGAACAACCGACCCGAATATGAACATGGCTGCCGTCGGCGACGCTATCGCGGAACAGCTTGAAGCGGCGGGAATTGCCGTACTCCATGACACCACTATGCACGATTACCCCTCTTATAACGACAGCTACGACAGGAGCAGGGAGACTGTTCAAAAAATTTTGGAGGAAAACCCCTCCATAAAAATCGTGCTTGATATCCACCGGGACGCTATCGAACGGGAAAGCGGCGAGCGCATTGCTCCCGTTGCCGAAATAAACGGCAAAAACGCGGCGCAGGTCATGATAATAAGCGGCTGCGACGACGGCACTATGGGTATGCCGAATTATCTGAAAAATTTCCGCTTTGCAAGCCTGCTCCAGCAACAGCTTGAAAGCGACTATCAGGGACTTACAAGACCTATTCTTTTCGACTATAGAAAATACAATCAAGACCTTACCACAGGTTCAATTTTGATAGAAGTTGGAGGACACGCAAACAGCGTCGATCAAGCGGTGTACAGCGGCGAGCTTATAGGAAAATCATTGGCAAAAGCTCTTACATAGCGGGGAAGTCCCCCTCAAAGGGGGCGGGGTACTTTTTAAATTGTTTTACGTGAAACAAAGTGGAGGAAAGTAAAAATGAACCCATTTAATTTTAATGTTGCCATGGACGGCAAAGCAAAGCTCCGCAGGTGGGCATTTTACACAGTCACGGCGTTTGTTCTTATGACGGCTTTCGTTGCGGGATTTGTCACGGTCTATGTGAATTCCTACAACGTCATGCACAGCGAGCCTATGCGCGTACTTGAATTTTACGATGACGGGGTGGTTTTCCTTAATCAATATTGTCCGTATGAAAATTTTTGACCTTGTTTCTGTCCGCTAAACCGACATTTTTCTTTTTTGAAACGTGGTATAATGTTAAAAATTCCATAAATTGTAAAATAGGATAGAATTCTGACTTTTATCCTCTGTTTTCTTAAAGGAAGTGTTAAAATGCCGTTTTTGGTAAAAGAAAAGGTAGTAAACAAGGTAGTGCAGATCGAGACAGATAAAATTGTCCCCAACCCATACCAGCCGCGGAAGGATTTTGAGGACTTGGACGGACTTGCTCAAAGTATCCTCCAGAACGGAATTCTCCAGCCCCTGACGGTCCGCAGGGAAAACGGGGAGATAGAGCTTGTTTCGGGAGAACGCCGTCTGCGGGCGGCAAAAATGCTTGGCATGGAGACTGTCCCCTGCATAATCGTTGAAATGAGTGGAAGAAACTCCGCGGTAATGGCTCTTATAGAAAACATTCAGCGGCAGGACTTGTCCGTATTTGACGAGGCGGAAGCAATTGCGAAGCTGATAGATTTTTACGGAATGACCCAGGAGGACGCCGCTTTAAAGCTTGGGAAATCCCAGTCCACCATAGCGAACAAGCTCCGCATTTTAAAGCTTGACGAATACACAAAAAATAAAATTACAGAATACGGTCTCACGGAACGTCACGCCCGCGCGCTTTTAAAGCTTCCCGAAGAAATGCGTCCCCAGATCTTAGAGACGATTCATTGCAGAAAACTCAACGTCGAAGCCACGGAACGTCTTATAGACACCATGCTTCACAAGAAAACGGAAATGGAAAGTCTGCGGAAACGGAGCGTTGTTTTTAAGGACGTACGGCTTTTTGTGAACACCATTAACAAGGCGGTGGAAATGATGAAAGCGGCGGGAATAAACGCTGATTCCAAAAAAATTCAGCAGGAGGGTTTTATTGAGTACATAGTAAGAATTCCCACTAAGTAAAAATTTACATAAAAATAAAATTGTTCCACGTGAAACATTATTGTTAAAAATTTAACAACTTTGTTCCACGTGGAACAATTTTTTATCTTGACGAAACTATGTAAATGTGTTATACTAAAAGAAAAAACAAAAGAGGTAAAATCATGAAATTCAAAGATATAGAAGATTACAGAAAAAATACACTAAATGTGGTAGTCTCCGAGGAAAAAATTCGGGAAGCCGTTAAAAAAACAGGTCAAAGCCTTAACGAAATTTACGACGGCACTCCCCTGCTTCTGGTGAGTATTTTAAAGGGAGCTTTCGTTTTTCTTGCCGATCTGTGCAGAGAAATAACCGTCCCCTGCGAAATAGGCTTTATGGCGGCGAAAAGCTACTATGAGGGAACTTCCTCCTCTGGAGATGTCACCATTACAATGGACTTGCAGCAGGATATCAGCAATTATCATGTTGTTATCGTTGAGGACATCATAGACTCGGGCAGAACTTTGAAAAGCATTGCCGAAATTTTAAAGGGCAGAAACCCCGCGTCCCTCCGTGTCATTACTTTGCTTGACAAGCCTGAAAGACGTGAGGTGGACTTTAAAGCTGACTTGTCCCTGTTCACAATTCCCGACCTTTTTGTGGTGGGGTATGGACTTGACTATGCGGAATATTACAGAAATCTTCCCTATGTGGCTTGCATAGAAAGTTAGAAATTGTTCCGCATGAAACAAATTTAAAAATATAAAAAATTACCCTGCTCCAAAAAAGCAGGGTAAAATTATTTTTATTCTTCGTCGCCGTCATCTGCGGGAACAGGTTCTTCAACAATCTTTTCGGACTTTTCCTCATTCTCAGCCGCGGCAATTTCTTCCTCACTGGGTTCTTCAACCTTTGCCGTCTCCGCCGTGTCGTCATGCTCCGCGGAGGTGAACGCCGCAACCGTTCCGTCGCCCGACATTCTCATGAGCCGCACGCCCGTTGCGTATCTTCCCATAACTCTGATGTCGCTGACGCGAATTCGTATTATAATTCCGTCTGTGGAGATCATAATAACGTCCTCGTCATCGCTTACAACTCTTACGCCGCAGACCTTTCCTTTTTCCTCGGAAGCCTTATAGTTAAGCAGACCAAAGCCGCCGCGGTTCTGAATTCGGTAACTGTCAAGACTGCTTCTTCTTCCGAAGCCCTTGTCGGTAACGGTGAGAACTTCCGCACCCTCTCGGAGCAATGCCATTGAAACAACCTTGTCACCGCCGCGGAGGGTTATCGCCTTTACACCGTGTGCGGAACGGGACAATGCCCTTATTTTTTCCTCCTCAATACGAATTGCCATGCCGTTTTCTGTCGCAATAATAAGCTGCGCGTTACCCTCGGTGAGAACAACAGAAGCAATTTCGTCGCCCTCGTCAAGTCCTATTGCAATAAGACCGTTCTTGCGGACGTTCTTGTAAGCTTCAAGAGAGGTACGCTTGATCTTGCCGTTTTTCGTTACCATTATAACATATTTGCCCTCGCTGAAATCGGAGGTATTGAGCATTGCCGCAACGCTTTCACCCTCGCCCATGGGCAGGATATTAACAATATTAAGTCCCCTCGCCTGCTTTGAGCCCTCGGGAATTTCAAAGCAGCGGAGCTTGTACATAATTCCCTTGTTGGAAATAAAGAGAATATGGTCGTGGCTGGAGCTGATAAACATTTCCTGAACGAAATCCTCGTCCCTCTGCTTCATGCCCGAAACACCCTTGCCGCCGCGGTTCTGCGCCTTGTAAACCGAAACAGGCTGGCGTTTGATGTAACCTATATCTGTGTAGGTAACAACGCAGTTTTCCACGGGGATCAAGTCCTCAACGTCTACTTCGCCCGAAATTGTTTCAATTGCGGTACGTCTTTCGTCGCCGTATTTGTTTTTGATAATTTCCAGCTCGGCGGCAATTATTTCAAGAACCTTCTGGTGGTTTTCCAGAATTTCAAGGAATTCCTGAATTTTTGCATGGAGCGCGTTCAATTCGTCCTCAAGCTTCTGACGCTCCAAGCCCGAAAGCTGA
Source organism: Ruminococcus sp. (assembly GCA_014799675.1). Classification (GTDB taxonomy): domain Bacteria; phylum Bacillota; class Clostridia; order Oscillospirales; family Ruminococcaceae; genus RGIG8773. Next base: position 8,119 of record JAAVHM010000119.1, on the reverse strand, counting down.
ACAAGTCTCATCTGCGCGATAGCGTCCGCCTGAACTTCGGTAATGCCGAAGCGTTCAATAAGCCTTGCCTTTATTTCGGAAGCGTCCTTTGATGTGCGGCAGATTTTTACGACCTCGTCAATGTTGTCAACGGCGGTCATAAGTCCCTCTAAAATGTGGGCTCTTTCTCTTGCCTTTTTAAGGTCGAACTCTGTGCGGCGGCGGATAACGTCCACCTGAAAATCAATGTACTCTTCAAGCATTTGCTTCAGAGTGAGGACTTTTGGCTCTCCGCGGACAAGGGCAAGCATAATTACGCCCACCGTGTCCTGCAATTGAGTGTATGCAAAAAGCTTGTTAAGGACAATCATTGGGGCAGCGTCCTTTTTAAGCTCGATAACAATTCTAACGGCGTGTTCCTTGTCGGACTCGTCGCGGACGAAATGAATTCCCTCAACGCGCTTTTCCTTTGCCATGGTTGCAATGCTTTCAACAAGTCTTGCCTTGTTTACCATGTAGGGAATTTCCGTGACGATTATGCATTGTCTGCCTTTTATTTCCTCAATTTCCGTGCGGGCGCGGAGAGTAAGCTTTCCCCTGCCCGTTGCGTATGCGGAACGAATTCCCGCGCGTCCCATGATAATTCCGCCTGTGGGGAAATCGGGTCCCTTGATGTGTTCCATAAGCCCCTCAATGGAAATGTCGGGGTCTTTTATCATTGCGTCAATTGCGCCGATAACTTCACGGAGATTGTGGGGCGGGATATTTGTCGCCATGCCGACAGCAATACCGATCGAACCGTTTACCAAAAGGTTTGGGAAACGGGAGGGCAGGACTTCCGGTTCAAGCAAATGGTCGTCATAGTTTGGACGGTATGGGATCGTGTCCTTGCCGATATCAGCAAGCATTTCCCCCGCAATTTTCGCCATTCTTGCTTCTGTGTAACGGTAAGCGGCAGGAGGGTCTCCGTCCGTTGAACCGAAGTTTCCGTGACCGTCAATAAGAGGATATCTAAGAGAAAAATCCTGCGCCAAACGCACCAAAGCGTCATAAACGGAAGCGTCGCCGTGAGGGTGGTATTTACCCAGAACTTCACCGACTGTATAGGCGCACTTTCTGTAAGGCTTGTCGGAGGTATTTCCCGCATCGTCCATTGTGTAGATTATACGCCTGTGAACGGGCTTCAAGCCGTCCCGAACGTCGGGCAGGGCGCGGGAAGCAATTACCGACATTGAATATTCCAAAAACGATTTTTTCATTTCGCTTTCGATATCAACGTTTATGACTTTAGAATTTTCATCGTTGTACAAACTTTAAACACTCCTTAATTAGAGATTATAATAAATCACAAATTTCGTAGGGGACGGGTTTCCCGTCCCGTTTTTTCTGATACATTCAAACGGGCGGGGAGACCCCGCCCCTACAATTTCATATATATTTTTTATACCTTATTCCCATTATGTTGGAAAGCTTTTCACGTACCTTTTGGGTATCCTCCTGCGAAAATGCCGATTTGGGAACTATAAACAAATAAGCTTTTCTTACCACAAGTATAAAAATATTTTCTTTCTCCAATAAATCGACTATCTGTGAATCAAGATGTATCACTGTTGTTGGGTTTTCTTCCTCCTGCGGGATTTCCTCTTCGGGGGAAATTTCCGTCTCATTTTCCTCTTTGACTTCCTCCGCAGTTTCCTCAACGGGAGACATATCGGAAATTTTTATCTTATCCGTGTAAATCTCCACATGATATGGTATACCCGAAAGGCCGTCCAGACTTGCCATGTATTTTTTCTTGTTCTGAACATTCTGACTTATAAAATACACCGCAATGAAAACGCACAAAACCACGCAGAAAACAGGTATCATTTTATCGTCAGCGGGACTTGTCACAGTCATAAAAACCGCGGAAGCCGTTGCAACAGCAACTATGAAAAGCCTTAAAATAAGATTTTTCATAATATATCTTTTGCGGAATTCCTTATATCCCGACAGCATTATTTCCTTTTCGCTGACATAGTCCCCGGCCGCAAGAAGATCCCCCTCTTTAATTTCAGAAAGACTTTCACCGTCTCCGAACATTTCGTTTAAAATTCCCATTAATACACCTCAAATTAAATATCCAATGACTGAACGTATTTTGCGTTCTTTTCAATAAATTCTCTTCTCGGCAGAACCTTGTCGCCCATGAGAATTGTGAAGATCTCGTCCGCCTTGACAGCGTCCTCCATTGTAACCTTTAACATTGTCCTTGTCTCGGGGTCCATTGTGGTCTCCCAAAGCTGTTCGGGATCCATTTCACCAAGACCCTTGTAACGCTGAACGTCAACCTTTGCATTTTCGTTGTCGCCTTTAAGCTCGGCAATAAATCTGTCTCTCTCCGGGTCGGAAAAAGCATACCTTATCTGCTTTCCCCTTGAAACCTTGAAAAGCGGCGGCTGTGCAATATAAACATTTCCATTAGCGATCAGGGGACGCATAAATCTGAAAAAGAACGTCAGAAGCAGAGTTCTTATATGACAGCCGTCAACGTCGGCGTCCGCCATAATTATTACTTTACCGTAGCGAAGCTTGCTGATGTCGAAGTCCTCGCCGATAGAAGTTCCCAAAGCCGTAACCACAGGCATAAGCTTTTCATTACCGTAAACCTTGTCGATACGTGCCTTTTCAACGTTAAGCATTTTTCCCCAAAGAGGAAGTATCGCCTGATATCTTCTGTCTCGTCCCTGCTTTGCGGAACCGCCCGCAGAGTCTCCCTCGACGATGTAGATTTCGGTAAATTCCACGTCCTTTTCGGAACAGTCCGCAAGCTTTCCGGGAAGTGATGCGGACTCCATTGCGGACTTGCGGCGGGCTGTTTCTCTTGCTTTTTTAGCCGCTTCTCTTGCTCTTTGTGCCGCCTGTGACTTGTCAAAAATCGCTCTTGCTACCGCGGGATTTTCCTCCAGATAGCACATAAGCTTTTCAGTAACCATATTTTCAACAAAAGGACGCACCTCGGGATTTCCCAGACGACCCTTTGTCTGACCCTCAAATTCGCAGTCTGTAAGCTTTACGGAAACAATTGCTGTAATTCCCTCACGGACGTCGTCGCCCAAAAGCTTGTCGCCGTCCTTTAAGAGATTGAACTTTTTGCCGTATTCGTTGATAACCTTTGTCAAGGCGTTCTTAAATCCGTTTTCATGGCTTCCGCCGTCTATAGTGTGGATATTATTGGCAAAGGATAAAATCAACTCGTTGTAGCTGTCGTTGTACATCAAAGCAACTTCCGCGGTGGAGTCTCCCTGTGTGCCGCTGACGTAAATAACTTCCTCCGCCAAAGGTTCAAGACCCCTCGTGCTGTGGATATGCTCAACAAACTGTTTTATGCCGCCCTCATAGTGTAAAGTTTCCGACTTTACATCAGCAGGGTCTCTTTTGTCCGAAAAAACTATTTTAATTCCCGCATTAAGGAAAGCCTGTTCCCTAAGACGCTTCAAAAGCACCTCGTAATCGTACTCCGTAGTTTCCTCAAAAATGGTCGGATCGGCTTTGAATTTTACGGTAGTACCCGTCTCTGTTGTTTTGTCAACTACTTTAAGAGGCTCGTCATATTTTCCGCCGTTGTGGAAACGCTGGTAGTGAACTTCCTTGCCGTCCTTAACGGTAAGCTCCAGCCACTCGGAAAGAGCGTTTACAACAGAAGCGCCAACGCCGTGGAGACCGCCCGCGACCTTGTAGCCGCCGCCGCCGAATTTTCCTCCCGCGTGGAGAATGGTGTAAACGACAGTCGCCGCGGAAATTCCCTCCTTGGGGTGAATGCCTGTAGGAATACCGCGTCCGTTGTCGGAAACGCAGATAATATTTTCGGGCAGGATATCAACGTCTATCTGCGAGCAGTAACCTGCCAACGCCTCGTCGATAGCGTTGTCCACAATTTCATAAACAAGGTGATGAAGTCCCTTTGGTCCCGTTGAACCGATATACATTCCGGGACGCTTTCTTACGGCTTCAAGTCCCTCTAAGACCTGTATCTGATTTTCGTCGTACTTTTGAATTTCGGGCATTTCTTTACTTCCTTTCGCAGAATTTTCTGCAAGATTTTATTACTAATAGTATTATTTATATATTTTTATACATTAAATTATATACCCGCCCCCTTGCTAGGGGGCTTAGCAAAGTTAATGCTTTTTTTATTTTATCTGTGGGGGTAGACACTGCCCGCGGGGGCTTCCCCGCTTCTTTAGAGTTGCAACGGAGATTTGGGAAATATAAACAGTTTCCTTTCCGTCATTTTCACATACTATAAAGGACTTCGGCATCTCATAGCTGACGTTGAAAACCTTGCCGCTTTTTTCGGAGTGCGCCAGAAATTCCTTTGTATGCTTGCTGACGGAAGTATTTTCAATGTTGAAAATTCCCACAATATCCTTTGTCCTTGTGACAGTTTCCTCTCCAAGATGAAGATACATTTTACCGCCTGCCTTAAAAATTATTTATGAACATTTAATATTCAACAGCTTTTGTATATCACTGAAATTGTCCTTATTAATAATACGATAGTGTATCCAGCCGCCCTCGCCGCATGGATATTTATTGTCGATATATTCCTGAGTATACTTTTCAACATTATCATATATTGTATCAAACTGCTTGTTTGACAGTCTCATCATTACAGTAAAAGAATTGTTTTCGGCAAATACATTACATATAAACTTCTTTTTTATTTTGTGGGAAATTCCCCAGCCGTAATTATTGCCGTAAGGAAAAACAACCTCCTGTACTGTTCCGTATGTTTCGGATAGCCAATTATTGAGCAAGGTAAAAAGCTCCGCGTTTTCTCCGCAGTATGCCGTCATTTCCGGAATTGTGGGAACGACCTTTTTATCAAGCATTCTTTCGTACATACTCTTGCTTATCCTTTCTTTAAAATTCCCCGCTGCCTATTCTCCCGTTCTCAACCGTGAAAACTTTCCCGTCCCGCAGATCTGTTATTGGACGGCTGTCGCAGCAGGTTATTATCACCTGCATATCGTCAATATTGTTCAGAATAAATTTCTGTCGGGTGGAATCCAGCTCCGACAAAACGTCGTCCAGAAGCATAACAGGGTATTCCCCCTGCTCCGCCTTGAGAATTTTCGCATGGGCAAGCTTTAACGCCAGAGCCGCGGAACGTGACTGTCCCTGTGAACCGAAGTCCCGCAGAGAAATATCATTCACAAAAGCGTGCATATCGTCCCTGTGGACGCCCGCCCCTGTATAGCCCATTTTTTTGTCGTTCTCGGCGGTGTCTTTAAGCTTCTGAATGTAAATATCCGCAAGCTTATTTTTAACGTCCGTCTCCCCCTCCAGATCGTCGTAAATTGTTGACTGATAGTATATTTGTAAATTTTCTTTACTGTCTGTAATTAAATTATAAAGCCTGTTTGCCTGTTCATTAAGGGTCTTGCAGTAATTGTACCGAAGCACTGAAATAAAAGCTCCCGCTTCCGCAAGCTGTTCGTTCCAAACGTCAAGATATTTTGTGTCGCTGCCTTGGACTGCGCTCATGCTTTTCAGCAGGGAATTTCTCTGCTGCAAAATGCCGTTGTATTTTTTCAGAGCGTTTATATATGAGGGCTTTATCTGTGATATTGCAATATCAAGAAAATTCCTCCTGTTGTCGGGCGAACCCTTTGTAATATTCAGATCCTCGGGAGTAAAAACCACGCACTTGAATTCCTCAAAAAGCTTTGAAAGGCGGTCGTTTTTTATGCCGTTTAATGTAATTGTCTTTTCCTTTACAGTACCTTTTTTAAGAATAAACTCGATATTTTCCATTCTGTAGAAATTTTCAAAATTCACCGAAACTCGGGAAACGTCTCCGTCGAAACAGATCATGTCCTTGTCCTTTGTTCCCCTGAACGAACGGCAGCCCGAGCATAGCCATACAGCTTCTATCAGATTGGTTTTCCCTTGGGCGTTTTCGCCGCAGATGATGTTCATTTTCGGGTCGAGAGTGATATTAACTTGTTTCAGATTTTTGTAGCCGTCGGCGAAAATGCTGTTTACTATCATAGAAAATAGAGGATAGAGGATAGAAAATAGAAATTTTCTCTGCCTGTAATTCTCTTTTTACCTTTCATATATTTTTACTGTCAGTAATTATTTTACAGTAATATCCTTGTTGTAAACATTAATAGTGTCCCCGGGACGAATTTTTTTGCCCCGCATAGTGCAGACTTCACCGTTTACTTTTACACCGCCGGAAGCAATTATCTCCTTTGCTTCCGAGCCTATCGCCACAGCTCCCGAAAATTTAAGAAGCTGGTCAAGCTTTATAAACTCGGTGGTTATATTAACTTCACTGTCCATTTATTCCTCCATGATGAATTTCCTAATTTTTTATAAATTGGTGTATAAAGGCAGGAGCAAGCCCCTGCCCTACCACTCGGGGAATTCTATGTTATTCGCTTTTCAAGCGCATAGGCAGTACCAAAAATACGTATGCATTGCCCTCCATGGGAACTATCTTCATAGGCGAAAGTCCGCCGTTGAGAAGCAGCCTTACCCTGTCCGACTCGGAAGCCTTTAACGCGTCCAGAAGATAACGGCAGTTGAAGCCAATTTCCACCGAGGGACCGGAGATATCCGCCCCGAACTCGTCGTTAAGCTTTCCTAAAGCCGTTGAGCAGGAAATTTTTACAATACCGTCCCTGAAAAGACATCTGACGGGAGCTTTGGTTTTCTCGTTTATAAGAAGCATACAGCGCTCCAGGCTGTTTATAAGGTCTCTTGTGCTGAGAATAATTTCCGTATTGTGATTTGCGGGGATAGAACCCTTGTAGTTGTGGAACTCACCCTCCAGAAGCCTTGAAAGCACCATGTACTTGCCGATCTCAAAGGTAATGTGCTTTTTGGAAACGTGCATTGTAACTGTTTCCTCGCCGTCGTCCTTTAAAAGCTTTGAAACTTCTGACAAGGCTTTAGCCTTTACAACAAAATTGTAATGGTTGTCCGATTCTATACGCTCGGAACGCACCGCAAGACGGAAGCCGTCAATTGCCGCAAGGTTGAAATTGTGATCCATAATGTCGAAAAGCTCGCCTGTGAGAATAGGCTTGTTGTCCGTAACGGCAACGGCAAAGATAGTCTGATTTATCATATTTCTGAGCATTGCCTGGGAAATTGTGAAATTGTCACCCGTGTCGTGGTCGGGGATAGAGGGGTACTCGTCCGCAGGGAGAGCAGTAATGCTGTACTCTGCCTTTTCTCCCCTGATAATTGTGGAAAGGTCGCCTTTGACCTCTATCTCGATTGTCTCCGAGGGCATCTTGCGGACAATTTCGCTGAAAAGCTTGCTGTTGAGGATAAATTCTCCAACGTCCTCCGAAACAACTTCTATTTTGGTCTGTATGCCCAGCTCCAAGTCGTAGCCCGTAAGCTCCAGCGTTTCTTTATTCAGATAAATTTTCACGCCCTCCAAAGCGGATATGGGGGACTTTTGGGGAACTGCCCTTGATACGTTTGCCAAAGCTTCGTTAAGCTCTGCTTGTTTGCATAAGAATTTCATTTCAAGAATATCCTTTCCTGTTAAAATTTATTTAGTTATCAGATACTGCTAAATGTTTTAAAAGAAGATTAGAAGCAAGAGGCAAGAAATTTTTCCACCTCTTTATCAGGTGAATTTAATAACATTCACAATCAGCCGCGTGTTAAATCATAACAATGATAAGTTATAAACAGCAGCAGCAGTAGTAGTGTATAAACTGTTGAAAACCTTTTTAAACGTCCTGATGTACAGGCTTTGCTTTTCCATACCCGCAATGCTTAAAAAAAGTTAAAAAAGCGGAAAAATTTACTGCCTGTCAAAACGGTGGAAAAGCCATATGTTAATTCCCGCAGTGAAGCGGAAAAATTTGTGGAAAACCTCTGTAATTTATTGGCACAAACACTTTTTAAAAGCCGTCAAACGCTGATATAGATTAAAATATCGGGTTTTTCTCCATTAAAGTGGAAGAGGTGGAAAAGTACGTTATACAAAACGTAATGTAACGAATTACATGGCGTAAAGAACGGCATTTTTAGTTTTCCACAGTGTTTTCCACACGGTGTGGAAAACTATTTTTACAACTATTTGTATTTCTGACTTTACAGCGGAATTTAATTAATAATTAACAAT
>JAAVHM010000118.1 GCA_014799675.1 Ruminococcus sp. | reverse complement strand
TTTAAAATTTTGTTACAAACCAATCTACCTTTGCAGTAGCGTAGCCTGAGGAGGTAGGGAGTAAGGAAAGTGAGAGCGCGAGAGAGAAAACCTAAGAGGGGAGGGGGAGGCGGCGCGCGTCCAACGAATTCCATGAGCGCTCCCCCTCCCCTCTTTGGTTGTCTCTCTCGCACATTGTGAACGATTAACAGTTACTGAAAAAGTCTCCAAAATTCAAAGACAAACCAACAGAAACCAAACAAAAACATTACCACGCAAAATATAAATTTATACTTTTTCGACAGACTGCAATATGTATATTTTTTGCCATACTCGGAACATTAATACTGATACCCGATAAAATCGCAGACAAAAATCATATATGCAATTTTTTACTTGATTTTTTTGCAGTTTTTGATCGGTTATCAGTATAAATCAAAAAGCTGAAAGGAGTTCGTTTATGGCAAAAAAAATATCACGGAACACTTTTTTAATGGAAGCTCCCCCCACCATACACAGCTTTGCCGCAATAGTGGGCAAAAAGGAGGGTGAAGGACCTTTAGCGCAGTTTTTCGACGAAATTGAAAACGACTCGTATTTCGGACAGAAAACATGGGAACAGGCTGAAAGCGAACTTATGAAAAGGACGGTCTCAAAAGCCATGTCAAAGGGCGGACTTTCCTCCGACGACATAGACTATATGTTTGCGGGGGACTTGCTGAATCAGTGCATAAGCTCTACCTACGGACTGCGTGACCTGAACATACCTATGCTTGGCATATACGGCGCTTGCTCCACAATGTCGGAGGGACTTGTTCTTTCCGCCCTTATGACCGACAGCGGTCTGGGCGGAAAAATAGTAGCCACTACCTCCTCCCACTTCTGCACAGCGGAGAGACAGTTTCGCTTTCCCCTATCCTACGGCTCTGTACGTACCCCTACCGCACAGTGGACGTGCACTGCCTCGGGCGCGGCGGTGGTGTCCCCCAAGACTTCAGCCCCTTTCATACGAGGTGTTACCATTGGCAAAATAGTTGACATGGGCGTTACCGACGCAAACAACATGGGTGCGGCAATGGCTCCCGCGGCGGCTTACGTTATAAAAACCTTTTTGCAGGACACGGCAATGGAGCCCTCCGATTTTGACGCAATAATCACGGGAGACTTGGGAGTAACCGGCAGCAAGCTTCTTATCGAGCTTCTGCGGGGGGACGGCATAGATATTTCAGGCTGCCACAGGGACTGCGGCGCAATGATGTTCGATATTGAGAAGCAGGACGTCCACTCGGGCGGCTCGGGCTGCGGCTGTTCGGCATCGGTGCTTTGCGGATATTTCCTGCCGAAAGTGCGGTCGGGAGAGATAAAAAATATACTCTTCTGTGCAACGGGCGCGCTGATGTCCACAACAGCTTCACAGCAGGGCGAGAGCATACCGTCCATATCCCATGCGGTTTTTATTTCGTCCGAAAGCAGAATAAATGAATAATGAACAGGAGGTTTTAAAATGTTTATGAATTATCTTTGGGCGTTTGTTATCGGCGGACTTTTCTGCGCCGTGGGACAGACCCTTATCGACTACACAAAGCTTACACCTGCAAGGATTCTTGTATCATATGTTGTTGCGGGAGTAGTGCTTGGCGCGCTTGGCTTATACAAGCCGCTGGTTGACTTTGCGGGAGCAGGAGCGACCGTGCCGATTACGGGCTTCGGGAACATTCTCGCCGAGGGCGTAAGGCAGGCGGTTGACGAAAAGGGCTTCCTCGGCATTCTGACGGGAGGTCTGACAGGCGCGGCGGGAGGTATAACCGCGGCGATACTTTTTGGGCTTATTACGGCATTGGTGTTCAAGCCGAAAGAAAAATAGCGGGGAACGCCCCGCGGCAGCCTGTAACGCAGTACTGGCAAAATGTCCCCCCCATGGTTAAATACGGTAAACTATTCGTTTATATAGCCCCCCAAGGGGCGGGTTACAAAATTATATATTGTAGAAAAAACAAGGCAGGAAAATTTTCCTGCCTTTTAATTTTTTAAATTTTTATTCGCCCGTGTACTCTTCAATGCGGACGCTTTCCATTACCACTTGCGTAATGGGCTTGTCGTTCTGCGGGTCGGTCTCAACGGAAGCAATAGCGCGTACAACGTCCATGCCCTCGAAAACCTGTCCGAAAACTGTATAGCCGCCGTCAAGATAAGGCACGCCGCCAACCTCGCCGTATTTCTCCGCAACGTTTGCAGGCCAGTTGTACTGTCCGTCACTGTAGGCGTAATACTCTGCACAGGTCATATCAAGATACCCGTCTGGAGTATTTACAATATAGAACTGGCTGCCGTTTGTGGAAGTGCTGCCGCTGTTTGCGTAAGCAACTGCTCCCGTGAAGTGGTAAAGGTTCTCGGAAGTACCGCCGTCAAATTTATCTCCCCAGATAGATTTTCCACCAGTGCCGTCGCCGCGGGGGTCGCCGCCCTGTATCATAAAGTTGGGGATTATTCTGTGGAAAATTATCTCGTCGTAATAATTCATTTCAGCAAGTCCGATAAAGTTCTCAACACCCTCGGGAGCGTCCTCGGGGAAAAGCTTTATCTTTATCTCGCCGTAATCCTTGACTGTGATAACGGCAATTTTCTCGCCTGCCTCGGGCATATCGAAATTGTGTATCTCCACGTCGGGAAGCCACTGTATCTCGGCTTCATTCACCGTGGCTGCCGTTGTTGTATCCTGTGTCTGATCGTTGCCAATAAGCTCGTCCAGAGTAGCGCTTTCACCCTCGCAGCCCGCAAGAGCTGCAATAACAGCGGCGGATAATGCCAGCGCAGCAATTTTTTTGATAATCATAAAATCATTCCTTTTTTCAAAAATAAGAACCTGTCCACATAGGATAAGTGTGCGGATTTTTGGCAAGATTTTGTCGATGGCAAGGCAAAAATCCGCAAAAGCTTTAGCTTTTTGCATACATCGCGTATGGCAAGGATTTTTAACGCAGTCAGCGGCAAAAGATTGCCAAAAAGACGTGCGCTTACGCCTATGTGGACAGGTTCTAAAATACCCTATTATTATACACCAATTTTTCTTTTTTGTAAAGCTGTTTTAATAAAATAAATTTTATTTGACGCGACGCTTGTTTTGCTTATCAAAATCATAAATTTCATAAATTGCTGACAACTAAAAAGTATACAAAAATTCCCGCAACTAATAGTTGCCGCTAGGATTTCCATAATTATGCAATTTTGACCGTTTTGACCAATTGTGCGGACTTTTTTGTGCATTATCACAAAAAACAACTTGTTCGCAAACCAAAAAAATGTAATAAAAATTATCCGAAAGGGCTTTTATTTTGCTCCGAAATATGGTATAATAGTAATGCTGTGAAAATCCGTATGGGTTTTTACTCTTGATCAAAACAGCAAATCAGTTATACCCAATATCCGTTTTTACCCTGCAATTCAAAATTGCTTCAATAAATTTGCTGTAATACTGATCACCCATTAAAAAGTATATAAAAAATCAAGCAAAAATTTGCATATATGATTTTTGTGCAGATTTTTTATTTACACTTTTATTTGGTGATCAGGATAACAAATTTGTCGGCGGCTTCCGCCGATACGGGAGAGAATACTTTGGAAAAGTTTATTATAAAAGGCGGCCGCAAGCTTCATGGGGAAGTTGAGATAAGCGGCGCAAAAAATGCAGTCGTGGCTATCATACCTGCCGTTATACTTTCGGACGAGCCATGCGTCCTTGAAAACGTACCTAACATCAGCGATGTTTCTATAAGCCTCCGCATACTTTACGAAATGGGCGCAAGCGTTATTTTTCTTGACAAGCACACCGTAAGAATTGACGCAACGGGAATTACAGACCCTATCGTACCATATGAAATGGCTAAGCATATGCGGGCTTCATATTATTTTCTGGGCACTCTTTTAGGAAAGTTCGGGCGTGCCCGCGTTTCCATGCCCGGAGGCTGCGACCTCGGGGACAGACCAATAGACCAGCATCTCAAAGCTTTCGCCGCATTGGGCGCGACCTGTACTATAGACCGCGGCATGGTGGATATTCAGTCCGAGGGTCTTTACGGAACACAGATATATTTCGATATGGTGACCGTTGGCGCGACTATAAACGCAATGCTTGCGGCGGTAAAGGCAACAGGCATGACGGTTATCGAAAACGCCGCAAAAGAACCCCACATTGTCGACCTTGCAAACTTCCTCAACTCCATGGGCGCGGATATTATGGGCGCAGGTACTGACGTTATCAAAATAAAAGGCGTAAAGCGTCTTAAAGGGGCTGCTTACGCGGTCATTCCCGACCAGATAGAAGCGGGTACATTTATGGTAGCCGCGGCGGCAACTCAGGGAAACGTCCTGATAAAAAATGTTATCCCCAAGCATTTGGAGAGCATTACCGCAAAGCTTGCAAAGATAGGCGTGAACGTCGAGGAATTCGACGAGAGCATAAGGATTTCGGTTGACGGTCCTCTTGTAAAAGCAAGCGTAAAGACCATGCCGCACCCGGGCTTCCCAACGGATATGCAGCCGCAGATATCAACGCTTTTGTGTCTTGCGGAGGGTACAAGTATAGTTACGGACGGAATTTTTGACAACAGATTCAGATATGTGAACGAGCTGCGGAGAATGGGCGCGGATATTTCCGTGGACGGAAAGGTCGCAGTAATAGAGGGCGTGGGACAGCTTATGGGCGCGCCCGTTACAGCTCCCGACCTGAGAGCAGGAGCAGCTCTTGTAATTGCGGGTCTCGCCGCAAAGGGAGTTACCGAGATAGAAGATATTTACCACATAGAGCGCGGCTATGAAAATTTTGAGGAAAAGCTAAGAGGTATCGGAGCAGATATCATCAAGAAAACCGTTCCAGGAGCAGCCGCAAGAAAAGCTGTGGTTTAAACATAAGAATATAATTTCAGCCGCAGAATTATTCTGCGGCTGTTTTTTTATTGCGGAAATGTGATCTGCTTTTCGGTTCCGTCGGACAAACAAATAAAAATCGGTATGTTGCATTCGCCGTATGCATTTATTCCTTCATTGGGGAAAGGATTGTTTGAACTGTATAGCAGCCGATCTCCGCTGTTCGTCTTTGCTGTATAAAAATATATCGTAGACGGTTCGACAGGAATGGCAAGCAAATTATCAAGAAGATATACATCGTCCTCGCTGCTTATAACAAAACCTTGTCCGTTTCCATACCAGGATTCCGGGTCGTAGCATTCGCGTATAGAGCGATTCCAGCTGCTGTTGCCCGGTCTTAAATTAAACAGTGAATTGTTAAGAATGTAAAGCAGCTGATTATAATATTTGACTGCTTTTTCGGGCTTGTTTATGATTTTATTATAAACCGCAACAGCGTTTTTGCGGTCGTCGTCATCATATGGGAACAATGCGGCGATAAGCGGCTTAAGCTTGCTGTGATCTTCCGAATTGTATATTAAGCACAGCAGCTGCTGCATAGCGGAAAAGCTGTAACGGTGACACAGATCCTGACCGCTTTCAAGGTTAAATTCACCGTATGTCGTCGAGTGAAAAGCAAACCTGTTGTCTGTGGGAATCATTTCACTGCCCGAAATATCAACGCAGTAAAACGGAACTTGCAAATCTT
>JAAVHM010000117.1 GCA_014799675.1 Ruminococcus sp. | reverse complement strand
AGCTTGGCGATTGTCCCGCATTAAAAACGATAATCATTGACTGTGAAGATCCTGATACATTTAACGCGGAGGACATTGAAAACAACACATACATTGAAGAACTTTACCTGAAAAATGTACGCTTTATGCACTACAGATCCCTTAAAACTCTGACGTCTCTTAAAAAGCTGACCCTTATTTCCACCAACCTTACCGAGGAGCAGATAGGCGACCTGCAAAAGGATATGACATGGTGCAAAATTGAAGCGGCAATGCCGGAAACTGAAACGAACGGGGACGGCGAAGAAGCTTCCGAAACGGAGGAAAACGACAAAACGGTAAGCTTTGCCGAGCCGTTCAAAACCGAGTATTTTGACGATATCCGTGTGGAGACTTACAAAATAAACGACGATTATTATAACATAACATTATATATCAAAAACTGCGGCGAAAAGCCTCTTGCAAGTCTTACCGAATTTATAGAGGAAAACGGTATCATTGACGGCTGTGACATGATGAATATACTATACCCCGCATATGACGACCACTCCGAAGTAACCGAAATAATTGAGATAAATGACAATGGAATAGATTATGAAAGCTCCGAGGTCTATTTAAGCGTCCTTGCGCCATATGAGGAGGACTATATAGAAAACGACCTGTTCAGGACGCTTGTCCCGGGCTGTGAAGCCAAGGTGATCCTGCACCTGAAAGGCAGCGATCCGGAAACATGATCATCATAGCTTTCTGCAATAAAAAGAAGCAGCGTTTTTAATTCAAGAAATTGTCGGATATTTTGTGAAAAAAGACTGTTCATATAAAGCCGCAGAAGAAAAAATTAAGATAAAAACGAGTAAAAAACACCGAATAAACGTTATTGCAAAAAGCAGTAACGTTTATTTTTTATTAAAATAAATGGATTGACGTTGGTTGTTTAATGTGCTATTATAATAACATTACCAATATTTAAGGAGAATAAAAATGAAATACGATTGCCTGATAATAGACGACGAAAAAATGCTTGCGGACAGCACAGCGGAATATTTTGAACTGTTCGGCGTAACTGCCGCTGTTGTGTACAGCGCGGAAGAATGCAGAAGCTTTTTTGAAAACAATTCTGCCGACCTGCTGCTCCTTGACATAAATTTAGGGGACGACAGCGGCTTTGACCTTTGCAGAGAACTTCGCGAAAAAACACAGATACCGATTTTGTTTATTTCCGCACGGTCAAGCGACGACGATAAAATTATCGCCCTGAATATCGGCGGCGACGATTATATCCAGAAGCCCTATTCTCTCGGCGTTCTGCTTGCAAAGGTCAAGGCGGTTCTGAAGCGTTACGGACAAAGCGCGGATACAGCTTATTCCGACGGCTGGCTTACCGTTGATTTCAACGCCAAACAGGTTCTTGCGGACGGAACTCCCGCAAAGCTTACGGCTCTGGAATTCAAGCTGCTGACCTATCTTATGAAAAACGAAAACAGGGTAGTCTCCAAGCAGGAAATTTTCGATAACGTATGGGAGGACAAATTCACGGGAGACGGCACGCTGAACGTCCACATAAGAAAAATTCGGGAAGCGATAGAACGCGACCAAAGCGACCCGAAATACATAGTTACCGTGTGGGGCGACGGCTACAAATTTATCGGGCGGGGAAGCCCCCGCGGGCAGAATAATCTTGATAAATAATACTATTAATTTTTAATTTGAAAATGTTATGTAAAAAACAGAGGGTAATAATAATGAAATATAAAGCTTTTCTGACCTGCATGGCAGTAATTTTTTTGGCGGAAATTTCCGTTCTCATTTGGTTTATGAATACTGACGGTAACGACTTGCAGGATGCTGTTGAGATAAACGCGGCGGTGCAGTCGGTACAATCTGATTGGGAAAATATTTACTCTCACAGAAATTCCACAAGCCTTGATTACACCGTCCTTGACGGAGACGGGAAAATGCTGTTCCGAACGAAAGTGGGACTTAGCGAAAGCATAAACGAAGCGGTCATAAACCGCGACACGATACTTGACATTGAAGCGGAAAACGTTCCTGTGGGGAAAATAATTATCCACAACAACAGCCGTAAAGGTCTTGCCGAAAGCAGAAAGAAAACCGTCACGGTAATCGTGTTTGCGGCGGCAGTCCAGTTTATAATTTGCGCGGCATATTCGGTGTACATTTATTTTGCGGTAATAAAACCTTTCAAAAAATTAGAGGGCTTCGCCGAAAGCGTTGCGGGAGGAAATCTTGATATTCCTCTGAAAATGGACAGGGGAAATATTTTCGGCGCGTTTACAGAAAGCTTCGACATAATGCGCTCCGAGCTGAAAAAAGCAAGGCTTGCGGAAGCCCGTGCAAACGCCGAGAAAAAGGAGCTTGTGGCAAAGCTTTCCCACGATATAAGACCCCCCGTTGCAAGCATAAAGGCGGCTTCTGAGGTGGGCGCGGCGATTTCCGAAAACGAAAAAAACCGTCAGAATTTCACCCACATTATTCACAAGGCAGACCAGATAAACACCCTTGTTACAAACCTTTTTTCGGCGACCTTGGAGGAATTGCAGCAGCTCACCGTTGAGCCTGTCGATATGGAAAGCGACGAAATTTCCGAAATGTTAGCTGGCGCGGATTATTTCCATTACGCCGAAATTCCCGCTGTTCCCGATTGCCTTATCTATGCGGACAAGCTTCGTTTGCAGCAGGTTTTCGACAATATTTTTGCGAATTCCTACAAGTACGCAAACACTGAAATAGACGTGGAAATTTTGCTGAAAAATAACCGTCTTTCGGTAAAAATCGAGGACTTCGGCGGCGGTGTTCCAAATGAAGAAATACCGTTCCTAAAGGAAAAATTCAAGCGGGGCAAGAACTCGGAAAATATTGACGGAGCAGGTCTCGGACTGTATATTTCCGACTGCTTTATGAAAGAAATGGGCGGAGAGCTTGTTATTGAAAACGGACAGCACGGTCTTTCCGCAGAAATATTTATTAAGCTAAGCGGAACGATTTAACGATTTAAGGAATATTTAAGAATTGCTTAAAGACACTTAAGATTTAAATAAGTATAATTGAACGTGAAAGGACGGTTTTTATTATGAAAAATACTTTAATTAAAACCGAACGTTTAAGCAAAAGCTTCTCCAGCGGAGGGGCAATGCAGCACGTTCTGAAAAACATTGACTTAGAGCTTTACAAGGGCGACTTCACGGTAATCATGGGCGCGTCGGGTGCGGGAAAATCCACGCTTCTGTACGCGCTTTCGGGAATGGACACTCCCACTCTCGGCAAGATCACATTCGGCGACAAGGTAATCACGGATCTGAGTTCCGACGGTCTTGCGCTGTTCCGAAAGGAGCATTGCGGATTTGTGTTCCAGCAGATTTATCTTATCGACACAATGAGCGTCCTGGATAACGTCCTTGCGGCGGGTCTGCTTGTGAACAAGGACAAAAAGGCTCTTGCCGCAAAGGCGAGGGAGCTTTTCAAGGCGGTGGATATCTCCGAGGAGACCCTTAGCAAATTCCCCACGCAAATTTCCGGCGGTCAGGCGCAGAGAGCAGGAATTGTCCGCGCGCTGATAAATTCCCCCGAAATTCTTTTTGCGGACGAACCTACAGGCGCGCTTAATTCAAAGTCGGGACTTGACGTCCTGGACACCCTCACAAGCTTCAACGAGCAGGGACAAAGCGTTGTAATGGTAACTCACGATATGCGTTCCGCGCGGCGGGGAAACCGTATTCTGTACTTAAAGGACGGCATTGTCATGGGCGAATGCGACCTCGGAAAATACGCTCCGAACGACGAGGAAAGACACAATAAGCTGTCGGAATTTCTCACAAGAATGGGGTGGTAATATGTACAGAAATATACTGCTTGCCCGTTCAAATATCCGCAAGGCAAAGGGTCAGACCGCCGCAATTATCGTCCTCGTTCTGCTTTCCTCGCTGATGATGAATTTGTGGCTTATGCTTTCAATGGACTACAGAAAAAATTTCGACCGCTGTCACGACAGGCTTAACGACGGTCATGTAAATATTGCCGCATATGTGGTGGGCGACGATTTCAAAGATTTTATTTCGGAAACCCTTGAAGAACGTTCCGATATTACGGAATTTACCGTCGGCGACGCGTTCTGCGAACCCATGTCTTTTGAGTACAACGGCGGCGAAATATCCCAGCTTGGAGTGCTGCTTGAAAAGGAGGACGCTCTTTCCAGAAATGTGGGAAGCTTTGAAATTACCGAGGACAGCGATATCAAAAGCGGAATTTACCTCCCCATGCTTTACGGCACGGGAAATAATTACTCCGTCGGCGATACGGTAAAAATAACCCTTTTGGGTGAAGATTTCGAGTTCACCGTGTGCGGATTTTTCAACAGCGCAATGAACGGTTCTCACAACTGCGGAATGACGGCGTTACTGCTGACGGAGGATAAGTTTGAGGAATTTTCAAAAGAAACCGCCGCGCTGAACTCCGTGTATGTTTCCGCAAGAGTAACCGACATAGAGAAATGCGAGGAGATAGGCACAGAGCTTAAAGACGAGATAGCAAAGGAATTTCCCGACGTTGTTGTAACGTCAAACGACTACAAATTAGTTACCACATCAAGGTATATTTCACAAATGATATGCGCGGGAATTTTAAGCGCAATGGCGTTTTTGGTACTGCTTATCGGCGTGGTTGTGATCGCCTCAAATATCGCAAATTACATTCAGGAAAATATGCAGAATTTAGGCGCGCTGAAAGCCGTGGGCTACACAAGCGGACAGCTGGTTTCGGCACTGCTTGCCCAGTTCGCGGGAGTTTCCGCAGCTGCCGCGGTTATCGGCACTATGCTTTCCTACTGCGTTTTTCCCGCGGTAAATGAAATGATGATAGCACAGACGGGCATTCCCTATGCGGTGCGTTTCCAACCCCTGCCCGTATTGTTTTCGGTAATTTTTATTATGGGAATTGTCTCGGCGGCGGTGTATTTTTCCGCAAAAAAGATAAAGAAAATCGAACCCATAACGGCAATGCGGCAGGGAATTTCCACCCATAATTTCAAGAAAAATCACCTGCCCCTTGAAAAAACTTCTCTGCCCATAAACGCCGCCCTTGCAATGAAAACCACACTAAGCGGACTTAAACAGAACGTCACGGTATGCGTTACAATGCTTGTTATTTCGCTGGTTTTGGTGTTTTCCGCAACCTCGTTCAGAAATACTATAGTTGATATACAGCCCATGGTAGAAATGATAGCGGGAGAGTTTGCGGACTTTGCGATAAACGTCAACCTTAACAGGGAAGACGAGCTTGTTTCCGTACTGGAGAACGACAGCCGCGTGGAAAAATTCTATCTGTTCACCAACAATAATATGGAGGTACAGCACGTTGACGGTCTTTCCCTGTTCGTATCTGTGGCGGGCGACTGCTCCAAGCTGAATAATCAGAGTATGTCTATAGAGGGACGTTACCCCAAATACGGCAATGAGATCTCAATTGCGGCAAAATACGCAAAGGACAACAATATAAAAATCGGCGATGAAATTGCTCTTAAGGTGGGAAATTCCGAAGAAAAATATATTGTTTCGGGATATACTCAGAACTCCAACAATCTCGGCAAGGACTGTATTATGACCCGTGAGGGCTATGAAAAATTAAGCTCCCTGCCTAATGTTACCTACTATATCAATTTGGCGGAGGATATAGATATTGACGATTTCAGCGCAGAGCTGTCCGACCAATTCGGCAGCGACGTAAACGCCGCGCAGAATATTCAGGCGATATTGGAAAGCACAGGCGGCGTGTATGTTATGCTGATGACGTTCCTCGTAATAGCAATTGTGATAATAAGCTGCATTGTGATTATTTTTGTAATGTACCTGCTTGTGCGTACAATGCTTAACAACAAGAAGCGTGATTACGGCATTTTAAAGGCTCTCGGCTATACAACGACCCAGCTTGTGGTGCAGACCGCAATGAGCTTTATGCCGTCTGTAATAATTTCCACAGCTGTTGGAATTGCTGTAAGTATGCGGCTGATAAATCCGCTTTTTGCGGTGTTCCTAAGCGGTATCGGAATTGTCAAGGGGAACTTTATCATTCCTGTGGAATTGTGCGTAATTTCGGGTATCGTGCTTGTAATATTCGCGTTCGGCGCGGCTTGCCTGATGTCGCTGCGGGTGAAAAAAATCGCTCCCCGTGAGCTTCTGATAGGAGAGTAAAAGAAGAAACAGCCCTTTCGGCGAAATATGAAAGGGCTGTTTTATGTGTTTGATGTAACTTATCGAGTAATAAAAAAGCCGTCCCCACGTAAGCAGAGACGGTTTGCCGTTTGTTTCAGCTTTGGAAAAAGATTTTTTCGGGAAATGACAAAGAAAAAGGCTTCCGTATTTCTACAGAAGCCTTTCTGCCCGCGGGGGCTTCCCCGCTGGTGCGGATAATGTGACTTGAACACACACGGTATTGCTACCACTAGAACCTGAACCCAACATTTTCCATATAAAATGTAAAATATTGACACAAAGAAACACCCCCGATTTTTATTTATCGGAGGTGTTTTCCTTTTTTCCTGATTTCATTTTCGAGAAAGTCAAGTTGTTGCCTTTGGGATTTTATAAATTCAATCATTGCTGTCTGTTCGTCTCCAGTTTCTTCAATAAGCGGCGCGAATACAGTTTCTTCTATCAGCTTATTGTCTCTGTCCTCTTGTATACCCATACGGCTTTCGGAACGACAAGCTATATAATCCAATGAAACATCAAATATTTCTGCCATTTGAACGGCTATGCTCAAAGGAATGTCTCTTTCTCCTCGTTCATAACGTCCGTATACTGTAACATTCATATTCAATTTTTCTGCCATTTCTGCCTGTGTTATGTGTGCATTGTCTCTTGCTTCATAAAGATTGTTTTTATACATTTTTTTCACCCTCTTTATAATTATTATACCACAAAAAAACACCTTATGGTAGTATTTTTAAAAAAATATTCCCAAAAGGTATTGACAAAATTTCTTTTTGGTGGTATTATAATTACTGTACGGTAATGATATAAATTACCGTACAGTACAATTGAATACTCCCCCCAAAAAAGCCATTTTTCCCAAGCCGCTTTTCCGAGGTTTCCTGCCGTTGGCAGGAAATCGGAAAGCGGCAGGAAAAGGGGACAAAAAGGGGGATTGGGGGTTACTTGATTGTATACACAGATTTTTCTCACAGAGAACGCACAAAGCCGCAATACAGCGTACTTCATGCCCTGCATAAGGAGGTGAAAAGAATGGTAGCAAGTACAGCAATAATGCCGAAATCTGCACATGATATAATGCACAATACCAAAGTGAAAAACTATCCCGACGGAATATCGAAAATAACTGTTGCAAGCCGCAAGGTTTTCCGCGAAAGCGGTTGGGAATTGATTACGCCGTTTTCTGCCGTAAAGATACCAAAGCCCCAAAGCAAGGACAGCGAAACAAGAAGCGACAGTCAGAAACGTTCCAAGGATAAAATATACGACATTATCGCCATGAACCGTGACAGCTTCAAGTATTTTGTAACGCTGACCTTTGACCCAAAGAAAATCGACAGCAGGTCACCGAAAGAGGTCATAAAGGTAATGCGGAGCTTCTTAAAAAATATGGTTAGCCGAAAAGGTCTTTCGTACATCTTCATACCCGAATATCACAAGGACGGAAAAATCCACCTGCACGGAATTGTGAACGACTGCATGGAGCTTACCGACAGCGGCACACGCATTGCAGAGGGCTACGACAAGCCGCTAAAGCTTGAAACGCTGAAACGCAAGGGAATACGCCCCGAGGACTGCAAGACGGTGTACAACCTCCCACAATGGAAATACGGACATTCAACAGCGGAAGAGATAAGCGGCAACACCGATATGATTTTCGGGTACATCACCAAATACATAACGAAAGACCTGTCAAAGATTTTCGGTAACTTCTATTACGCAGGCGGAAACCTTATACGCAACGTCCCTTTTGAGCTTGGCGACACGGATTACAACAGCTTTGAATGTGACTTTGAGACATACTGCGAACCTGCAAAAACAGGCTTCAAGTATCTGAAAATACAAAATTGACTGTGCAGAAATTACCCGACAATGTGAGTGCATAAAAAATTAACGGAAAGTTTTCAGAAGCTCCGAGGGTTTCAAGACGGCAGACGTATACTGAAATTAAGGGTGTTATGCCCCCGTCCCCCTCGGAACGCAATAAACGAACGGCATACCGCAAACGAACCAAAAACGCAATTGGCATAATCATTTCGGGGCATAACTCCCTTAATTGCCGTTTCCCCGTCTGCCGCCTTGAAAGTCTTGGAGGAGTCTGAAAACTTTCCGTTAATTTTTTATGTACGGGAATGACAGAACACCCCCTAAAACCCTTAACGCAAAGGGTCGGGGATTGCGTGTCAATTTTGTTCAAGGAGGTGAAACAATGATATTTTCAGAATGGTTTGACGAATTTTATGAGACGTACTGCGACGGCGTTCTTTCGTATGATTGTGCGGTCGAATATAAAATTATCAACGAAAAGCACTTTCGACCTATCGCAAATATGGAGCTTGAAAACATAAAGCCTATACACGTTCAGCGTTGCTTAAATACCGCAAAAACGTATAGCACAAGCCGACAGCGGAAAGTTTACTTCCTGCTCAAACGTTGTCTTAATGAAGCGGTTCTGAATGAATATGCAAGCAAAAACGCTGCTGAAAAGGTAAAAGCCCCCAAGAAAATCACAAAGAATTTTGTGCCGCTTACGAAAACGCAGTTGAAACAGCTTTTTGAGGAAGAAACTCCCGATATTCTGATGTTTAAACTGGAGCTTTGGACGGGCTTGCGGCGCGGTGAAATTCTTGCCCTTAAATGGGAGAACATCAACTTCGACGAGGGCTATATAAACGTGTGTCAGACCCTTGTAAACTCAAAGGGTCATGCAATTATAAGAAATTCCACCAAGAGCAACAAGGACAGGAGAGTGCCGCTGTGCGACGAGAGCCGCCGAATATTAGCCGCTGTGCAAAGTGCAGATAAAAGCAAAAAGGGGTATGTATTCCATAATGAAAGGGGAGAACCGCTTTCCTTTACGGTGTATCACACCCATTACAAGAAATTTTTCAGGGAACGGCAGGAGAAGTACCCGAACATTCCATACATACCGCCCCACAAACTTCGGCATACATATGCTACCTACATTTTGCAGAGTGGGGGAGATATTGAAACGCTCCGCTGTATGCTGGGTCACTCCAGTATCAGCACAACGGCTATTTATGTTCATTCATCTTTTGAGCAAATGAAAGCCGCCGCAAATCGTCTGAATTATCACTAAAAACACTAGAACCCGAAAAAAAGTAAACCAAAAAACAGCCCTTTTTATAAAATTTGTAAAGGGCTGTTTTTGGCTTAAAAACGTATGGTGCGGATAATGTGACTTGAACACACACGGTATTGCTACCACTAGAACCTGAATCTAGCGCGTCTGCCGATTCCGCCATATCCGCAAAATTAATTGACTAATATATTATACTAAAATCGGAGCAATTTGTCAAGAGTATATACCGAGTTAATATTTTTTTTACAATTAATTTCCTATAGAATGGAAATCAAATCCCATACTCTTCAACTTGAATTGCCGCAGAGTTTGACGTTCCGCAGTTT
>JAAVHM010000116.1 GCA_014799675.1 Ruminococcus sp. | reverse complement strand
TGGTGACTTCCACATTTCCTTCAGATTATACTCTGTCATCCTGGCAGCATTCGGTGTAATGGTAGCACACTTTACAGCAACGCCGTACTTTTTGGTAGCGTTTGCGGAATCAATAGTTACCTGGTCGTCGGTCTCGTTTCTGTGAACCAAGCCAAGGTCGTAGTATTCCGAGTTAAGCTCAATGTAAGGGTTGATAAGAATATCCTTGATCATCTTCCAGATGATACGGGTCATCTCGTCGCCGTCCATTTCCACAAGGGGGGTAGTCATTTTGATTTTTTCAGCCATTTTAATTTCCTCCGTTTTCTTTATTCAGAATAAATTTAAAGTTTCCTATTTCCGTAGTTTCGGTGTAGCCGTAATAATCGGGCGCGTCAAGGTAAAATATAAAGCTTTCCTTTCCGTCGTCCGCTGTGATTATTTCGTAATCCATTGAAATTGCACCGTAAAGAGCCTCGATAATTTTTTCAACAATGTCAAAAATCTCGTCGTCGGATAAATCCTTAACAGATATATCGTTTGAAAACTCATTAAATTCAAAACCTCGGTCAAGATCGACGTGTTTATGCGCTTTTTTATCATCACGCAAATTGTCGTCAAGCAAATCAAAGTTGTATCTAAAATTGTAATAATTATGAACATTCAAATCAATCGGTATGATTGAAATTTTATTGTCAAAACACGTTAGTTCAAAATTATACTTACCTGTCAATACAGCTTCATACATAGGTAATTCATCTTCGTCACATTCATTAAAACACCATGTTACTTCACAAGAAAGTCTAAGCTTAAACCGTTCAGCAATTTTTTTCATTTTCCCCAAGAAAATATCCTTGCTAAAAACAAATCTGCCTGTAGGCAACGGTGTATATGGCACTGGTTTGTATTGTAACGTATTGTATTGTGCAGTCTCGGGCTTTTTGTAAATCGGCACTACGGACGGATTGATTTTCCGTCCCAAACTGTCATGCGTAAGCGAGTAGTGAAATTCCCAAAGCAAAAAACATACAACAGCAGCAGCGGCTGATAATTTTAAGGCGTCACCATTTGGCAAAATAACTACCGCAATTATCAGCATTGAAGCAATTACAGTACATAATACCGCCGCGGCAGAAACCAGCTTTATGAGCCAAGGTTTACGCATAAGAACCCTCTTTTCCGTCTATTTATCACCTTTAATTATGTTTATCATCACGCCGATTGCCGTGCCAACAAGAGCGCAGGCAAATATAATTGCCGCAAAGCTTCCCGAAATCGCCCCCAAAATTGCTCCAGAAACCGCGCCGACAGTTAAACCGATAAAAATTCGATTTCTGTTTTCCTCTTTTGGAGCAGAGCTTTCTTCGACCCACCTCTTTAAGGTAACAAGCCGTTCGCCGTCGTCCCCCTCCTCGGGGTCGAAAGCTGTGTTGCGGAGCAGGTCGCAGGGGAATTTCGGGCATTGTCCGCAATGCTCAAACATACGGTCTTCACAGCAGGTCTTGACAACGCAGTCACCTGCCCAGTTCCCCTCTTCAAGCTCCAGACAGCCGGGACAATCGCACTTTTCACGGTTCTCACATTCATTGCAGAGAAGTCCGCACCTTGACTGATACATTATTTAAGGCTTTCTCTCGTGTAATCCAGCAAGCCGCCCGCAAGGATAATATCCTTTGTTCTGCCGGTCAGCTCGCAAAGTACGGGGATTTCCGCGCCTGTGGTCTTGTTTTTGAGAGTAATTTCCGTCTTGCCCGCTTCGATTGCTCCACGGATATTTTCAAGAGCAAGCTCGTCGCCCTGTGAAATTTTATCGTAATCAGCCTCATTCACAAATGTGAGAGGAAGAATACCCGCATTGATAAGGTTGGAACGGTGTATTCTTGCAAAGCTCTTTACCAGAACAGCCTTTACGCCGAGGTGGAGGGGTGCAAGCGCGGCGTGCTCACGGGACGAACCCTGACCGTAGTTTGCTCCGCCTACGATAATGCTCTTTCCAAGCTTTTCGGCACGGTCGGGGAATTCCTCGTCGCATACTGTAAAGCAGAATTTGGAAATAGCAGGAATATTTGAACGGAGGGGCAGAATTTTCGCACCCGCAGGCATGATGTGGTCGGTTGTAATATTATCCCCAACTTTAAGGGAGCAGGGAGCTTCAATGCTGTCCGCAAGAGGAGTTGTTGTTGGGAAAGGCTTGATGTTTGGTCCGCGGAGAATTTCCACCTTGTCCATGTCAGCCTCGTCAGCGGGAGGAACTATCATATTGTCGTTGATAACGAATTCCTCGGGCATTTCAAAAACAGGCATATCGCCCAGTGTTCTCGGGTCGGTAAGCACGCCCGCAATTGCGGAAGCCGCCGCCATTTCGGGTGATACAAGATATATCTGACCGTCCTTAGTGCCGCTTCTTCCCTCAAAGTTTCTGTTAAAGGTACGCAGAGAGATACCCTTTGAATTCGGGGACTGT
Organism: Ruminococcus sp.; assembly: GCA_014799675.1. Classification (GTDB taxonomy): domain Bacteria; phylum Bacillota; class Clostridia; order Oscillospirales; family Ruminococcaceae; genus RGIG8773. The sequence goes on along the minus strand of JAAVHM010000116.1, from coordinate 3,190 downwards.
CCCATACCGATACAAGGTCCGCACGCGCTTTCAAGAATTCTTGCGCCTGCGTCTATCATAATTGCCAATGCGCCGTTCTGTGCAAGCATATTCAGCACCTGCTTGGAACCGGGAGCGATTGACAAGGAAACGTCGGGGTGAACGGTCTTGCCCTTTAAAATGTGAGCGACCTTCATCATATCCATAAGGGAACTGTTTGTACATGAACCGATACATACCTGATCTATCTTCATGCCCTTTAAATCGTCGGCGGACTTGATATTGTCAGGAGAATGAGGACAAGCCGCAAGAGGAGCAAGTTCCAAAAGATTTATCTCAATTACCTCGTCATAAACAGCGTCTGGGTCTGCGGAAAGCTCCGTCCAGGCCTCTGCACGCTTCTGCGCTTTAAGGAACTGCTTTGTAATTTCATCTGACGGGAAAATGGAAGTAGTTGCGCCCAATTCCGCGCCCATGTTTGTAATTGTAGCACGCTCGGGAACGCTCAAGGTCTTAACGCCCTCTCCCGTATACTCGATAACCTTGCCAACGCCGCCCTTTACGGACATTCTGCGGAGAACTTCCAGAATAACGTCCTTAGCCGCTACCCATGGGGAAAGCTTTCCTGTCAGCTTAACGTTGACAATTTTCGGGTATGTAATATAGTATGCGCCGCCGCCCATTGCAACAGCAACGTCCAAGCCGCCTGCGCCGATAGCGATCATGCCGATTCCGCCGCCTGTGGGGGTATGGCTGTCCGAACCGATAAGGGTCTTTCCGGGGACGCCGAAACGTTCAAGGTGAACCTGATGACAGATACCGTTGCCGGGACGTGAAAAATAAATACCGTGCTTCTTGGCAACAGAGCCGATAAAACGGTGGTCGTCGGCATTCTCAAAGCCCGACTGGAGGGTGTTGTGGTCTATATAAGCCACAGAGCGTTCCGTTTTAACTCTCGGCACACCCATAGCCTCAAATTCGAGGTAAGCCATAGTACCTGTTGCGTCCTGCGTAAGGGTCTGGTCGATACGAATTCCTATTTCCTTGCCCTTGACGAACTCGCCGTCAACAAGGTGAGCCTTTAAAATTTTTTCAGTTAATGTGTATCCCATTTGGATCGTCCTTTCTTCGTTCATATTAAAATACAAAGTAATTATAGCATTTTTTTGTTTGATTGTCAATGTTTTGTCAAATTAATCTTTGTCTCTGAAATCAAATGTTATAGTTCCGTATATAGTCTCATTAGGTCTTACCGTATAAGGCTGATCGGTATGCGGAATACCGTCTTCCCAACTTATAAAATGCATAATGCTGTTTCCGTTTGAAGCCGTTATCCACATGGCATAAACTTTATCCATATATTCCGCGCCTGCAAATTCATCGTAAAAACTGTCTAAATCTCTGTCTGTAGTATTTGTAAATTCAAAGCTGTAAGCAAAATATTCCGCCTTAGACTGGATAGTAAGCTTCATTTCAAGTCCGTTTTCGCTTGTAATGGTAATCTCTTCCGGTACAGCGGTCTTAACGGCAGGAACTTCCCCATTACCCGAATATGCGGTTTCTGACCTTATTACCGTTTGCTGAACAGCAGTTTCATCATAAACATATGTAATTTCCTGCACTGTTGACGTTTGCTGAACGACTGTTTCATTATAAATATAAGTATTATCTACAGTTTCAAAACGGCTCATACCCAAAATCAATAAAATCAAAAAAACATATATACCAGCAAGTACACAAAGAGATTTCTTAAAATTACCGATTATTTTTTTATCTTTTATATTTTTGCGGATATTGTTAAATTTCTTAATAATCGGATTTGTCGGTTTATACGGAATTATCTCACCGTTCCTGTCAACTTCTGCCAAAGGCATAACGGGCTTGTAAACTTTCTTTACTCCCACCTTTGGCATGAAATTCTCAATTTCCGCAAGACGGGTGTTTCTCTCGAATATCTCATCTCGGTTAGCTGCAAAGCTTTCCTGCTTTACACCTGTTTCACCAATAACAGGAAATTCCTCTTTATAGGCAGGCAGACCGTCAGCGGAAATAACGTCGTCCGCAAGAATAACAACGCCATAACGCTCGTCGCAAAACGGACAAAACGGATTGTCGTCGCCGTATTCCATTCCGCAGTTTTCGCAGATTTTCACGCTGCTCCCCTCCATAAATCAGTCCAAAAACGGTTTAACTACCTCCGCTATCTCATGCAAATTGTTCACCTTGGGGACTTCCCTGTTAATTGTCCCGAAGCCGTAAGCCGCATGGATAAACGGCACTCCCGCATAGTCGGAAGCGTCGCAGTCTCCCTGTGTGTCGCCAATGTACACGACCTTGTCAAGCTTGTTCCTCTCAGCAACGAGACGGATATTGTCGCCCTTTTCCATGCCTGTGTTTCCGTAATTTTCCGTATCAGCAAAATATTTTTCAAAGCCGTAAAATTTCAGAAATGTTTCAATATATCCAATTTGGCAATTGCTGACAATAAACAGCTTATAGCTTTGAGAAAGTTCCCCCAGAACCTGCTCCAGATCGGGGAACAATACGCCGCCGTGACGGCTTAAATATTCGTTCTCATGGTTTTCACATTCCCGCAGTATATTCTCGCGGACTTCCTCGGGCAGCTCGGGAAGCATAAGCTCCGCGATAACTTTCATAGTCCTGCCCATGTAATTGTGCATATCGTCCATTGTTATCTGCCTGTTTGTCTCGCTTCTTCGGAGCAGCACCTCGTTCCACGACATTACCACCTGCTTTGATGAATCCCAGAGAGTTCCGTCCAGATCAAAAATTATGCCCTTATTCATATAGTATCAATCCTTTATTTTTTCAGCTTTGTCTCCTCCGCGTCGATAATGCTCATAAGCTCGGCAAGCGCCTTGCTGCTGTTTTTCTTCTTGGGGGGAGCAAGGGTCTCCTTGGGACGAACCGCATTTTCGGGGATAGTTATTGTTTCCTCGGCAGCAGGTTCGGGAAGCTTCTCGTCCTCGGGTACGACGACCTTTTCGTAGTATGATTTTACGCTTTCCTCGAAGTTCGACTTTTTCGGAGCTTTGGGAGTTTCCGTTTCCTCCTGAACAGCAGCGATACTGTCGGGGATAATGTTGCTCAAATGTGGCGTGAAAACAACAGACTTGCTGTTTTCCTCATCGAAAAGCTCCTCCTCGCTTACAACAGGCTTAGGAGCGTATTTGTCAAGAAATTCGTCCGT
>JAAVHM010000115.1 GCA_014799675.1 Ruminococcus sp. | reverse complement strand
AGGTGGAGCTTACCTCCTACGCCGACTATACCGACGGAGTAGACAGAATGAACATTGATATGGTTTCGGGAAATATCCCCGACGTAATTCTGCTTGGTTTGCATTATTCCCATGACGCTCCCGTGGAGAATTACATTTCAACGGGGCTTTTTGCGGACATTTACGAGTTTATAGACAACGACCCCGAAATGGAACGGAGCGACTTTTTAGAGAACGTTTTAAAGGCATACGAGGTAGACGGAAAGCTTTATGAGATAGTGCCGGGCTTTAAACTGTTAAGCGTTGCGGGCAAGACGGAGCTTGTTGGCGAGGAACGTGGCTGGACTATGGACGAATTTACGGAGTTTATAAACGCTCACCCCGACAGCAGAGTTTTTTCGGCAACTGCAACAAAGGATTATGCGCTCAGGCTGCTTGTTTCAAGCTGTTACGAAAATTTTATTGACCTGAAAAGCGGCAAATGCAATCTTGACGGCGAGGAATTTATAAGGCTTCTGGAATTCTGCGGCAGCTTTCCCGAGGACTATCCGGATGACTACAACTATTATTCCGACACAATTCCGAAGCTCAGAAGCGGCGAACAGCTTCTTGACATATTAGAGATACACGACTGTCTTGCATTGCGCCGCAACGAAAAAGTGCGTTTCGGCAGTCCCGTGACGTTTAAGGGCTTCCCCGCGTCTGATGGGAACGGCACGTCCATGTCGGGAGAAAAAAGCTTTGCAATTACGGCAAAGGCGGCGAACCCCGAGGGGGCATGGCAGTTTGTGCGGTACTTCCTGACAGAGGAATATCAGGACAACCTTATAAACGGGAACTACAACAGCGGTATTCCCATAAGGATATCCTCCCTTGAAAAGCATCTGGCGGATTGCAAGGAGCTTCCCTATTACACAGGCGACAACGGAGAAAAACATTATTACGACAATACGGAGTACGACGGTTATTCCATGGTAAGTATCGGTGTGAACACCGACGAGGAAAACGAAAAAATGTTTTCCCTCATCAAATCGGTGAGCAGCGTTTACCGCGAGGACAAGTTTGTGCTTGCGATAGTTGAGGAGGAAGCAGGGGCATATTTCGCTGGGCAGAAGTCCGCGGAAGAAGTCGCCGAGATAATTCAGAACCGTGTGCAGAATTATTTGGACGAGAACCGATAAAGGAGAATTTTTATGATGTTAAAAAGAATTTTTTCGGCAGTAACTGCGGCGGCAATTTGCCTGACGATTTCGTCCTGCGGGAAACAGCTTCCCGAGCCCGAGACCGCTTCAAAGGAGCACGTCTACAGGGAGGACAGGATAGAGTTTCCGGAGGAGCTGTCCGACAGGCTGAACCAGCTGCATAATATCATGTATTACGACGGAAAAATATATCTGTTAGCCACAACAAGCGCAGACAACGAGGACGGAACTATTTCGGTAAAGGAAGTTATCAATGTTATGACCACCGACGGCGGGCTTGAAAGGGAATTCGAGATAGACGTAACAAGCGCGGCTTCCTACATAACCGATGCCTGCATGGACGGGGACGGGATAATTTCCGTTGTCACAGAGAATTTTGTTTCCGAAAGCTTTACGATACACCGATTTTCCCGTGACGGAGAAAAGCTTGGCAGCGCGCAGATAGAGGACGGTCTTGATGAGCTGAAAAGAATGGGCAGCTTGAATTTGAGCAGCTTTTTGCCACTTGAAAACGGACGTTATCTTGTTACGGTAACGTCGGGAAAAAGCGCGGCTGTAATCACCGCAGAGGGCGTTATAGAAAAGATGATCAAGGACAATAATCCTGCGGAAGAGGGCTCCGCCGACGGCTTGTGCAGAACCGCGGACGGCAGGATATTTATGATACTCAAAACTTTTTCGTGGGACGAAACGGTTTCAAGCGCGGTAATGGAAGCCTCGCTTGTTGAACTTGACGCTGAGGGCGGAAAAATGGGTGAAAGCCGCAGCATTGCTTCGGGCGGAAGCTTCCGTGACGGCACGGACAGATACGACCTGCTTGTCTCCCGCGACTCGGGACTTTTCGGTTACGACCTTGAAACGGGGAACACGGAAATAATTCTTAACTGGATAAAATCGGGCATTGACAAGGGTAATATTGAGGGGGAAATAAATGTCCTCCCCGACGGCAGGATAATGTTCCTGAATAACGCTATGAAATGGGAAGGCGACATTGGACGCCGCGGCAAAGAGTACATATCCATTCTCACCGAGATACCGCCCGAGGAATTGCCCGACAGAAAGCTTATAAAGCTGTTCGCTCTGAACTTGAATGACTGCATAAGACAGCAAATGCTGGAATTCAACAGTAACAATCCCGAATATGAGATAGAGCTGACCTCCTACGCAGACTATGAGGACGGCTTGGAGAGAATGAACGCGGATATGATCGCGGGAAACGTTCCCGACGTGCTTGTGCTTGGCAAGGACAATGCGGGATATGATATACTTGCCGACAGCTATATCTCAAAGGGACTGCTTGCGAATTTATATGACTTTATGGACGGCGACCCCGATTTTGACCGCGGCGATTATCTGGAAAATTATTTTAAGGCATACGAGGTGGGCGGCAAGCTTTATGAAATTGCTCCAACGTTCAACATTGGTACACTGCCGGGAAAGACCTCCCGTGTGGGAGAAAAAGAGGGCTGGATTATGGAGGAATTTTCTGCTCTTACCGAAAATATGACGGGAGAGGAAATTCTCGGCGTATACCGCAAGGACACCATTCTGGAATTATTTTTGTATAATTGCAGCGACAGCTATATCAACAGAAACAAGGGCAAATGCTATTTTGACAGCGACGAATTTATAAGCGTGCTGAAATTCTGCAATAAATTTTTAGATGAAGACCCCGCACCCGAGGATTCTCCCAACGTCTATGAAACGGAAAGGGCTGTGCGGGAGGACGACCAGCTTTTGCTGGACAGAAGCGCAGACTCGCCAAACGATATACGCATTCTTGAAAAGGGAGATTTCGGGGAAAGCGTAACGCTGAAAGGCTTCCCCTGCTCAAAGGGTAACGGTTCATGCTTCATGGATTTTTGGGGAATAAAATTTGCAATATCGTCAAGGTCGTCCGTACCAGAGGGGGCTTGGAGATTTGTAAAGTCTTTCCTTTCCGACGAATATCAGGAGCAATTTTCGGGACAGCAGGGCGGCAGAGTACCCATAAAGCTTTCCGCAATTGAGAAGAGATACGCCAACGAGCAGAAGCCTTTTGAATATGTAGACAACAATGGAGTTACACAATATATATATGAAAATTTATACCACATGAGTACGACGAGTATTGATATAGGCTACCCCGACGAGGCGGACGCGGAGAGAATGATGAATTTTATCAAGACCGTAACGACGGTACAGCGCAAGGACAGATATGTTACGGCGATAGTTCAGGAGGAAGCGGGGGCATATTTCGCGGGGCAGAAGTCCGCTGAAGATGTTGCGAAAACTATTCAGAACCGTGTGCAGAATTACTTGGACGAGAACCGCTGAAAGCAGTACTGCGTCCGAATTCAGGGTAAAAACAACGCGCTTGGTTTGTTAAAACAAACCAAATTTGCCCTGTAAAATTTGGTCGGTATTTTTATTGACAGCAGAGGTTTGTTGTGATAAACTAATTACAACAAACCAAGAAAGCAGGATTTATTATGTTTAAAAGAATTTTAGCGGCAGTTATGTCCGCGGCAATAATATTGGCATTGTCCTCATGCGGTAAGGACGAGCCTAAAAGACCCGAACCCGAGCTTACCGAGGACGGAAAGAAAATCGTGAAAATGTACGCATGGCGGGCGCTTGATACGGATATATACGACTTTATAAGAAATTTTAACGCCCGCAGCGATGAATACGAAGTACAGTTTACGGAGCTTACAGTGGAATACGGCGGCGATAAGGGCAATGAAAAGTTCAATGCGGATATTGCGGCGGGAAACTATCCCGATATACTTCTTTATAATTGGGAGGTGCAGTTCCCGATCGAAAGCTATGCACAAAAGGGTATGCTTGCGAATTTATATGATTTTATTGATACAGACCCCGATATTAACAGGGAAGATTATATTGAGAACCTTTTTAAAGCATATGAAACAGACGGAAAGCTTTATAAGGTCATAACGTCGTTTAGTATTATTACGCTTGCGGGAAAGTCATCTATAGTCGGCACGGAGCAGGGCATAAGCTTTGAAAGGCTTACCGAGCTTGTGAACGAATATCCCGACAAGCCCTTTGAAACAAAAAACGATGCATTTGGGACTTTTATAACCTACGGGTATAATAATTACATAGACGCTGATACAGGCGTATGCCGATTTGACAGCGAAGAATTTATAAGCCTGCTGGAATTCTGCAACCAATTTCCGAACGAGTTTTATGAACCGCAAAATGCTGACGATATCCAATATTATCTGCTTGACCGTGAAGCAGCCCTGCTGAACGGCACAATGCCGTTTGACAATATGATGATAGATCGCTTCGGAAACGTGAAGTACAGCGAATATATGCAATTCGGCGAGCCTGTTACGTTTATAGGATATCCGGGGGTCGGAGGAAACGGTTCGGTGATCAATCCGTGTGATACTAAATTTTCGATTTTATCCATAGGTGCAAATCCCGAGGGTGCATGGGAATTTATAAAATATTTTTATTCCGACGCTTATCAGAACAAATTTGTAACGGAAAAGGTAAACGGCAAATACTGCAATAGGTTTCCCATAAAAAAATCTGCCCTTGAACAGCTTGCGGAAGAGTCCAAGCAGCTTGTGTGGGACAGCGACGAAAAGGAATATGTTGAACCATATTATTTTTGGGGCGGGAAAAAAATACCCATTGGAGTAAATACCGACGAGGACAATCGAAGGATATACGACCTGATAAACGGCGCAGTTGCGGAAAATATAAATTTTGACGTAACTGGTATTATCAAAGAAGAAGCAGGAGCATATTTTGCAGGACAGAAGTCTGCGGAAGATGTTGCTGAAATAATTCAGAACCGTGTGCAGAATTATCTTGACGAGAACCGATAAATATTGTAAAATATAAATAATATATTTTGCAAAAGGAGAATTCTTATGGTCTACAAAAACCCCGTGGTAACAGGCTTTTACCCCGACCCAAGCGTTTGCTTCGCAGAGGGGAAATTCTATATGGTTTGCAGTTCCTTTCAGTATTTCCCCGGAGTGCCGCTGTTTGAAAGCGGCGACCTTGTGAACTGGAAGCAGATAGGGTACGTCCTCACCGAAAGCAGTCAGGTCATGCTTGACAAGATACCAAGCTCCGGCGGCGTGTTTGCCCCCACAATTCGGTACAACAACGGCAGATTTTACATGGTAACCACAAACGACACCCTCCACAAGAATTTCTACGTTTACACCGACGACATTTACGGAAAGTGGTCGGAGCCTATTTTTGTCGATCAGGGCGGCATTGACCGCTCTCTCTATTTCTAGGACGGCAGGACTTTTTTCATAAGCAACGGTTTGGACGACAACGGCGTTGGGGGAGTTGTTCAATGCGAGATAAATATTGAAACAGGCGAAAAGCTTTCCCCCAGCAAGAGCATCTGGCAGGGCTCGGGGGGACGGTATCTTGAAAGTCCCCATATGTACAAAATCGGCGGCGGTTACTATCTTATGGCTGCCGAGGGCGGAACGGAGTACGGTCATATGATAACCTACGCCCGCGCGGACGATATATGGGGCGAGTTCAAAGGTTACGCCAAAAACCCCGTTCTGACAAACAGAAACAAAGCCCCATACATAATTCAGGGTATCGGTCACGGCGACCTTGTTCAGGACAAAAACGGCGACTGGCATATTCTCTGCCTCGGCTTCCGTCAGATTGGCGAATGGCAGCCGTTCCACAATTTGGGCAGGGAGGTTTTCCTTATTCCCGTGACATTCGGCGGGGACGGCTGGTTCACAGCAGGAAAAGACGGTACTTGCGACGAAAGCTACGAAATTAAGGGAGACTTTGAGCAGGTTCGGAAAACCGATTACACCTTTGAAAACACCGACTGGAATATTGACTGGTGCAAGCTCAGAAAGCCCGTGAACGAAAATTATGAGCTTTCGGAAAGCAAGGCAGTCCTGCACGGCACGGATATTACTCTTGACGATATGGATTCCCCCACGTTTATCGCAATGCGTCAAAAGGACTTTTGCTTTGAGCTTTCCTGCAATGTTTTTGCGGACAAAAACGCCGAGGGCGGTGTAACGGTCTATATATCCGAGCGCGCACATTATGATATTGCTGTGAGAAACGGTGAGAACGGATATGAAGCCGTCCTGAAGCTTAGGATAGGCTGTGTAAGTCACGTTCAGAACGTTCTGCCGATCAGTTCGCCCAACGCAAAAATTATTGTCCGCGGAGAGAATTATTCATACAAATTTTTTGTGGAGGATAACGGTGAAAAGTATTTAGGTTACGGCGATACAAAGTACCTTTCCAGCGAGGTTGACGAGGGCTTTACAGGGGTAATGCTGGGGCTTTATGCCGTAAACGGCAGGGCGGAATTTACCGATTACAAATGCACATACAAATAAAAACAGGAGCGTAATGCTCCTGTTTCAGCCTGTCGAGAAAGTATAAATTTTCATTTATTCTATTAACTTGTTTTATGGGTAACGGTTTGTTTGTATTTGAATTTTGGAGACTTTTTCAGTAACTGTTAGTCGTTCACAGGGGTGCGAGCGAGACAACCAAAGAGGGCAGGGGGAGCGCTCATGGAATTTGTTGGACGCGCGCCGCCTCCCCCT
>JAAVHM010000114.1 GCA_014799675.1 Ruminococcus sp. | reverse complement strand
GTTAGTCGTTCACAGAAGCGGGGGTCAGACACCACAAAGAGGGAGGGGGACAAATAAACCCAACAAAAATCGGCATTCCCCCTCCCTCTTTGAGGTTTCTGCCCCCGTACCCCCTACTTCCTTAATCTCCCTCCCCTTTGCCGATTTTTACAGTTGTTCCAATTTTTAAAAACTGAACATCTCCGATTACTGCCAAGTTAATTGTTCATAACCCCAGCAATAATACGTATTTAGATAGCAAAAGCAAAAGATAATTTTTGCGATTTTATCTAAATACGTAACATTGGTCAAGTTTGAACAGCAAACTTGGCATTAAATGGCGACGTGGTAATTTTGAAAATTACTCCATCTGTAAAAATGGGCAAAGGGGAAAGGGGTGAGTGGGAAGAGGAGCGCGAGGGGAAACCTTGCAGGGGGAAGGGGGAATGCCGATTTTTGTTGGGTTTTTTTGTCCCCCTTCCCCCTACAAGGTGTCCCCTCGCACCTTTGTGAACGACTAACTGTTTCTAACCTTGCTTCCAAAATTCAAAAACAAAGTAACAGCAGCAGAACACGTTACCCTGCTAAATTAAAATTTGTCCCTAATTTTTCAATGTGTAATTTGCACAATTTCTGCATAAAATAGTTGCAAGTTTATAAAAAATGTGCTAAAATAGTAAAGAATATTTATTTTGTAAAGGACGGTAGATAAAAATGAATAAAGAGCAGTTTCTCGCTAAGATAAGCGAAAACCTCCGTATAGACGGAAGAACTGATATCTCCCACGCAACCCCAAAACAGCTCCACAACGCGCTTTCCCGCGCCGTTATGGACGGCATTATCCCGACTTGGGACAGAACAGAGGAACGTCATAACCAAAAGCGCAGAGCATACTATCTCTCCGCGGAATTCCTTATGGGACGCGCTGTTTTCAATAACCTCTACTGCGCGGGACTTCTGGACGAGGCTAAGGAAATTCTTTCCGAGCAGGGCGTTGACATTGCCTGCCTTGAAGAAATTGAGGACGCGGCTCTCGGCAACGGCGGTCTCGGTCGTCTTGCGGCTTGCTTCCTTGACTCGGCGGCGGCTCACGATATCCCTCTCAACGGCTACGGAATAAGATACCGCTACGGTCTTTTCAAGCAGTCTATCGGCAACGGCTTCCAGCAGGAGTCCGCGGACGCTTGGCTTGACTACGGCGACGCGTGGAGCGTCCGCGCGGAAAACGACGCGGTGCGTGTTGATTTCGCGGATCAGTCTGTGCTTGCAGTACCCTATGATATTCCCATTATCGGCTACGGCGGAAAGGCTGTCAATACCCTCCGTCTCTGGCAGAGCGAGTCCCTCCGCGGCTTTGATTTCGGCAAATTCGACGATCAGGATTATGTCGGCGCAAGCGAGAACACCATTCTTGCGGAAGCTATCTCGAATGTCCTGTACCCCAACGACAACACCGAAAAGGGTCTCCGTCTCCGTCTAAAGCAGCAGTATTTCTTTGTTTCCGCTTCTATTCAGGACATTGTTAAGCGGTACAAGAAAACCCACGGCGACGACTTTTCAAAGTTTGCGGAATGCTATGCGGTACAGCTCAACGACACACACCCCACAGTTGCGATCCCCGAACTTATCCGCATTTTCATGTTCAAGGAGGGTATGTCCTTTAAGGAAGCCTTTGACATCGCGCAGAAGACCTGCAACTACACCAACCACACGGTTCTCGGCGAGGCTCTGGAAAAATGGGGCGTTGACCTGTTCAAGAGCGTTTTGCCCACTATTTACGAAATTATTCTTTTGGTGGACGCGCACCTTGAAAAATATCTTAAATCAATCGGTCAGACCGCGGAACAAATTGCCGCAAAGCGCATTGTTGACGGCGACAGAATTCATATGGCAAGAATGGCAATATTTGCTTCAAGCCACACAAACGGCGTTGCACAGCTTCATACCGATATTCTGAAAAACGACGTGCTGAAGGACTGGTACGAGATCTTCCCCGACCGCTTCCAGAACAAGACCAACGGTATCACACCACGCCGCTGGCTGGGACTTTGCAACCCCGAGCTTTCCTCACTTATTACCGAAAAGATCGGGGACGGCTGGCAGACCGACCTTGGCAGGCTTGAGGAGCTGAAAAAATTCGTTGACGACGGCAACACTATCCGCCGCTTTATGGATATCAAGAGAGAAAAGAAAGTCCAGCTCTGCAAATATATCAAGGAGCACGAGGGCGTGGAGCTTAGTCCCGACTGGGCTTTCGACATTCAGGTAAAGCGTCTCCACGAATACAAGAGACAGCTTCTGAACGCGTTCTCAATTGTGGACTTGTATTTCCAGATAAAGGAGAACAAGCTCCCCGATTTGCAGCCAACCTGCTTTATTTTCGGCGCAAAGGCTGCCCCCGCGTACAGACGTGCAAAGGGTATTATAAAATATATCAACGAGGTCGCAAAGCTTGTGAACAACGACCCCGATACCAAGGATAAGCTGAAAGTGCTTTTCGTTCAGAACTACAATGTTTCCTACGCGGAAAAGCTTATTCCCGCGGCTGATATTTCCGAGCAAATTTCCACAGCGGGACTTGAAGCAAGCGGCACGGGCAATATGAAATTCATGCTGAACGGCGCGGTAACTCTCGGCACATACGACGGCGCAAACGTTGAAATTGTTGAGGAAGCGGGCTGGGAGAACGAGTATATCTTCGGCGCCCGGGTTGAGGAAATCGAAAAGATCAAGCCAAGATACAACCCAAGAGAGAAAATTTACTACACCAACGAGCGCGTTAAGCGTGTTATAAACACACTTGTGGACAGCACCTTCAACGACGGCGACACGGGAATGTTCGGCGAGCTTTTCAACGCCCTTATAAACGGCACAAGCTGGCACAAGCCCGACCACTATTTTCTCCTTGCGGATCTGGAGGGCTATGTGGACACCAAGCTTAAAGCCCTTTACGATTACAAGAACAGAGAAATGTTCTCCAAGAAATGCTGGATGAACATTGCCTGCAGCGGAAAGTTCTCCTCCGACAGAACAGTTAAGCAGTACGCAGAGGAGCTTTGGAAGCTTTAAAAACACATTAAACAAAACCGCCGTTTGGGCAGGAACTATACAGAAGCTTGTATAGTTACCTGACCAAACGGCGGTTTTTATTTTTACTGAACGGCTATCGGCAGCTCGTCCATAAGCTCAAGCCGTATTTTCATAACGTCAGCCTGTAAAGGCATTATCTTAACACCTCGCTGTATAAGCTTAAGTAGCCTTTTTGCTTTTTTAGCAACAATACGTCTGTCCTCGTCCTTTATAAGCATTAAAGGTTCTCCCGCAAACGTGTAGGGACGAAGTATGTATTTGTCCGTGACAGGCAGCATATCCTGTATTAAAAAAACAGCTTCCCTGTCGTTGCTAAGCTTGCAGACGTGAAGAATATCGCAGGGCTTGTGCTGTTCCTGTTTTTTATGTATGATATTCTTATATTTTTCAGCGCGGCTGCTCATTGGTATAAGCCAGTACAAGCCGTTTGTTTCATCTTCAAAGCAATAATAATGAGGTCTGTTTTCTTCCTTGTTGCCTTTCAGATAAGGGTCATTAAAGCGGGTAAAGTATTCATCTTTAATAATATAAAAGCCAAATTTTTTCATTTGAACACTTCCTAAAAAAATAGCCTTACCGAAAGGGCAAGGCTAAATATTACTTACGACCCAACCATTTATATCCCGCATATTGGTCAGCGGACTACTTACGACCCAACCACTTATATCCCGCATATTGGTCAGCGGATTACTTACATTTAAATTATACATTATGCAATTTCATTTGTCAATAGCTTTCGTAATTTTTTTATGAGTATGCCGCTTCTTCACTTCTTCGCAGCAATTATCTCATTAGCCTTAGCAAAAATCTCCTCCTTGTCAAGTGTGGGGAAATTGCCGTCCTCATAAACGACAACGCCGTCCGAAACGGTCATCTTAACGTTGCTCTTTGAGCCTGCGAAAACCACGTTTTTTACTGTGTTGTTAAGGGGCTGCATATTGGGCTGGTCAAGGTCGATAACGACAATATCCGCCTTTTTGCCCTCCGCAAGCTCGTCGCAGTCCGTAAGACCCATTGCAAGGGCGCTTCCCGATACCGCCATTTTCAGAACGGCGTCCGCGGGCATTGCGGCGGCGTCGTTTTCCTTTATCTTTTGCAGGACGGAGGCAAGGTACATCTCTCTGAACATATCCAGCGCGTTATTGCTTGCGGGACCGTCCGTGCCTATGGCAAGATTTATGCCCATGTCATGCATTTTATTCAACGGCGCGATACCGCTTGCAAGCTTGCAGTTGGAGCAGGGGTTTGTTACGACCCAAAGCCCGCGGCGTTTGAAAATCTCCAAGTCCTCGTCGCTCATGTGGACGCAGTGGAAGCCGCCTCCGCCGTACTCGAACATACCAAGCTCTTCAAAAAGAACAGTGGGAGTTTTCCCGTGACGTTCGATACAGCCCTGCACCTCGTTCGCGGTCTCGCTGTTGTGGGTGTAAAGGGGCTGCTTGTGCTTTCTTGCAAGCTCGGCGATTGCTTTAAGTATGGAAATATGTGTGGTATACTCCGCGTGGAAGCCCATTTTAAAGGAAACAAGGGAATTCTTTCCGTTAAAGCGGGTAAGGTAATCCTCCAAGCGGGTGAGGGCGGAATCAAAGTCCGCCTGATTGTCCCCCCCCGAGACCGCGCCGCAGAGGACAAGCCGCATTCCCGTATCAATTGCGGCTTTTTCAATATAGTCTGGGTGGAAGTACATATCAAAGCAGGCGGTAGTTCCACCCGAAAAATATTCGAGGGCGGCAAGCTTTGTCAGGTGGTAAATGTCGTCCTGTGTAAGCTTGTCCTCCATTGGGAAAACCTGCTTGAAAAGCCAGTCGTTCAGGGGCATATCGTCCGCGTATGAACGGAGGAAGGTCATTCCGGAGTGGGTGTGGGCGTTTTTAAAGGAGGGCATAAGCAAGTTCCCGCAGAGGTTTATTTCACGGGTAAACTCTCCCTTTGGCGGGTTGTTTCCCACATAGGTTATTTTGTCGCCGCAGGTATGAAGCTCTCCCGAGGATATTGTCATATCCTTTGCGGAGAGAATATTTGCGTTGTAAAATCTTAATTTTTCCATAAAAAAGTCCTCCTAAATTTTCATTAAAAATTTTATTGCTTTGACGGCGAAGCAGAAGCCCTGCTTAAATCCGTCGTCAAAATTTTTACAGCCGTGGTCGCTGGCAAGGCTTTCGATTTCCTCTGTGACGTCATTATCGGCAATATTTTCTTTTAGAAATTTGTGCAGTTCATCATAAGAAAGTATTGTTGCTTTGCTTTCATAGGGTACAAAACTGCAATTTTTCAGCAATTCGTCAAAGCTAAAGTTATTATTATCCATAAAAATTTTCCTTTCTCGGTCTTGACAAGGAAGAAAATCTGATGTATAATGATTTCAGACAAATTCCCTTGTCGATGTGGATAACGTAAGCTGTAGCTTTGGTTGGTTGACAGTTTACGTTATTTCTTTTTTATCTCGCT
>JAAVHM010000113.1 GCA_014799675.1 Ruminococcus sp. | reverse complement strand
TTTTTTTTTTTTAATTTAAAAAATCCCCCCGAGATTTTTTTTTTTTTTTTTTAGCAACATTGCACAAAATTCTTTTGAAAAATTCGGTTAAAAGTTGTGCATGATTTTGATTGTAATTTTTTTGTAAATTTGTTATAATTTTAGTAGCTCAAAATGCGAAAAATTTTATGCCCTGAGGGCGATTTTGAAAGGAGTTTTTTTATGAAGTTAAAAAAATTGCTGGCTGCGGTCACTGCGGCTGCGCTGGCGGTAACTACTATGGCTGTTACGAGCTTTACGGCGAGTGCGGCGACAGAGCCGCTTCACACTTGGACTTCGGAGAGTGGCGGTGCAGGCGCAGATGAGTATAAAGTTAATTTAAATGCTGATGGTATTACTCCAAGTGATGTTAAAGGAGTCTCAATGACATTTACCGGAGCTACCACAGATTATGTTAAATTAACACCTATTACTAATTTCCAAAGCGAAACAGGTGACGCAAGTTCAAATGGATACAATAATCAAAATAGCTTTGCTTTGAATATTGTAAACGGTGCGGCTACTCTTGATATTACATTTGGTACAACTGAGGCTTTAAAGTGGAATGCTACCACAGAATCCGATGATACGGTTATCAATGACTTGAATTTTCCTGTTTCTAGTTCATCATATGGTTGGGCAGAACTTTTAATAAGTGTCGGATATATGAATGCTGGTTCAATTTCACTTGAATCAGTGACTCTTAAAAATGCAGGCGGCACAACTATTAAAACATATGTTGGTGAAGAAATTTCTTCTGGCGGAAACGAAGGCGGCGGTGTCACTGTTAATCCTCCCTCAGGCAGTGGACTTAAAACTTGGTCTGCGTCTAATTACGGTGATGATACATATGACCTTAATCTGATGGAAAATAATGTAAATCCTAAAGATGTAAAGAAAATTGACTTGGTATTGTCCGGTATGTCTGAATATGGCGGTAAGATTGACGTTGCTTCTTCTTCTACAAGCAGCAGCTGGAACGATAATGCATTCCTGTTTAATTATACACCGAATCCTCAAACAGTTTCTATAGAATTCGGAGTGACAGAAAAGGCTGTTTATGACGAAGAAAATAATACTGATATAATGCAGCCTAATACATTAGGTTTTACTGACAGCGAAGAATATGCAATACTCAAATTTTTCCCGAGTTATGTAGCTCCCGGCGAGCCTATTACTCTTGTTTCCATTACACTCAAAGACGCAAGCGGTAATGTTTTGCTGACAGTTCCCGGTTCAGGCGAAGAAGAAGGCGGAATGTTCGACATTTATGTAGAATGGGATAATTTGGTTGTAGGCGAGAGCAGCGAAGCATACGCTTATGTTACATATACAGAAGACGGTACAACAGTAGATGTTGCAAACAGCGTTGACAACGCAGAGGATTTCTCATGGACTATTGAGAACGAATCTGTTGCTACTGTCAGTGAAAACGGCGTTTTTACAGCAGTTGCACCCGGCAGAACTAATTTTCATGTAATGTACTTTAATGAAAATATAGAGGACGGTTTTATTGACTTGGTTGACGAGATCGTTGTTACAGCAGAGTCAGCCCCTGCACCTGCTCCCTCCACACCCTCAACATCAACTTCCACAACCTCACCCAACCCCGCGCCCGTAAGCTCAACAACTGTTGTTGACATGATCCTCGCAACCCCCGACGGCGGAAACGGCACAGTTACCCTCGGTTCAAGCACAAAGCTTGACAAGGTTGCTATGGAAGCTCTCGCAACAAAGGGCGACGTCACTGTAAAATTCAACGTTGCAGGCGGCGCGTACTGGGAGATCAACGGCAGCAACGTTACCGACGCTAAGGCTGTTGACCTCGGCGTAAAGGTAAACAGCAACCTTATCCCCGAGAGCAAGGTTTCCGAGTTCGCAGGCGACAAGACTACCGTTCAGCTCACTTTGAGACACAACGGAGACTTCGGCTTCACAGGTACTCTCTGTGTTCCCGTCGGCAAGGCTAACAACGGCAAGTTTGCAAACCTCTACTACTACCACGGCGGACAGTTCGACTTTGTGGGCAGCTCCGCGATTTCGGGCGGTATGACTAAGTTCGCGTTCTCACACGCTTCTAACTACCTTATCGTTATCGACGACTATGCTTACGGCGAGGACGTTTCCTCCGCGGCTGGCATGACAGAGACAGCGGCTGAAACAAGCACAGTTCCTTATGTTGCAGTTCTCGTAGTTATTTCAGCGTTCGGCGCTTCCGCTATCGTTCTTAAAAAGCGTCTTTCCAAGTAATTTTTGGTAAAAACTTTTATACGGCTTGTACTTCGGTATGAGCCGTTTTTTTGCCGCATAATTCACAGAATGGTAAAAAAAAAAAAAATATTGAGTTAATACATAAAAAGCCGAAATATAGTATAATGTGCATATATTAATTTTTAGGAGGAAAATTTTATGAAAATCACGAAAAAAATTATGTCGGTTATACTTGCGGCAATTATGGTAATAGGCGCGCTTGCGGTGTCGGTTTCTGCGGACAGTATTTATGATACTGCTGTTGATTTGCCAAGCGGGGAGAAGCAGACGTTTACTTTGTCCGATTATCAGCAAAAAGATTATAAAGTTAAACTTTCTAAAAGTGGAACTCTTACAATAAATATTAATGCAAGGATTGAGTGGTCTGGTTTGTGGTTATATGATGAAGACGGAAATAAAATTGTTCCAAGCGAATACGATTTTACTACAGGAAAAGGTTCATCAAACAGTGAACGCTTGTTTTGCGAATGGAACAGCACTACAGAAAATTTTAAATGTACGGCAAAATATGAATTAAAAAAAGGTACATATTATATAAGATATGAGAGAAATAATTGGAAAGGTGGCAGTGGTAAAACAACTTTTACCGCAACATACCCCTCAAAAGACAGCGAGGAGGAAATCTCAGGTTCAACCGGCAAAATCTCCTACCTCACCCTCGAAATGGAAGTCGGCGACACTATCCGTCTCGGCACGCTCACAGAGCCTGCCGACGCTGATGTAACATGGTCAAGCTCAAAGTCAAGTATTGCGACAGTTTCCGCAAGCGGAAAGGTCACTGCTAAAAAGGAGGGTTCGGCTATCATCAAGGCAAAATGCGGAAGTTCCGTCAAAAATATAAAGATCATCGTTGTATAAAAAATCAGAACACGGTCAAGACTGGTTTGACCGTGTTCTGCTGATTTAATATTTATAGCTGTACATAAAAATATCCGGACAAAATTCGTAGGGGACGGGTTTCCCGTCCCACGATACAAGCCGTGCGGTTTGTATCGCGGGCGGGGAGACCCCGCCCCTACATTAGGGTTATTTTTATGGATTGCTATAAAATGCAGATTTAAGTTAAATTTTCGGAGGTAACGGTTATGACAAATGTTATGAAAACCGCGGCATATATTGTGCTGGTGGTCGGGATAATCGGAAGCATAATTCTCGGCGTTATCAGTAAAAGCTTTTGGGTTTTTCTTTTATACGGTCTGGTTTCGTTTATGAGCTGTCTGACATGGTTCGTGCTGGTGGAAATTTCGGAGAAGATAGATTATATTTCGGAACAGATCGCAAACAACGAAAGGCAGATAAAAAAAGCCATGACGGAGGAAGGAGACGGCTCTGTTTCAAATTCCAAGCTTCAGCTTATTGCTCCTGTTTCGCCTAACGTCGGCGGCAAGTGGACCTGTCCCGAATGCGAACAGGTAAATTCATCTTCGCAGAGGACTTGCAAGGGCTGCGGGTATACGAGGTAAACATATACGAGTATGGTTAAAAACGTTCTCGCTGTAAAATTTTTTGGCTTGCGGTTTGCAAGCCGTTTTTTTGTACGCAAACGCTGTTTGTCGGACTTGCCATATTTGCAAAAATGTGGTATAATTATTCTTTAAGAATAATTCAGCCTGTCGAAAAAGCATAAATTTTAATTTATACGTCTCTGTAGGGGCGGATCCTGTATCCGCCCGCCACACATATTGTCGGTAATTTAACGGGCGGATATGGAATCCGCCCCTACAGAAACGTTACCTCAATAAATTAAAATTTATTATGTTTATCGACAAACTGAATTATTCTTTGAGAATAATTTTCTGAAAGGATTGACAATAAATGCCAATATATCTTGACAACGCCGCAACCACACGTCCCTGCGAGCCTGCGGTTTCCGCCGTTTTCCATAATATGGTTGAGGACTACGGCAACCCCTCTTCCCTCCACAAGATAGGACTTACCGCCGAGCAGAACGTCACCGAGGCGCGGAAAGCCGTTGCCGCCGCCCTTGTCTGCGACCCACAGTGCGTGACTTTCACATCGGGAGCGACCGAGTGCAACAACACGGCGATTTTCGGCGCGGCGAAAAATTACGGAAAAAGAAAAAAGAAAATAGTTGTTTCCGCAATCGAACACCCCTCCGTTGCCGAGCCTATCAAATATCTGGAGGAAAAAGAGGGCTTCGAGGTCGTGAGAATAAAGCCCTCCCGAGACGGTGAGATTGACGCGGAGGACTTTATCGAAGCCGTGGACGAAAACACCTGCCTTGCTTCCTGTATGCTTGTGAACAACGAAACAGGGGCAATTCAGCCCGTCCGCAAAATTTTTTCCCGTATAAAGCGGGATTTCCCCGAATGTATCACCCACTGCGACGCGGTTCAGGGCTTTATGAAAATGCCCATAAAGTCGGCGGAAATTTTTGCGGACGTTATCGTTGTTTCGGGACACAAAGTCCATGCCGTGAAAGGCGTTGGCGCAATGTATATCAGAAAGGGTATCAGAATTGCCCCTCTGCTTCTGGGCGGCGGACAGGAGAAAAATCTCCGTTCGGGAACGGAGAGCGTCCCCCTTATAGCGGGCTTTGGGGCGGCGATAAGGGCGTTAATGCCAACGGTTGGCGTTGCCCACGAAAACGCGGAGAAAATTTCCGCATACCTGCTGAAAAAGCTTTCCAAGCTTGATTATGTAACTGTCAATTCCACCGCGGAGAACAGTTCCCCCTATATAATAAATTTTTCCGTCGAGGGTATACGTTCGGAAATTATGCTTCACTTCCTTGAAAGCCGCGATATTTACGTTTCAAGCGGCTCTGCCTGTGCAAAGGGAGCGCACAGCTCCGTGCTTACGGCAATGGGCGTGAGCGACAAGCTTGCGGACTCGGCGATAAGAGTTTCCATATGCCGAACCACCACAATGGGGGAAATAGACGTTCTTGTTACCGCATTGCAGGAGGGGTGGCAGTCTCTTGCGAAGTCTAAATAAAAATTTTTTGATTTCTGAAAAAATCGGCGACAGAGCCGACGGACTTTGCCAAAAAATAACGGGTGAGAATTTCTACCCTATAAATCTCTATTTTCTAAAAAGGAATGGTAAAAATGAAAGAACTGATAATCTTCAAGGAGGGCGAAATTGCCCTTAAAGGTCTGAACAAACGCAGCTTTGAGGACGCTTTTATCCACAACCTCAAACGCCGTCTGAAACGTCTCGGCAAGTTCGAGTACGTCAAATCCCAGTCAACTATTTACGCAATACCCCAGTCCGAGGACATTGATCTGGACGAGGCTGTAGAGCTTGGCTCAAAGGTTTTCGGCGCGGCGGCGTTGTGCAGGGCGGCGGTTGTGGAAAAGGATTTCGACGTTATCTGCAAAAAGGCTGTGGAGTACATTCGGGAAACGGCGGAGCTTTCCCGCACCTTTAAGGTCACGGCGAAACGTTCCGACAAAGCTTTCCCCATGAAGTCCCCAGAGATCTGCACCGAGCTTGGCGGCAGAATTCTGGAAGCGTACCCGCATCTTTCCGTGGACGTGAAAAATCCCCAAATGACGGTCACGGTTGAAATTCGGGACACGGCGGCTTACATTCATGCGGGAAATCTTCCCGCTGCGGGAGGAATTCCAGTCGGCACGTCGGGAAGCGCAATGCTCCTGCTTTCGGGGGGGATCGACAGCCCCGTGGCGGCTTATATGATGGCAAAAAGGGGAGTGAAGCTTTCGGCGATACATTATGTTTCCCCGCCCTACACCTCCGAAAGAGCGCGTTTAAAGGTGGAAAGACTTTGCGAAAAGCTTGCGCCGTACTGCGGCGATATTGCCTTTTACTGCGTTCCATTTACGGAAATTCAGGAAGCCCTGCGGGACAACTGCCCCGAGGAATTATTTACCATAATAATGCGGCGGCTGATGATGGAAATTGCCCAGAGAATTGCCGAAGAAAAGGACATTCAAGCCCTTGTTACGGGGGAAAGTGTTGGTCAGGTGGCAAGTCAGACCATGGGGGCAATCGTCTGCACCGACGCGGCTTGCAGAATGCCCGTGTTCCGTCCAGTAATTGGAATGGACAAGACCGAAATTATTGAAATCGCGCGGAAGATAGATACGTTCGACATTTCCATAGAACCCTATGAGGACTGCTGTACGGTGTTTACTCCCAAGCACCCGAAAACGAGACCTACCGTTGCCGAGGTGGAGGCGGCGCAGAACGGCTTTGATTTCGAGCCGCTTATTGCAAAGGCGGTTGAGGGGACGGAGCTAAAGGTTATAGGACAAAGATGAGCGTATAAATTTTAATTTACGGGGAAATTGTTTTTGGGGTAACTGTTTATTTGTCTTTGAATTTTGGAAGCAAGATTAGTAACAGTTAGTCGTCCACAAATGCGGGGGTCAGACACCACAAAGAGGGAGGGGGACGAAATAACCCAACAAAAATCGGCATTCCCCCTCCCTCTTTGAGGTTTCTGCCCCCGTACCCCCTACTTCCTTAATCTCCCTCCCCTTTGCCGATTTTTACACACGTTCAAGCAGAGAAAAATTC
>JAAVHM010000112.1 GCA_014799675.1 Ruminococcus sp. | reverse complement strand
TCCATTGCCGCCCTTGCGGATTTTAATTTTAAGTTCTTTGCCACCGTATCGCCTCCTGTTTGTATTAATGATATCATACAGCTTACAATTTGTCAAGTATATTTGACAAAAAGATTTTAATATTTGATATTTTGTCAGATTGCAGTAAAATTGTTTTACAAAATAATATATTTTTCACAAAATTGACTATAGTAATTTTCAACAAACCAAACCCCAATGAAAATTGTGCAAAAGTGCCTTTGAAAAAAGGTGCAAATTATGTTACAATTAATAAAGGAATTGATATACCCAAGTTGAGAAAGGAGCGTTTATGCTTAATTTTAATATCGGCGAATATGTTGTTTACTGTTCGGGAGAGATTTGCAGGATCGACGAGCGTTCGGAAAGGTGCTTCGACGGAGTTTCCAAAAAGGAATACTGCAAGCTTATTCCTGTGGACGCTGTGAATTCGGCGTACTATATCCCCTCGGAATACCTTGAAAGCAAGGCGAGACGGCTTCTTACAAAGGACGAAATATACAAAATGATAGACAGTATGCCCAACGCTTCGGGGACGTGGTACACCGACAAAAACGAGCGCAAGGACTATTTTGAAGCCGTGCTGAAAAGCGACGACATTCCAGTAATGATAGGCATGATGAAAACCATTTACGACGAGCGAAGCAAGCTTTCAGCCAATGGAAAGCGTCTTGTTGCCGCAGACGAGAGAGCGTTCTCTGCCGCAGAGCATTTGATAAATCGGGAATTCGCTTTCGTCCTCGGGATAAAGGAAAACGACGTCAGCGATTTTATTCAGAGAAGGCTTGCCGCTGAAATAGCATAAAAAATGACCGCATGGTATAAAATCCATGCGGTCTTTCTGATTTATCTGTAAAATTCTTACATAAAATATTTTATCTTTTGTGTAAGCGCATTTAGCATTTCAAACCGTGCTTTATCACGGAACTCAGGTTTTACCATATAAAAAACATAAGTTTCAAGAAGATTTATATCCGAAGATGTTCGTCCCTCAAGCTTAAAATTTTTAAATCCCATAGGAACATACTTGTTTATTATATCTTCAGGAGAAATATATGTTTCAAGGTCTGTAATATCATAAATTCCTCTTTTCATGCAGGGACATATAAAATCCTCATACTCTAAAGGTGTTTTGTTCAAAGGATTTTTACTGTGTTCCCAACCTTTGATATGCTGCTCTCCTATCTGACGATAATGTTCACCTCTGCGTTCGCAGTGGGGATTACAGCAGGCATTTACCAAAATCTCACACCTGCCCCTGTCCTCTTTACTTATTTTTTCCAGCATATCGAACTTATTATTCCAATTATAATCCAGAACAACATATTTATAGTCCTTTTTAAGCTCGGCATTTACGCCGTCCATATCCTCTATCTGCTTGCAGGTAGAGGACGTTATGGGAAATTTGGGGTAATTATCCCTGATATACTTCTCCAAAATCGGAGACATTACAATTACCTCGTTAAAACCGTTGTTTGCAGCTCTTAATATTTGGTTGCAATAACTGTCACCTAAATGCTCCTCTTTGATAAGAGGATTTGTAAATGTAAATCTTAATGGTATTCCCTTATCGTTAAACACTTGGATAATATCCTTTATTGACTGCATTTCGGCACTTCCTCCGAAATATCTTCCTCCGTTCCAAACAGAACTTGGAAATGCTCCAAAAACAGATACGATTTTAAGACCATCGTGAAAGTATTCGGGCTTTTTTTCAATCATATTAACAAGGATATTATTCAAGCGAAAATGCGCGCCAAAGTCAGGAATGTGAAAACCGATCTCCATATTGACCTCCATAATTTTTATATTTTAAGTATAGTATATCACAATTCCGCACATTTTGCAATATCTTTTTTAAGATTTATTACGCAGCAATTGACTTGCCGCATAAATTGGTATATAATATTACTG
Source organism: Ruminococcus sp. (assembly GCA_014799675.1). Taxonomy (GTDB): domain Bacteria; phylum Bacillota; class Clostridia; order Oscillospirales; family Ruminococcaceae; genus RGIG8773. Next base: position 22,951 of record JAAVHM010000112.1, on the reverse strand, counting down.
AAAGGAGCTGATCTTATGAGCACAAGAGAATACGCTATTGACCTTATCAATTCTTTGTCGGATGAGCAGGTAGAGGGATTAATAATGCTTCTTAAAGGATATTCCCAAAAAGAAAGCATACCTAACGCCGACACGATTGAAGCGTTTGCAGAATTTGACGAAATGAAATCAGACCCACAGAAATACAAGCGGTACTCTTCATTCAAAGAAATAATAAACGAGGTTGTTTCAGATGTATAATATTGTAATGTCAAACAAATTTCAAAAGGATCTGAAGCTTATTCTAAAGCGAAGATATGACTTAAATTTGCTTGAAGAGATTGTAGATACACTTGCAAAGCCCGCAGCCTTGCCAAATAAAAGCAAAGACCACAATTTAAGCGGAAATTATGCAGGATTCAAAGAATGTCATATTGCTTCGGACTGGCTGTTGATCTATTGTGTTGACGATGAAAACCATATTCTGCACCTTTTCAGAACAGGCACTCACAGCGACCTGTTTTAAGTGCTTTTCCCAAAAATAAATTTTTTGCATAAATTTAACCAAAATACTTGCATTTTTCAGGCATATATTGTATAATGAATATATATTGATTATCGGGAAGTTTCCCACGGACGGAAATTTTTCCCACTGAAAGGAATGTTTATTATGTCAAGACTCGTTTCTGCAAAAGATATGCTGAACAAAGCCCGCGACGGAAAGTACGCTGTAGGTCAGTTCAACATCAACAACCTTGAATGGACCAAGGCTATCCTCCTTACGGCACAGGAGCTTAAGTCCCCTGTTATTCTCGGTGTTTCCGAGGGCGCAGGCAAGTATATGTGCGGCTACAAGACCGTTGTAGGCATGGTTGAGGGTATGCTCGAAGAACTGAACATCACAGTCCCCGTTGCTCTCCACCTTGACCACGGTACATTTGAGGGCGCAAAGGCTTGTATCAACGCAGGCTTCTCCTCTATCATGTTCGACGGTTCACATTATCCCATTGAGGAAAATATTGCCAAGACAACCGCTTTGGTAAACACCTGCGACGTTCTGGGAATTTCCCTTGAAGCCGAGGTAGGCTCTATCGGAGGCGAAGAGGACGGCGTTATCGGCGCAGGCGAATGTGCCGATCCCAACGAGTGCAAGCAGATCGCAGACCTTGGCGTTACAATGCTTGCGGCAGGTATCGGCAACATTCACGGCAAGTACCCCGAGAACTGGGCAGGTCTTTCCTTTGACACACTTGCTGCTGTTAAGGAAAAGGTCGGCGATATGCCTCTCGTACTCCACGGCGGAACAGGTATCCCCGAGGATATGATCAAGAAAGCTATCTCTCTCGGCGTTGCTAAGATCAACGTTAATACCGAGTGCCAGCTCGCATTCCAGGCTGCTACAAGAAAGTATGTTGAAGAGGGCAAGGATCAGCAGGGCAAGGGCTTCGACCCCAGAAAGCTTCTCGCTCCCGGCTTCGACGCTATCAAGGCTACCGTTAAGGAGAAAATGGAACTGTTCGGTTCTATCAACAAGGCATAATTTTGTAAATATAAAATTCAAATGCTCCCGAGATTTCGGGAGCATTTTTATTTATGCATATCATACTCCGACAAAGCGACAAATCCCCATATTATTATACTTATAGTAATTTTTATAATAATTATAACTAAAATTACCATTATGTAATTACCTCCGTTTGTATCTGATTAAGCACTTATATTTGATATTATACTATAATCAGACACAAAAATCAATATATTTCAGCTTAATGTGGTACAATAAACAAAAACGAGGTGTCACATATGGCTAAATACAACAGAATAAAGGACTTGCGTGAGGACAGCGACAAGACCCAGCAGGAAATCGCCGAGTACTTGGGGACTTCCTCACAGCACTATGGAAAATACGAGCTTGGTCATGCGGAAATTCCCTTTGAGCGTGCAATTGCTCTTGCAAAATTTTACGGCGTGAGCCTTGACTATATTGCGGGACTTACCAACAGCAAAAAGGGATTTTCCCGCGGGGAGCTTACCGAAAAGCAGCAGCGCATACTTGAAATCGCAGAAAGCCTTGAAAGCGGTGATAAAAGCCGTACTGCGGAGCTTTTGAAAGCTATTGCGGAACTGATAGAAAAATAAAACAGTACGTATATTACACTTTGTAATATACGTACTGTTTAATAATATGCTTATTTTTAATTTTCCTGCGGCTCTTTCGGGGGGAACTCTTTGCCGCCCCACCTATCCACGTTCGCCCTCCGCATTGCGCCGAAAATTCGGTCGGAGAAGCCCTTGTCTATCTTGTCCCTCTCCGCAAGGAACTGCTTGGTTTTCTCGCGGGAGGTGTGACCGTCCGCGGGACATTTTGATTTCACCACATCAAGTCCGTTTCGGTTTGCGGCGGACTTTATCTGCTTTTCGGGAGCGAACACCAGCGGACGTATCAGCGTTAGATCCTTTCGGGAGAGATAGCTTTTCGGCGAAAAACAGCCTATCCTGCCCTCGTTGAAAAGGTTCATGATAAAGGTCTCCACCACGTCCTCATAGTTGTGTCCCAGAGCGATTTTATTACAGCCTAATTCCTTTGCGGCGTCGTGGAGCGCGCCCCGTCTCATTCGCGCGCAAAGACTGCAGGGGTTTGTCTCCTTGCGGACGCTGAAAACAATTTCCCCGATATCGGTGCGGATAAGCTTAAATTCGATACCCATTTCCCCGCACATTTTTTCAACGGAGGAATAGTCCCCGTCCACGCCGCCGAAACGGGGGTCGAGAGTTACCGCCGCAATGTCGTAATCAATGCCGATAAAGCGTTTCAGCATAAAAAGTCCCTTTAAAAGCACAAGGCTGTCCTTGCCCCCCGAGACCCCCACGGCAATTTTGTCGCCGTCCTGTATCAGATCGAATTCCTGTATTGCTTTTCGCATATAGCCGAGTATTTTTTGCATTTTTTAATGCTCCTTTAAAATAAAAGCTATTTTTCACTATATAAATTCTTAAAAAATTCTGAACGCCAGCCGTTGTCTGTATGTATCAGTTTGGTTTTGCGAGTACATACCCATTCCTCGCTATTGATTAACTTATGAGCCGTATATTCAAATGCTATCTCACTGTCATTTTCCTCGATAACGTTGTATTCGCTGTCGTCAAAATACACCATTCCTCCGCTATCTTGCCATTTAAAATACAGTTCGTCGCCGAACGTAAAAAAACGTTCATCAGACATAATTTCATCAACTGCGTCCTGTGTAAATACCGATTGTAAATATTCATAAAAACTTTTATACGTGGATATATAATAGTACGGATAAATTTGTACCGTATCCGATTCATTGCTGATTAGGCTTTTGCTTATCTCTCCGTTTTCATTAATAAAATGCAATGACTTACTATCTGTTGACACTACAGATGAATTTCCTAAATAATCAACGAATATCAAAGCTTTTATATAGGTATCGTACTGCTCGTCGCTTAAAAAGTCAAGCTCATTTCTCAATAAGAATACGTCATGTTTGCCATTTTCGAGAAATTTATCCAAGTCAAATTCATATTCCCTTGATACAGCAATATCTGCCGATACTTCTTCCGCAGCAGTTGTTGACGTTGTCGTTTCAATAATTTTACTTGTTTGCTCTGTAGTAACTTCTGATGTGGTCTGCTGACTTTCCGCTGCTACCTGTGCTGTATCAGCCTGACCCGCACCAACATTGCCCTGACACCCTGTCATGCACAAAAGTACAGCGAGCACTGCCCAAAAACGTTTTTTCATAGAAAGACCTCCCTGTTGTTTTTTTAAATTATACCACAAATTATGGCAAAAAGCAACAACAGAGAGGTTACAATCCGATTACAATTTGGTTACAAAAAGGCTTAAAGGTTACATTTTGGCGAATCACCATATCTTTCGCATACAGCTTGAAATTTTTCTTAATTCATATAAAGCACAAAATCAATATCCTCTGTCAAGGAGCGTTCCGTTTCATTAAGATATGCCCCGACAGCCGCCGTATCGTTTTCAAGCTTCTTTAACCTTTCAAGCTTATTGCACCACAAGGGCTTCAGACAGCGGTACAGCATTAACGCCGCCTGCTTTTCATCCTCCGAAAAACGGTAGTATTCTCCGACAATTTTCAAGCGGCGAAAAATTGCGTCCAGTTCCTTTTTATAATCATCATAAAACGTTTCCCGAAACAAATAATTAAGAAAAACATCTTTGCCGCAAAGGTTGAAATCATATACGCCGACAAATTTCCCCGACCCGTCAAGCAATATATTTGTTGAGTTCAGATCAGCCTGAAAAACAGAAGTGGGAAGTTTTTTGTAAACAGTCTCCAGCTTTTTTCGGTTTTCCGTCCAGAGCCGCCATATGCGTTCTGTCTGCGGACGAAATTCTTCGGGCAGGGTCTGCGCGTACTTTTTCCACTCCAAAGCATTTTCTAAAACCTCGTCGGTTTTATCGCTTGGACAAAAGGTTTCAAAAAGGCAATATGCCGACGGATAATCGGTGTACGAAAAATATTTTGAAGCTATTTTCGCAGTCATTATCCACGCTTCCTTTTCATATTCCGCCGCAGATATTTCTTCGGAAGCGTTCTCCGAACGGTATTCTGCGGGACGGTACGGTGAAAATTCCTCCGCATAGGAAATACAGCTATGTCCCTTATACTGCACAACAGGGTAACTTCCCGTTTTATCGGGAAAAATTTTCGGGCAGTAATACCCTGCCTTTCGGTATTCCTCGGAAGTCCTCCGCCACATTTCTATTTTTTCGGGGAAAGTAAAATCATTGTCGGCAAGCTTTAAAACGGATTTTTCGCCTGTTTCAAATTCTGCAATAACAGTCTCTCGGAAATCCGCGTCGCCGCGGCTTGTATTTATGACCTCAAAGGCGCTTGGTACATCATTATAAAACAGCCCAAATATATCAGACAATTCCCGATAGCCGTCATTTGTCTTTTTATACATTTTATCACCATAGTAACTTTTTTAAATTAAATTTACCCGCCCCCTTGAGGGGGCTTAGTACAGTAAATATAACCTATTTTTAAATGTAGGGGTGACACTCGCCGCGGGGCGTTCCCCGCTTATTTCTGCAAAGTACCGTGCGACAGCGCCGTCAGATAAGCATTGATAAACCCGTCAAGATCGCCGTCCATAACAGCGCCGATATTTCCGTTTTCAAAGCTTGTGCGGTGGTCTTTAGCAAGGGTGTAGGGCATGAAAACATAGGAACGTATCTGCGCGCCCCATGCTATCTCTTTCTGGACGCCCTTGATGTCCTCGATCTTTTCCAGATGCTCGCGCTCCTTTATCTCAACAAGCTTTGACATAAGCATTTTCATGGCGTAATCCTTGTTCTGGTACTGGCTTCGCTGTGTCTGACAGGAAACCACTATCCCCGTTGGAATGTGTGTAAGACGTACCGCCGAGGAGGTCTTGTTTACCTTTTGACCGCCTGCGCCGCTTGCACGGTAGAAGTCGATTTCCAAGTCCTCGGGACGTATTTCTATGTTTGTGTCCGCCTCGGTCATTTCGGGCATTACTTCAAGAGAAGCAAAGGAAGTATGCCGACGACCCGAGCTGTCAAATGGAGAAACCCGCACAAGACGGTGAACGCCCATTTCCGACTTCAAAAAGCCGTAAGCGTTCAGTCCCTCAATAAGCAGGGAAGCCGATTTAAGTCCCGCTTCCTCACCGTCAAGATAGTCAAGAGTTGTGACCTTAAAGCCGTGGCTTTCCGCCCACATATTGTACATACGGAAAAGCATCTGCGCCCAGTCCTGCGCCTCCGTGCCGCCTGCCCCCGCGTGGAACGTGAGAATGGCGTTCTTGCTGTCGTACTCGCCTGTGAGCAGGGTGGTAAGCTTCATAGCCTCCAGTTCTTTTTTGAAGTGGTCGGCGTCCCGCTTGATTTCCATAGCGGTATCCTCGTCGTCCTCTTCCTCCATGGCAAGCTCTATCATGGTGAGAGCGTCCTCAAGCTTTTCGTTCAGCTTGCTGTAGCTTTCAATGGTAGCCTCGTGGTGTTTTATGGTCTGCATGACCTTCTGGGAATTTTCAATATCGTCCCAGAAGCCGTCCCTGCCAGACTGCTCCTGCAATTCGGCAATTTCCGACTTTGCCTTGTCAATGTCTAAAATTTCGTAAAGCTCTTTCATATCCTTGCGGTAGCCCTCAAGCTCCACACGAAGTTCGTCAAGTAATAACATAATAAATTCCTCCAAATCAATAATAAGTTTTTTCGTATTTTTATGATTTGTCAGAAAAGCGTATGCCTATAGGCGATGTTTTTGTATTCCATAAAAACTCCTTTTTTATTGTCTGTTGATTTTGTTTATTTGCAGATATTTTTTACACTAAGCTTTGAAAAAATTATCACTTATTTCTATATCTTCAGTTTTATTACTATTTGTAACAAAACTTCGTATACCTGAAATATAATCACTGCTATTCTTATCATAAAGAATATTATAAAATTGTTTTCTGCTAATATTGTTATAATTATAATATTCTTGATTTGTTATGGTGATTATCTCCATTCGCACATAGTTTAAATTATTTGTTAAATTCTCAAATATATCAGTTACTTCTCTAATAATTAAATCCTCTTCTTCTATCTTTGGTTGATGGTTTAAAATTATTGTTAAATCTGCGGTATTGCACGCTCTTATATTATCTTCATTACTTTGAAATGAAAGGAATTTTTGTAAAGACGTGCTTTTATCAAAGCAATCCGACATATATTTAACATTGCTCAATCCGCTGAAATCAAAACGTGCATACACCTTAAAATCATCAAAATAATCGTCAATAAACGTAGAAATATAATTCTCGTAATCCTCTCTTATCAGCACCCCGTAATAATTATCGCTTGCAAAAAGTCTACTCCCGACCGAAAGCGTATTTTTCCGTGCCACATTGAATGAATCGGTTTGAGGGTCTCCGTTTTTGGGACAGCAGGTAAGCTGATTTGTTGGGTGTCCTGCGATAGTCGCGCCGAAAAATCCCGAGACTTCAAATTCCTCCCAGTATTTGTGGTACAGATAATTTTTCACGCCTATTGGCATACCGATATCCGTTCGGTAAAACAAAGCCAGTCCGAACCACAACGCGAAAACCGCCGCCGCGGAAACGCCTGCAAGTTTAAGCTTTCCGTTCTTTTTGCACAAAGTATTTTTTGCAAAAGCGGACAGCTTTTTTCTGAAAAGCCAAGCCGCAAGAAGCACCGCCAAAAGCAGCGAAAGCTCAAACAGCGTAAGCAAAATTACAGCCGCCGCAGTTGCCAAAACCGTCAGGACGCATATCCCAACTACTTTTATTTTGCCGTTGGAAGTACTTTTCAGTTTCTTTAATAGACTAAAAAAATCCCGAAATATCAGTACAAAAAACAATATTGCCAACAGCAATTTTACCGTATAACTCATATAAAGACCCCCTAAAAAAGCTTATACAAGGAAATTATACCATATATTTTGCATATTTTCAAGACCCTATACCAATAAAAAACAAAACTCCCGCGGGTTAAACCGCACGGGAGTACTTTTTAAAATTTCAAATTCGCTTCACAGGAAAAAACATATACCCCGTTCCCGTTTTGGGACAGGTAAAATCGTGTACAGCCCCCGCAAGTTCCATGCCGTTGTCATGCAAATACTGAATTACTTTCGGGAAAGTATCTTCCTCACTCTCGGCGTAAATATACTCATAACCGGGAATTACCCATTTTGTCCAGCCCTCGGGAGCTTCCGCCGAAATATCGCACTCCACGCCCGCAAGGTACAAGCCCCTTGTAAAGCCGTCCTCCCAAGGCATAAACAAACGTGAAAAGTCGGACATTGCGCCCCATATGCCAACGATATTTCCCTCGCTGTCCTTTTTCGCCAAATGCTGCACCTCGTTAAAATGGGAATTTGCGTCCTCCCACAAACGCCGGATAAAGCCCGCCCCACTGTCGGTAGAGCCTTCCTTTCCGATAACCGCAAAGGACTGCTTTATACAATTTTTTATTTCCATAATGACCTCCGTTTAATTTTCCGCAAGCAAGCCTTCCAGCACGCCGCTGCTCATTCCGCCGATAATTATTCTCGAAGCGTCGTAACGCCTGCCCCTGACCCTGACCTTTTCAACAAATTTTTCGTAGGACATTCTGCCCAAATTCTCGTCCTTTGTGACAGAATAAAAGCAAACTTCCCAATTGTCGGCTTTAAGAGGCTTTCCCTCACCGTCAGTAATACCGAAAGGAACTGACGGAACAAGAGGTATTGCGCTTTCGGTATCCTCGGTGATAAAATACATTCCCAGAATGCCCTTGTCCGTTTCGTAAAATTTCGGAACGGCATAATAAACGTCCATTTCCTGCAAGCGGTGCAGCCAGTCGCCGTAAGCCTTTACAATATCGTCCGCGGCAAGAATTTCCGCCTTGTCCTCATCGCCGAGGTCAAGCTGCCACATTGCGGAAAAAAGCGTAACATTACCGTCCCTGAAATCTCCGCTTTTTTCGATCATAGATCTCAGGAAACCTCTGTTGGCTTTTTTCATATCCTCGCATATCGCTCCGATATTGTTCGGGTCAACAGCTTCGCCGTCCTGCAAAATATCGCATTTCCACGCCTTTGCGATACGCCCGATAATACCGTAAAAAGTGTCTATCTCCTCCTCGCAGGTGGGGCTTAGCATACGCATAATGACCTTTTCCCTTTCCTCCCCATAGCAATTTATGCTTATTCCCCGACCTATACGATTTTTGTCGTACACAATAAAATCCCTGCCAAGCTTCCCCTCGGTAAGACGGTTGTTTTCATACACACCGTAACCCAGGTCTCCAATAATTGTTTTGTAACCAAGCTTTTTCTTAAACAAGCCCTTTTGAGTTATCTCAATATCAATTGACATAATTTATCTCCTTTCATTTTCACCTACTATTAACACCATGCAAAGCGGCAAAAGGTTTCATTTTATTTTTCACGCTCCATAATGTCATAGCACAAATAATCCCCATTGTCGGTGAGAATTTTACAGTACTCCTTTTCCCTGTACCCGCGCTTTATGTATATTGATTTTGCGGGCAGAGAAGAGTCCAGCCGAATTTTTTCGCTGTACCCGAAAATCATATTTTCCGCAAAATCAAGAAGCTTTCCGCCGTAGCCCTTGCCCTGTTTGGTCGGCTCTACAAAAAGCCTTTCTATCCCGTTTCCGTCAATTGTAACAGTACCGACGATAACGCCGTCCCGCAGGATAACATAAACCTTTCCCGCCTCGATATCGGAGGCTATTTTTTCGGGCTTGTGGTGGGCAAGAAAAAATTCCACCGCCCCCGCGGGATAATATTTCGGGTACACGGCTTTAATGGTTTCCCTGACCAGTTCTGTAATTATATCGCTCTCTTCGGGAGCTGCTCTGCGTATCATTTTTATCACCTCGTCAATTCGGTAAAAATATCAGCTTAAATAACCATTAAGAATAAACAACGGTATTGAAACCCATATCCATAAAATAATCGTTGCAAAACCAAGCATAGGAACGTCGAACCATGTCTTGTCTTCATGCCCCGCATTTGATATAAGCTTACTGCTGTTTTCGTTTTTTGGATAAAGCCTTACCTCGTCGGGAGGATACCCGTGAAAGCAGATACGGCGTTCTTTGGTTTTTCCGTTTGCGGTATATTCATATATGCCCGCATGGCTAAAGTCCCTATGATCGTCGTAATGTATATAATTTGCCCTTACAAGACGCGCCGTTACAAAAGTATTGTTTTCTTCTGACTTGCGAATAATTTCCTTTTTGCGCTTTCTTGATCTGAAATAAAGTCCCCAAATAACAACAGGCACAGCTATAAACAAAAACGGTGAGATAATACACGCAAATTTATAGATGATCTCCAGCTGTTCCTCTGAAAGTTCACTAAAAAATTTATCTATGAGCATACCCCCATATTGCGTAATTTTAATTATTGCAAGGGGTACTGCAATAATTGTTAATACAAAAAGTATGCAATAAAAAAACCAAGTATGCACTTAAAAAAAACTTTTATAATAAAAATCCCCGCCTTAATCTTTTTCTGCCTCGGCTTTAAAATTTACCCGAATTTATTTTTTTACTTTAATAAATATTCAAGCCGCATATCAAACATTGCAAGCAATATTATAACAATAACCACAGCAAGACCAATTAAAGGAACTGCGACCCATGCCATGCCGTCATAGCCCGTGTCCGAGAAAAATTTAGTGCTGTTTTCGTTTTTGGGGTAAAGCCTTATCTCTTCGGGAGGAAGCCCATTAAAGAGGATACGGCGTTTTTTAGTTTCACCGTTTACGGTAAATTCATATATTCCTCTATACCCAAACCCCTCATGATCATCTAAGTTATATGTACTCTCTGCCTTTACAAGATGTGCCGTTACAAATGTATTATTTTCATCCGACTTGCGAATAATTTCCTTTTTGCGTTTCTTCGATATGAAATACGGCACAACGAGTATAACAATTACAGCCGCAATTATAAAAGGCGAGACGATATGCAAAATTTTATCGGCAAGCTCCAATTGTTCATTTGACATTCCCTCAAAAAGGATATTCATAATAAAAATCCCCGCCTTAGTATTTTTCAAAAATTATATTGAGTTGATTGGTAAAATAGTTGTATCATATTAAATCATTATTAATTATTAATTGTTAATTATTAATTACTTCCTCCGTCTCGACCTCTTCTTTTTTGAACCCTGCTTTCTCGGAGATTTCGGCGGCAAGGTCGTTTCGCTCTGCTCCTTTTCTTCATCGTTAAAGGAATACCGCACAGGCTTCAGCTTGGACTGATAGAACTGCTGCGCGCTGTAAAGTCCCCTGTAGCCCGAAAGCATATAGCTTATTGCAATTGCCAGAGCGTAATAAACAAATCCACCCGCGCCGAAAAGCTCTATGCTTAAAATAATTGTGGCAAAGGGGCAGTTTGTTACTCCGCAGAAAACAGCAAGAAGTCCCACCGCCGCGCCGAAGCTTGGACTTAACCCGATAAGTCCGCCAAAAGCACAGCCAAAGGTTGCCCCCACAAAAAAGCTGGGGACGATCTCGCCGCCCTTAAAGCCTGCGCCCAAGGTCAGAGCCGTGAAAATAATTTTTACAGCAAAGGCAAGGAAAAACGCCCGCCCCGAAAACGCGCGCTCGATAACGTCCATTCCCGCGCCGTTGTAGTCGGTAGTTCCGATAAGCAAAGTAAGGGCAACTACTATAAGTCCGCCCGCTGCCGCGCGTATATATACGTTCTTAATATACTTTGCGTATAATCTTCCCGCCTCGTGAATTGCGGCGCAGAACAACACGCTTACCGCCGCGCAAGCCGCGCCGAGAACGGTTACTCTCAAAAGGCTTGGCGCGGCTTCGCTGTTAAATGAGGGAATGCCGCTTACAATAAAGGACTCCCCCTCTGCTCCCAGCATTTTAGAAATTACTGCGGCAGTAACTCCCGAGACCATGCAGGGGACGAGAGCCGAGTACTGTGCGGCGGCAACTATAGTTACCTCAACGGCAAAAACCGCGGCGGCAACGGGCGTGCCGAAAAGCGCGGAAAATCCCGCCGCCATGCCGCACATGATAAGTATGGAAGTGTCCTCCTTGTCAAGCTTGAAAAGCTTTCCGAAAGGTGAAGCAAGGCTTCCGCCGATTTGCAGAGCCGCGCCCTCCCTGCCCGCAGAGCCGCCCGTTATGTGGGTCAAAAATGTTGCGGCAAAAATCAGCGGCGCAAGCTTTAACGAGACCTTTTCCTCGGAGCGCGCTCCCTTGATGATATTGTTTGTTCCGGGGTCGCGGGAAAGCTTCATTACATTGTACAAAAATACGATAACAACGCCCGCAATGGGCATTGCCAAAATAATAAGCTTATTGTCGGTACGGTAAGCTGTCGCATAGCTCAGCGCCTTTGAAAAAGCAGTCCCCGCCAAGCCGACGATAACGCCCACAATGACGGCGATTACTGCCCATTTTAGAAATCCCAATGTCAAAGCGACGTAGGTATTATTTTTTATTTGTTCCCTTTTTTCGGCTGTCATTTTAAATTCCTCCTAATCCTTTTACCATTACTCTAACATCAGCAAAATTTCCCGCAAAAGCTTGCAGGCGGCGGCGGTGGAAATGCCGCTTGGGTCATAGTGGGGGGAAAGCTCGTTTATGTCCGCGGCAACTATGTTCAGTCCCTTTAGCTTGAAAACAGCTTCCAACAGCTCCATGAACTGCACCCCGCCGTGCTCGGGCGTACCCGTCCCCGGGAAAACCGAGGGGTCGAGGACGTCCATATCAATTGTGAGATAGACGTTTTTCCCCGCAAGCTCTTTTACAGCTTTATCAATTCCGTCCAAATTAAACTTGTTCATTTTCGTATGCTTGTCCGCAAAGCGGAATTCCTCACGGTCTCCGCTTCGTATGCCGAACTGGTAAATGTGGTTGTCCCCAACCATTTCATAACAGCGGCGCATTACGCAGGCGTGGGAATTTTTCACGCCGAGGTAATCGTCCCGCAGGTCGGCATGGGCGTCAAATTGTATAATATATAAATCTTTATACTTTTTGTAAACTGCGCGAACTGCTCCCAGCGTTACGGAATGTTCTCCCCCAAGCATTACGGGACGCTTTTCATCTGCAAGAATTTCCGCCGTAATATCCTCAATTTGCTGTAAAGCGGTCTCCACAGAGCCTATGCAAAGCTCGGGGTCGCCTGCGTCGAAAATGTTATAGTCAAGCAAGTCCCTGTCCTGATAGGGAGAGTAAGTCTCGATACCGAAGCTTTCGGAGCGAATTGCGCTGCTGCCGAACCTTGTCCCGGGACGGTATGATGTGGTACTGTCAAAGGGCGCGCCGAAAATTACTGTTTTTGCGCTTTCATAATCGCTGTCGCAGGCTATGAAAGCTTTTCTTTCAATTTGCATAATTTATACTCCTTAAAAATATTTTTGGTTATAAATCGTAGGGGCGGATTCTATATCCGCCCGCCATACACCGTATCGGCGCATTTTCAGCGGGCGCATATGGAATGCGCCCCTACAAGATATAGTTATATCAAACGCAATAATTATTAATTATTAATTATTAATTATTCATTATTAATTTTTATATTGCGCTTTCAAGCAATTTTTTCACATAGTTTGGTATCGCAAAACAGCCCTTGTGCAGTTCTGTATTATAATACCCAGTGGTGATACCGAGGGAATTCCATTTCTCCCCGTCAATATCAAGAGGGTCAATGCACCGCGAAGCAAAGCCAAAAAGCCAGTGTCCCGAGGGGTAAGTCGGGATATGCGCCTGATATACCCTGCAAACATCAAAAAACTCACGGATACGCCTGTGGGCTCTCTGCATTGCCTTTGCGTCCTCGTTATAGTAAGGACTTTCGTGCTGGTTCACAAGAATTCCCTTTTCGGTGAGGGCGTTGTGGCAGTTGCCGTAAAACTCGCTTGTAAAAAGCCCCTCCCCCGGACCGAACGGGTCTGTGCTGTCCACGATAATAAGGTCGTATTGGCTCTCCTTGCCGCGGACAAAACGCAAGCCGTCGTCGTAAAAAATATTTACTCTGGGGTCGTTCAATTGCCCCGCGGTTTGGGGCAGGAATTCTCTGCAAACCTCAACAACGCGCTTGTCAATTTCAACCATATCTATATTTTCGATAGTCTTGTACCTCGTCAGCTCACGGACAGTTCCCCCGTCCCCCGCGCCTATCACGAGGACGTTTTTCACCTCGGGGTTTGAAGCCATGGCAACGTGGGTTATCATTTCGTGATAAATAAACTCGTCCTTTTCGGTAAGCATCATAAGACCGTCCAAGGTCAGAAACCTGCCGAATTCGGGGCTTTCAAACACGTCTATCCGCTGATACTCGCTCTGCTCCGAGTGAAGCTGCTTGTTTACGCGTATCGACATTTTAACATTTTTCGTATGAGGCTCGCTGAACCATAATTCCATAAATTAAAATCCTTTCTATCATTTATACAGGTAACGGCATAGAAGCATTGTTACCCACGGGAGCATTTTGCCCTTATTGACACAGTATGCCTAAAAGGGTAAAGGCTCAGCCTTTTCCGTAAACTTTGTCTTTGTTAATATATTCGGGCTTTACAAAATATTTTATAAGCTTTGGAAATTTTTCCGCATTATACATAATATACCATGACACGGCGATATATAGAAGCCATACCCCGCAAACTGCAAGAACTATATAAGACACGGAGCGAAGCGTTTCGTGCAGGTCTTTCATATCGTCAAGTTCAAGATACACGCTTTCGCCCTTTGCGGCGGAAACTATTTTCCCGTGAGAAATCACAGCCGACAGAACGTCACCCTCCGAGACTTCTGCGGTAAATCTTTCAAGGTCAAAATACCCGCTGTCAAGCTTATATTTTTTCCCCGAAGAGCCGTCCCTGAAAACCGCCTTTTCATCGGAAATTTTCAGCTCGGTAACAACAACCGCAGTTCTTTCACAGCTTTCATCTGTTATGGGAAAGCTGTCCGCAAAAATATATAACCACAGACCAAGCAGCATTGCAAGAATAAGTCCCCATATGAAAACAAATTCCCACTGCGCGTAAATATTACCGTTGAAAAGCTTACCGTACTCCTGTCTGCGCGAACGCATTTTTGTGCGTTCATTTCTGCGTTTTGTCCTTGAAGCGTTTTTACGTCCTGTCATCAAAATCCTCTAACCTTTCCTCCTCTGCTCTTTTTGCGTCAAAGTAGACCTTTAACGACAAAAACGCGGAAACGCTCCACATCAGAAAGGACAGATACCCTGTCACCTGAATGGGAAGACTTTCACCGTTTAATGTCCCGTAAACCGAGACAACAAGCGTAACCACAGCCGCCGCTGTAGTCAGCAGTCCGAAATAAAGATATTTTCCGTTTTTTCTGCGGCGTCTTCTGTACATAACAACAACTCCTCGATTTTATTTGAACAGGAAAATTATTTGTACCATGAGTAAAATTGTTTGTATAAACTTGTGTAAAAATTATTCAATGACCCTTATCCGTTCTATGTTCATATCCTCCGTACCCGTCATAACGCAGCCGCGCTCCTTGGAATAGCGTATGTAGCCGAGGATTTCCTCCGTTATCATTTCTCCCGGGGCAAGTATTGGTATTCCGGGAGGGTAGCACATTACAAACTCGCCGCTTATCCGTCCCGAGCTTTCCGGGGTAGGCACGGACTTCTGATTTCCGTAAAACGCGGCCTGTGGGGAAAGTATCACCTTCGGGTTTATATACTCGTGATCCAGCATACCCGTCTTGTCCTTTGAGAAACGCCGCTTCACCTCCGCCATTGCGGAAACGAGACGCTCTATGTCCTTCCACATATCCCCTGCCGAAATGTAGGCAAGAATATTTCCGATATCGCCGAATTCTATCTGAATGTCGTAGCAGTCCCGCAGATAATCGTAGACCTCGATTCCCGCAAGACCGATATCTCTTGTGTGGACGGAAAGCTTTGTTCTGTCAAAATCAAAAATATCATCGCCGTTTATAAGCTCGTCGGCAAAGGCGTAATACCCGCCTATTTTTGCGATCTCCTCCCTTGCGTAATCGGCTGTCTTTACCACCTTTGCAATAATTTCTTTGCCGTTAAGGGCAAGATTTCTCCTTGAAATATCAAGAGAGGAAAGAAGCAGATACGACCCGCTTGTGGTCTGGGTAAGATTTATCACGGAGCGTACTCTTCCCTCGGTAACGCCGAAATTCGCGGCGTTTTCCCCTATAAGCAGGAAGCTGCTTTGAGTGAGAGAACCTCCCGACTTGTGCATGGAAATTGCCGCCATATCAGCCCCCGCCGCCATTGCGGATATGGGCATATCTTCCCCGAAATAAAAATGCGTTCCGTGAGCCTCGTCCACAAGGACAGCCATGCCGTGCTTATGTGCA
Source organism: Ruminococcus sp. (assembly GCA_014799675.1). Classification (GTDB taxonomy): domain Bacteria; phylum Bacillota; class Clostridia; order Oscillospirales; family Ruminococcaceae; genus RGIG8773. The sequence goes on along the minus strand of JAAVHM010000112.1, from coordinate 7,085 downwards.
AGCTCGGTAATTTTTTTCAGGTCGGAGCAAATTCCGTAGTATGTAGGATTGTTCACAAAAACCGCTTTAGCCTCGGGGTTTTCCAGTATAGCCTTTTCAACGTCCGCAACGCTCATTCCGAGGGGTATGCCGAGACGCTCGTTCACCCCGGGGTTCACGTACACGGGAATTGCGCCGCTTAAAACAAGTGAGTTTATCGCGCTCCTGTGGACGTTTCGGGGCATGATTATTTTCTCCCCCGCCCTGCATACGGAAAGTATCATGGACTGAACCGCGGAGGTCGTTCCCCCTATCATAAAAAAGCAGTAAGCCGCTTTAAAAGCCTCTGCCGCAAGCTCCTCGGCTTCCTTTATGACCGAGGTAGGGTGACAGAGATTATCCAGCGGCTTCATTGAATTCACATCAACAGACAGGCAGGTCTTGCCCAGAAATTCGGTAAGCTCGGGGTTTCCCTTTCCGTGCTTATGCCCGGGAACGTCAAATGGGACTATCCTTGCGTCCCGATATTTCAGCAGAGCCTCGTAAATCGGCGCTTTGCCCTGATCAAGCTCAGATGCTTTGCCCTGATCAAGCTCAGATGCTCTGCTCTGATCAAGTTCAGACATAACAGCCACTCCTTTCAGAAATTAGAAATTCAGAGGATAGAAATAAGAAGTCAAAGAGCAGTAAAAATTTCTGACCTCTGCCCTCTAACCTCTATCCTCTATCAGGACATATCCTCTATCCAGATGTCACGCTCGGACTGGTATTCATAAAAGCTTTCCCCGTCAAAGGAAACAGCGTACGTTCCGAAAAGCCTGTCGGCGTTTTCGCCCTCCTTAACACGCCATGAAAAAGCGTAAACGCTTTCCCCCTCGACGACCATTATCATTGGCTCTGCAAGGAAATCCCCCTCGCCGAAGCCCTTTGTATTGCTGAGGAAATCCGTAAGGATCTCTTCAGCCGCCTCCTGACCTATATCGACCTCGGGAGCTTTTTCGGTACAGGCGGAAAAAGCCATGACGGAAATACATATTATCACCGCCATAAGAATATTTGTCAGCATTTTTTTCATAAAAGAGTCTCCTTTCTTAAGTCAGAATTTTTTAGCAAAATCAGTCCATTTTAGTATATGTTCATTCCGCTGAAAATCTCGATCATTTCCCTGCGGAGCGAATCGTTTATCTCCAGCCTGCGCTTTGGGGCAAGCTCGTAGGTATCGGTGTTGAAAAGATAATTCTGTAAGAAAATTTCCTTTATCATCATTTTCGTGTGGAAGATATTGGACTGGTAAACATTCACATCAACAGCGTCGTAGCGTTCCAAGGTCTCCTTTGCAATATAGTCCTGTATGGAGGTTATATTGTGGTCTATAAAAAGTTTTTTGCCGTGCTCGTCCCGTGTGAAGCCCCTTACCCTGTAGTCAATGGTGATAATGTCCGAATCGAAGCTTCCGATAAGGTAGTCCAGCGATTTAAGCGGCGTGATATGACCGCAGGTGGAAACGTCTATATCCACTCTGAAAGTAGTGATCTCGTTGTCCGGGTGAAACTCGGGGTAGGTATGCACCGTAAGGTGGCTCTTGTCCAGATGTCCCGCAATGCTTTGTTTCTCATTAGGAGCGACCCTCATGTTGCAGGACTCGTCTATATCCTCCGCGGCAATATGATCCTCCGAAATAAGCAGCGTCGCGGAAGCTCCCTGGGGCTCGTAATCCTGCTTGGAAATATTCAGGACGTGCGCGCCTATCATTTCCGTAACGTCGCACAGAATTTTAGTCAGACGGTCGGAATTATACTGCTCGTCGATGTATTTTATATAATCCCTCTGCTCCCTCTCGCTTTTGGCGTAGCAGATATCATAAATATTAAAGCTTAATGTTTTTGTAAGATTATTGAAACCGTAAAGCTTGAGCTTATTGTTCAACCCTATCCTCACAATCCTTTCGTAGTGGCATTAAATACAATGTATAAGTATACATAATTGAATAATACGCTAAAATCCCCAAAATGTCAATAGATTTGCATAAATTTCTTTTATTTTTTAACGGCGTTTCGCAAAAACTCCGTAATTCTCCCGAATACTCACGCATACTATGTTATTCTCAGTATGGTAATTTTTGTATTATCAGGCGTTTCTGTCCCTTTTATACCAGTTTTTAACAACCTGCTCCGCCTTTTTGTCAACTATCGAAAAGCCCATTTCTGGCTTGCGGGTCGGTATTTTGGTGTACCAGTCCCACCAGAAGAAGCCCCCGAACCACGGTTCGTCCCACATTGTCATCATGCAGGACTCGTAAAAATTCGCCTGCTCGTCCTCGTCATAGGGGAACTCGTGGTGGCTGAAATCGTAAGGCATCATTGCACAGCCCTTTGCGCTGCGGCAGCCTATTTCCATGAAAATTATCTGCTTGCCGCCGTTTGCTTCGGAAAGCTCTGCAAGCTTTGCTTTTTCCTTTTCCCATTCCTTGCACATATTTTCAAGGCTGTCTCCCGGGACTTTCCCCACACCGTAATATGCGGACGTTCCTATGTAATCAACAGCGTCCCACCATTTTACGCCGAACTCCTTGCCGTGGTTGGTGTTATAAACAAGAGAACCGTGATAAATCTTCCGAACCTCGTCAAGAGCGTTCCGCCAAAGCTCCTCCTTATGCTCCGTGCCGAGCATTTCACAGCCAACGCAGAACATCTCGCAGCCCGTGTCCTCCGCGATCTCCGCATAGTGGCAAAGGAAAGCGGTGTAGCAGGAGAACCATTCTTTCCAGTAATCCTTGTCGCCGATTTCTCTCTCGGGGAAGAAAATATTCGCCCGCCAAACGCCGTCCGCGCAGTTTACCATAGGCTTCATGCAGACCTTTAAGCCGAGGGAGTGAAGCTTTTCCACAGCAACGGTAACGTCCTTGTCCGTAACAGTATATCGGTAATCGGGGCGTATCACCGTTGAGCTGAAGCTGTCCTGCAAAACCGTAAAGGCAAGAGCCGCCCAGTCCCCGCCGAGGGCGGCGAGACGTTCCATTGAAACAGCCGCCTCGGGGGTGCGGTATGCTCCCCGCCTGCCGTCAAAACCGTAAGTAAAACCTTTTATAAACATATTAAACTTCCTTTCTTTATTAACGATATTCAAACAAATCACGGTCTATTATTTCCTGCCTGACTTTTTCCGAAAGAGTGTTGAAATTCTCTTTCAAAATATCCAGCGGCTTGCCATAGTACCACAACAGATCTATAATATCTTCAACAATGCTGTCGCTGTTATTTCCCAAAAGCATTTTTTGAAGCAGCACAGCCAATTCGTCCTCATAGGGCAGCTTGCTGTTAAAGTACGGATCGAAAAACCTTTCAAGACAGAACAGAATGCTTGCTTTTTCATCTTCCGAACCGCCGCACAGAACAGCGCTTACACCGTCAAATCCGCTGTTTATCAAATCAAGCTGACTTTTTCCGTATGTTACAGTACTCAAGTTTTCAATCATATTGACACATCCATTCAAATTTAATATTTAACTGATACGAAAACTCCTCCATAAAAATTCTGCTTCTAAATAAAATCCCCTTTTGCCGAGGAACGGTACAAACACCGACCCTAACGAAAGGGGAATATTCACATTTTAAAGTTATTATGCTTTATTCCTGTCCGCAAACCAAACGCTGACATATTAACGCCACCATTTATTATATATTTTCATAGGCATTTTGTCAAGCGTTTTTACGCTGCTGAAAATCATCTTTTCTTTACGTTTCAGCATTTCTTTTATTGTTTGATCGTCGATTATTTTATCGTCGGGTCTAAAAATGTGCAGCTCTTTAAGCGACTTGCAATTGCTGAATACGCCCCCGTCTATTATTTTAACGCTTTCGGGAATAGTCACGCTTTCAAGGGCTTCGCACCAATCAAATGCAAAGCTGTCAATTCTCAAAACGCTGTTGGGAATATCTATACTCTTAAGCTTTCTGCAAAATTTAAACGCCCTATCCCATATCCTTTTAACGCTGTCGGGTATAATTATGCTTTCAAGAGCCTCGCAGTTGGCGAAAGTCTCTTCACCGATCTCGGGAACGCCGTAAGGAATATTCACGCTTGCAAGAGACGTGCAGTACCAGAACGCTCCTCCGCCGATTTTTTGTACGCTGTCGGGCAGTATCATGCTTGTGATAGACTCGCAGCCGAAAAATGCACATTCGCCAATCTCGGCAGTACCGTTCGGAATATTGATTTCCGCAACAGATCTGCAATTCTCAAAAGCATTTTTACCGATTCTCGTAACGCCGTCAGGCAGAACTATGCTTGTGAGGGATTTACAGCCGTAAAAAGTGTAGTCGCCGATCTCCGCAACATTGTCGGGAATATTAACGCTCACAAGGTTTACACAGTCAAAAAACGCTCCCCCGCCTATTTTTGCAACGCTGCTTGGTATAACAACGCTTTTGACCGCTTTGCCCCGTTTGACCTCTTCCTCGTTGCAGTGCGCCCAATAGTCCTCGGGGTCATTATAATAATATCCGCTTGAATCGCCGAACGCCGCTTCGCCGATTTCCGTTACCCCGTCGGGAATTACAATATCGCCGCCTTTGCCGATGTATTTTTTCAGAACGCCGTTCTCAATTACAAAATCGGCAATATCGCCGCCGTTTATACAATTCATAAATACCGTCTCCATAGCTTTTTAATGTTAATTTTTTCACACGTGCTCAAATTGTGAATTATACAAATTTGCGTAAAACCCGCCCTTTTCAAGCAGGCTTTCATGGTCGCCCTGCTCGATAATGTTGCCGTCCTTCATAACGAGAATTACGTCCGCGTCCTTGATAGTGGAAAGACGGTGGGCGATAATAAAGCTGGTCTTGCCTTTCATAAGCTTTGCAAATGCGCTTTGTATCTTCTGCTCGGTGCGGGTGTCTATGCTGGAGGTCGCCTCGTCCAGAATAAGCATGGGCGGGTTGGTGAGCATTACCCTTGCAATGCACAAAAGCTGCTTCTGACCCTGTGAAAGGCTTCCCCCGTCCTCGGAAACCATTGTGTCGTAGCCGTCATGCATACGCCTTATAAAGCTGTGGCAATGGCACATTTTCGCCGCCGCAAGAATTTCCTCCTCGGTTGCGTCGGGCTTGCCGTAAGCGATATTTTCCCGAATTGTTCCCGTGAAGATCCAAGTGTCCTGCAAGACCATTCCGTACATTGCCCGAAGCTCGCTGCGGCGCATATTACGAATATCCTCGCCGCCTACCTCTATACTGCCCTCCCGAACGTCGTAGAACCTCATCAGCAGATTTATCAGCGTGGTTTTTCCGCAGCCTGTCGGACCAACAACAGCTATTCTCTGACCCGATTTTACAGAAAGATCAACGTTCTCCAGAAGCTTCTGTTCGGGCTTGTAGGAGAAGCTGACGTTGTTTATATCCACCCTGCCGTCGGCGTTTGCAGGGGCGGGCGGTTCTTTTTCGGGAATTTCCTCTGTCTCGTCCAGAACGTCGAAAACTCTCCTTGCGGAAGCGAAAGCCGCCTGCAATTCCGTGATAACTCCCGTTATCTCGTTAAAAGGCTTTGTATACTGGTTTGCATAGCTTAAAAAGGTCGCTATCTGACCGACAGACATTGCTCCCGGCGCGCCGCTGATTACGGAAATTGCGCCGAAAATACCTGTTGCCGCGTAAACAATTCCGTTTACAAATCTTGTGCAGGGATTTGTCAGCGCGGAGTAAAACTGCGCCAGAACGCCGCATTTGTAAAGTCTGCCGTTTATTTCCTCAAAACGCGCCTGCGCTCTGTCCTCGTATGCAAAGGCTTTCACTATTTTCTGACCGCCGACAAGTTCTTCTATGCAGCCGCTAAGCTCTCCGCGGACAGCGGACTGCTCCCTGAATTTGTCGTGGCAAAGCTTTGTTATAAATGCCGCAACAAACAGGGACAGGGGCGTGATAAGGATTACCACAACGGCAATTCCCACATTAATTCGGAGCATGAAAAAAATTGTGCCGACTATAGTTACAATACCCGTCAGAAACTGTGAAAAGCATTGGAGCAAGCCGTCGGAAATTGTCTCAACGTCCACGGACATTCTTGCAATAATATCGCCGTGGGCGGTGCTGTCGATATACCCGAGGGGAAGCTTGTTCAGCTTTGCGTAAAGCTGCGCCCGCATATCGCTTACCGCACGGTAGGTTATTTTATAGGTGCATAAGGACATCACCCAGTTGAAAATTGCGGAAAGAATAACCGTAACAACAATAAGCAGGACGTAACGCTTTACACCCTCAAAATCAACATTGTTCTTGCCGATAATGTAGTCAATTCCACGACCAACAAGAATTGGCGTGTAGAGGGACAATGCCACGCTTACCACCGCCGAAATAACTGCGGGAACTACCAACGCCGCGCATGGCTTTGTGTAGCTTAAAAGCCGTCCGATAACAGGCTTTTTTTCAATGTTTTTTTCCTTAGCCATTACGCTCCCTCCTTGCTTGCTGTGCCGCCTGCACTTTTTTCCTGCGACAGAACAATTTCACGGTACACTTCACAGCTTTCCATAAGCTTGTCGTGAGTGCCTATGCCAACCGCTTCGCCGTCGTCCAAGACAATTATTTTGTCGGCGTATCTTATTGAAGTTGCCCTTTGGGAAACTATTATCACGGTCATGTTTGTTGTATTCTGTGCAATTGCCTTGCGGAGAGCCGCGTCCGTGGCAAAGTCCAACGCCGACGCGCTGTCGTCAAGAATTAATATTTCGGGACTGCCTGTCAGCGCTCTTGCTATGGTAAGCCTTTGCTTCTGACCGCCCGAAAGATTTCTTCCGCCCTGCGCTATCTCCGTATCAAAGCCCTCGGGAAGCTTGTCGATAAACTCTTTCGCCTGTGCTATGGACACGGCTTTTTCCATGTCCTCAAGGCTTGCATTTTCGTTTCCCCAGCGGAGGTTGTCGGCTATTGTTCCCGAAAACAGCACCGCCTTTTGAGGGACGACTCCCACCTTTTTACGCAGGTCGTCAAGCTTGTAATTTTTCACGTTTTCGCCGTCTATCAGGACTTCCCCCTGTTCCGCATCGTAAAAGCGGGGAATCAGGCTTACCAGAGAGGTTTTCCCGCATCCGGTGGTTCCCATGATTGCTA
>JAAVHM010000111.1 GCA_014799675.1 Ruminococcus sp. | reverse complement strand
TTGGGAACTTGCTCCAAAGGTAATAATTTCCTTGCCCGTGATGCCCTCCAATGCTTTCATGGAATTTTCGTCGTCCCCGTTTATTATAATAGTACGGGTTGTCAGCTCACAGAATTTGTGGAAAGATTTTATAATATTATCCAGATTTTTGAAGTAGTCCAGATGATCCTCGTCAACGTTGAGAATAACAGCCGTGTCCGCCGCAAGGTGCAGGAAATGATCCTGAAACTCACAGGCTTCGCAGACCATGACCTCGCTGTCCCCCGCAATACCGCTGCCGTGGATAAGAGGAAGCTTCCCGCCGATTACCGCGCTGATGTCCATATCCTGCATGACTAATATCTGGGTAATCATGGAAGTTACCGTGGTCTTTCCGTGAGTGCCGCTTACACAGACGGCGTTGCTAAAATTTTCGGTAATAATTCCCAGCAATTCGCTTCGTTCAAGAACCTTCGCCCCGCTTGCTTTCGCGGCGACCAGCTCGGGATTATCCGCGCTTATGGCGGCTGTGTGGACGATAACGTCCGCGTCCCCAATATTTTCAGCACGCTGTCCCAGATACACGGGTATGCCCATGTCCCGAACAGCCTGCAACGTCTCCGTCTCGTTGTTGTCCGAGCCTGTAAGATAGTACCCTTGATTATGAAGTATCTGTGCAAGGGGGTACATACCGCTTCCACCAATTCCAATAAAATGGATATGACTGCTATTGTTTAAAAAATGTTTATTCAAAAAACACACCTCACCCGATTTTGTTTCAGATTTAGTTAAGAATATTCTGTTATAATATATACAGTGATGTACGTATTATTTGCCAAAATTTATTTTTTGGCTGAATAATTTACCATTTTGCAATCAATAATATAATTGTAAATAGTATATCACAAATGTCAATTATTAAGGAGGACGTTTCAATGAACATCACAGACATTAAGATCAGGAAAATTATTCCTGACGGAAGACTCAGGGCAGTTATCTCAATCACTATCGACAATATGCTTGCGGTGCATGACATAAAGGTCGTACAGGGTGATGAAAGACTGTTCGTAGCAATGCCCAGCCGAAAAGATGAAAGCGGTATTTTCAGGGACATCGTTCACCCGATCTCTCCCGAAGCCCGTAAGCTTGTAGAGGACGAGATTCTCGACGCTTACACCCGCCACATTGAGCAGATGCAGGCTGAAGCCGAAGCGGAAGAAGCAGGTCTCTGATAAATCCTGACAGCTCAAAAAATCACAATCACGGTGCAGTTCCTTGTTTACAGGGGACTGCACTTTTTTTAGTTGACAGTTGATAGTGTACAGTTGACAGTTGATTTTTTTGAGGAACTACTTGCCCATAATTTTCGCGGCTTTGAGTATAGCGCATTGTGTCTTTGCGTCGGGGAGTTCGCCGTTCATAACCATTTCAACGGCTTTTTCAAAGGGGACTTTTATAACGTCCAAAAATTCGTCTTCGTCCAAGTCTTGATTTTCAAAGGTAAGACCCGTGGCAAGGTACATATGGATCTTTTCCGTAAGATAAGCCACGGAGGGGTAGCATACTCCCAGATACTCGAATTTTTCGCAGACCGCGCCCGTTTCCTCACGAAGCTCACGCAAGCCCGCTTCCCGGTGGTCTTCACCGTATTCAAGCTTTCCCGCGGGAATTTCCGTCAAGACAGTCTGGAACGGATATCTGAACTGCTTCACCATAAGTATCTCCCCCTTGTCATTTACGGGGACAACGCATACTCCGCCGGGGTGGGTAACAAGCTCTCTTGTGACGATCTCGCCGTTTTCAAGCTCGGCTTTGTCTTTTTTAACGTTAATTATTTTTCCGTCGAAAATAAGCTCGGAATCAACAGTTTTTTCAAAAAGGTGCATGATAAACCCTCCAAAATATATTTATAATAGTATACAAATTGATCTTCCATAATTTCCTATTTATTGGTACAACAAATGTTCTCCTAACTATTATAGCACATATTTTTCAATTTAACAAGGGGTTTTGAACATTTTTTTTATTTTTTTTACTTAAAAATTCCCAAAAAACTATTGTAATACTGCCAAAAAAGTCTTATAATAATAGTGTATGTAATTTTTTCAAAAAATTTTCCGAACGGAGGTCTACATTTGGACAATTCACAAATCACACTTAATTTCAATCTGAAAACATTTTTATGGAATAAAAGGCTTTATCTTTTCGCTTTTTTTGTGCCGACGCTTATTCTTTTGATATCCTACTTTATTTTCGGCTTATACCCTTTCGGGGACGAATCCGTGCTTGTTCTCGACCTTAACGGTCAGTACGTATACTACTACGAGAACCTGCGGGACGCTTTCTGGGGCAACGGCAGCATGGTCAACAGCTGGAGCAGGAATCTGACGGGCGAGACAATAGGTATATTCGCCTACTACCTTGCAAGCCCGTTCTCCATTGTTGTTATGCTTTTCCCGCGCTCACATATGGTGGACGCAATTCTTGTTATGCAGCTTCTTAAGGTTGGGGCGGCTTCAATTACCTTCTGCTGGTACATGAGACGCTCAAAGCGGACTTCCCCATACACCTCCCTTATTTTTGCCGTACTCTACAGCCTTATGTCCTACATGATAGTTCAGCTTATGGATCCCATGTGGCTGGACGGGCTGGTATATCTTCCCATAATCTGCCGCGGCATAGAACAGCTTGTTGACAAGAAAAAATGGCTGCTGTTCATTATCCCTCTTGCCCTTATGTTTATGGCAAACTTTTACATTGGCTGGATGATTGCAATATTCTGCTGTATTTACTTTCTGGCGTATTACTTCTTCCTTTCGGAGGAAACAAAGCCTTTCAGCTTTAAACACTTCTTCCTCTCGGGAGTGAAATTTGCCGCGGGAGGCGTACTGGCGGCGATTTGCTCCGCATGGCTGCTGATACCGCTGTACAACAGCCTTAGTCTCGGCAAGCTGGATTTTTCCGAACCAAGCTACACAATGAAGACCCAGTTCGACTTTATCGACTTTTTTGTAAACCTGCTCCCCAACGTGTACGACACCTGCCGCCCAGAGGGTTCTCCCGTGGTGTACTGCGGCGTTCTGACAATGCTCCTTATCCCGCTTTTCTTCTTCAACACCAACATAAAGCTTAAGCACAAAATTGGTTACGGCATACTTGCGCTGACTATCATTCTTTCTATGTATATGTCAACAGTCGACCTTGTATGGCACGGATTTCAAGTGCCGAACTGGCTTCCCTACCGTTACTCGTTCATATTCAGCTTTCTGCTTCTTATTATGGCGGCGCAGGCGTTTGAACGCATTGAGGGCATAACCTTTAAGGAGATCGGCGCAGTATTTTTCCTTATTTTGGCATATGTATTTTACATTGACAAGGAAAACCCCATAGTTACCGCAAACGGCAAGGACATTGAAAAGGTGAACATTTTGGCAACGGTATGGTTCACCGTCCTTGTGACCGGAATTTACTCCCTTATGCTGTACGCTCACAAGAAATTCTACCGCGTAAAACCCATACCGATAGTTGTTGCGGTAATGGTTATTGTTGAGCTTACCGTATCGACGTCCTACACAATGTATCAGATCGACAGGGACGTTGCTTACTCCACAAGAAGCTCATACAACAGATACATTACTCTCGGCAGGAACACCGTAAACAAAATATACGAAAACGACAGCTTTGAGGAAAGCGGCGTTTACCGCATTGAGAAAAATTTCCAGAGGACTGTAAACGACTCTATGGCTTTCGGCTCCTTCGGACTGGCACATTCAAGCTCCACGCTGAATGCTGCTCCCATTCAGTTTTTGCGTAATCTCGGCTTTTCCTACGGCGTACATTATATAAGGTATCAGGGCGCGACCTATGTTACCGACGCGCTTTTCGGAATAAAGTACGTCATGGAGAAAAGTACTATCCCCGAAAAAAAGATAACCGACCCCGACGCTGAATACCTTGACGGCACAAAGCCCGCGGAAAAGGAAGAAGAGGTGGATGTAGCCGTTTCAAAGCATTATTCGGACTATCCTGTTTTTGCCAACGGCGACAGCAAGGAAATAATGTACGTATATGAAAATCCATATGCGCTTCCCATTGGCTTTATGGCGGACAGTACTGTTGCGGACATACACTTTGAGGGCTGGGAAAACCCATTTGAAAATCAGAATGTTCTTCTGTCCGCGCTGCTGTCGGACGAGGAGCAGGATTTCTTCAAGCGGATAGAAATTCGGGACATTGTCCCCGAAAACGCGAAGCCCTCCACCTACGGCACACACACCAAATACGTGCCGAGGATAGAGGGGGATAATTCCCACATCGAATACCTTTTTGAAGCTCCTACCGAGGACATGATATATATGTACTTCCCGTCAAGCTACGAAAGGAAGGTCAACCTTTGGCTTAACAAGGACTTCCTTGCCTACTACTACGAGGGCGGAAATATGTCCATACAGCCGCTGGGCAGATTCAGCGAGGGTGAGGAAATTTCCCTGATAACCACAATTACCGAAAAGAACGAGGTACTTTTCAAGGACAACTACATTTATTATCTTGACGAGGAAATGTTCTCGGAGGCAATAGAGGAGCTCCGCAGTCAGCCCCTTGAAATAGAGTCCTTTAAGGAAGACCGCATCAAGGGTACTGTAACGGCAAAGGAGGACGGGATACTGTTCACCTCCATTTCATGGGAGCCGGGCTGGAAAATTTACGTTGACGGCAAAAGGACAGAACCCGTTGAGCTTGTGGACGCTCTTATCGGCGTCCCCGTCAGCGCGGGTACTCACACCATTGAAATGAAATTCTTCCCCAAGGGCATGGCGGCGGGAATAGTTCTTTCGCTTCTCGGAATAGCGACCCTTGTGGTGATATGGTTCTACGAAAAGAAAACAAACAAAATACTGCTTGACAGACTTTACGAGATATAAAAAGGTGCAAGGTCTTGAACAGGCCTTGCACCACAAAAATATAATTATACTCACTCTTTATTGTCATTAAATCTCGGCTCGTTTTCTCTTGGCTCGTGGGTTTCAATATACCTGATGATATTTATTATTTTTTCGTCAGAAATATTTAATTCATGGAGCATATCAATTAAATTAACTATTTCTTTGCCTGTCATTTCGTTCACCACATTTGCCACCTCCCTATATAAAGGCTGTAACTTAATTATACAAAGTTTTTTGATAGTTGTCAAGGTATAAAGACTATTTTGCATAAATAAAAAATATAAATAATCAGGAGGACTAATATTATGGCTAATCCGTATCTTCCGCTTTGGGAATACATTCCCGACGGCGAGCCGAGAGTTTTCGGCGACAGAGTTTATGTTTACGGTTCACACGACAACGCGGGTTCAACAAAATTCTGCGACTATGTTCTGAAGTGCTGGAGCGCGCCTGTCGACAACCTTAACGAATGGGTCTGCCACGGCGATATTTTCCGCACAATGGAGACCTGCGACCACCCCGCCGACACAGACTGGACTGACGAGACCAACTACCTATACGCTCCCGACGTTGTTGAAAAGGACGGAAAATATTACCTCTACGCTTACATCATAAACTCCATAGGCTGCGTTGCGGTCAGCGACAAGCCCGAAGGACCTTTCAAGCTGCTTTCAAAATACAAGTACACTATCTCCGACGATATCTGCTGCAACGGCTGGTTCATTGACCCCGGCGTGCTTGTTGACGACGACGGCAGGACTTACATTTACTGCGGCTTTGAACGCTCCTTTATGGCGGAAATAAACAGCGATAATATGTACGAAGTCCTTGACGGGACGTGCATTGAACACATCATTCCAATTGAGAAAAACGAAAGCTTTGACAAAAATCACAACCTGTTTTTTGAAGCCTGCTCACCGAGAAAAATAAACGGTACATACTATCTTATATACTCGCCAAAGCGGGGAAGCAGACTTGCATACGCAACCTCGGACAGCCCAACAGGACCGTTCAAATACCGCGGCTATATCGTTGACAACGGCGTGGATTACCCCGGCGGAAACAATCACGGTTCTGTTGCCAACATAAACGGTAAGTGGTACATTTTCTACCACCGCATGACAAACGGCACTATCATGTCCCGAAGAGCCTGCGTTGAAAAAATTGAAATTCTCCCCGACGGAACTATCCCGACTGTGGAGATGACTTCCCTCGGCTTTGAGGATTCTTTGAACCCTTACGAGATAACCCCTGCGGAAATCGCCTGCGTACTCAAAGGCGGCGCGGTAATTACCGAAAAGAACGTCTTTGAACGCGTTGTAACAGGAATTACCGAGGGCTGCATTATAGGGTATAAATATTTCGATTTCGGGGACGATTTCGGAAGCAAAACTATGGATTTTTCCGCAAAAGTGACAGGCTCGGGCTGCGACAGCATACTGAAAATTTTTATTGACGGCGAGGACGGAGAAGAGATCGGCTCTGTAAAAATTGGCAGGGACGGCGGCGTTGTTTCCGCAAAGTTAAAGGCGGTAACGGGCAGGCACAGCGTATTCTTCAAGGCGGAGACGGAATATCCTCACGACTGGACGGGCGAGCCGTTCAGGTGCAGAAATCTTTTTGACCTTGCGGAATTTGTTTTCAGCAAATAATGCAAAAAACACCGCGCAAAGACTTTAATCCGTTCTTTGCGCGGTGTTTTTTATTTGATAGATTTACAACCCAAGCGCAACGGAATTTACCAAGACTTTTTTATTTCCAAATTTGTATTTTCAAGAATTACTTTTCGGTTATAGCTGCCTTTATCAGTACGGTATCCTTTTTTCTCAATAGCACAAGTTGCTGCTCCAAGATGCTTTTGTGGAATTTTTAAAATGCCTTGTGCCGCATAACTTCGGTGGTTGATACCCACGATTTAGAGTATAGTTATATTAGCCGAAAAAACGTCACAACCGCGCTGTCATTATATCACAAACACAGTTGAGTAGTACCATAGAATGGTAAGAAAATTTACGAAATCAAAGGCGATCTTCCCCACGGACGACTCGATACGCAAGGTGGTTTATATGAGCGTTCAAGAAATATCAAAAAAGTGGACGCTCCCATCGGGAACGTCCGTAATTGTTCAGATCGTTTAAAATCAATATTCTCTGATCTTGAAGTCGGAAACCATATCCTTGAGCATATTCGCCTGTCCGGAAAGCTCCTCGGAAGCCGCTGCGGACTCCTCTGCTGTAGCGGAGTTTGTCTGTACAACGCTGGAGATCTGCTCGATACCAACAGTGATCTGTGTAATGGAATCTGCCGCCTGCTTGGAAGCGTCGGAAATCTTCACATTCAGGTCTGCAACGACCGTAGTCGCTTCCATTGCGTTGGACATCTTGTTTGCAACGTCTGCAACAAGCACATTACCCTTGCTGATGCAGGATACGGTATTCTCGATAAGGGAAGTGGTGTTCTTGGCAGCCTCTGCACTCTCGCCCGCAAGGGTTCTTACCTCGTCGGCAACAACTGCGAAGCCCTTGCCTGCCTCACCGGCTCTTGCAGCCTCAACGGCA
>JAAVHM010000110.1 GCA_014799675.1 Ruminococcus sp. | reverse complement strand
GGGGAAAGGGGTGAGTGGGAAGAGGAGCGAGAGGGGAAAACTTGCAGGGGGAAGGGGGAATGCAGATTTTTGTTGGGTTTTTTTGTCCCCCTTCCCCCTACAAGGTGTCCCCTCGCTCCCCTGTGAACGACTAACAGTTCCTAACCTTGCTTCCAAAATTCAAAAACAAACAAACCGTTACCCCCAAAACAAGTTAATAAAATAAATAAAAATTTATATTTCTCCGCAAAAATAAAGGACAGGAAAATTTCCCTGTCCTTATATGTACTGTATAGTTGTAGGTCAAATTCCAAGAAGAGACTTTATCTCCGCCGCAAGCTTGTCGGAAGCCTTTTCATGAGTGGTTACAGAGGGGTGCCAGTCCGCGGAATATCCGTCGTCGGGGAGCTGTACGTCAAACTTCATTGCCGATACGTTGGCGTCTCCCGTTTCCTCGGTGTAGTTGTATACCGCAAGCTGTACGTAATCGAAAAGCCTGTCCCCCATTATGCCAAGGGTGCAGAGAATTTTTGCGTCGGGGTTGTTCTCGCGTATCTTCTTGATAAATTCAACGTATGCGTCACAGTATTCCTGCTGGCGTTCGCTGTCGGTCTTGGTGTAGCTGTCGTCGTTTGTGCCGAGGTTTATAACGATAAGGTCGGGCTGACGCTTGCTGAAATCCCAGTCAACGTTTGCGGGGACAAAGCTTCCGTTTGCCGCCCATGAGAAGCCCAGCTTTGTGTAGTACTGGGGGACGGTCTGCGCTTCCACCTTTTTGTCGTTGTTTGAGTAGCCCGAAATTATTCCGTAGCCGCTGAATGAAACCATGCTGTAGTCAGCGTTAAGTTTTTCGGCAGTTCTGTAAGCGTATGCTTTTGTAACGTCCTCGGTCTTGGTTACAAAGTGGTGATCCTTGTCGGGATCGTCTGTGCCGTAGCCGCAGGTGATAGAGTCCCCGATAAATTCAATAAACAGGTCTTTATTGGGTGTGGGAGCTATCTTTGAGCCTGTTGCTCTTATCTCCTTGATGCCGATAGTGGACATTGGCGACTCGGAAAGCTTAACTATAGAGATAGTTGCTTCCGTGGGTGTGTTGCTTTCAAAAACGTCGTATACCTCCTGAATGTTGTCAACCATGTCGTCAACAACGCGTTCGCCGTTTACGTATATTGCAACACGCGCCTGATTGTCAGCCCCCGAGGGAGACATGGCGTTTGAGTCGCCTGTAACGACAACGGAGCATTTTGTTCCGTTGAAGGTAAATTCCGCGCCTGAGCCCGAAAGCGCGCAGAAAAGCTTTTCGCCGTCAAAGTATGTACGTCCCAGAAGCTTTACGTTTTCCTCTGTGAGCTGGTAGATAGTTTCTGTATTCATATCGTGTTCTTCCTCCGTTACTGTTGTTCCATTTGCGGCAGCGTCAGCAGTTCCCGCCGCGTCCGCGTTGTTCCCGCAGGCTGTAAGCGTAAACAGCAATGCAGCCGCTGTCAGTATTTTTGCGATCTTCATATAAATCCTCCCAAAAAATAGTTTATAGCTGTACATAAAAATATCCGGACAAAATTCGTAGGGGACGGGTTTCCCGTCCCGCGTTCACGATACAAACCGTGCAGTTTGTATCGCGGGCGGGGAGACCCCGCCCCTACAGCAAGGTTATTTTTATGGATTGCTATAATAAACGATATAAATAAGTATATCACATAACTGCAGATAAATCAAGCCCTCGGAAGAACATTGTCATAAAAGTTGACGGAAAAACATCATGCATTTGCAGTTCCCCGAAATCTTACGGATATTTTTGCAAAAATCAGCAGGGCTACAGCGGCGGTCAGAAATTCCGCTATGGGGAATACCGCCCATAAGAGCCAGTTCATTTCATAATTTGCTTTTGCAATGCCCGCAAAGACAATCGCCGTGGGGAAAACAAACAAAAGCTGCCTGCAAACGGAGACCGCAAGAGAACCCATTCCGCTTCCGACGGCTTGGAAAATTCCCTGAAAGGCTATGTTTACCCCCGCGAAAACCAGCCCCACGGAAATAATGTGTATCGCGCTTATGCAGAGAGACTGCGTTTCTCCCGAAAGCCCGAAAATTTCCGAAAAGGGTACTGCAAATATTTCAAGCGCAAGGCAGCCTGCCAGCATAATTATTGCCGTGAACAAATGCCCGAATTTCACGCAGTCCCTAATGCGGCTTTTGTCTCCCATGCCGCAGCTGAAAGCTGTTATCGGAGTAATTGCGTCCCTCATTCCGAACGCCGCAAAAAGCAGGAACTGCTGAATTTTATAGTACAGCCCGTAAGCCGTGACCATGTTTTCGCCCACGCCGTTGAGAATTAAATTCATGCCGTAGGTCATAATTGAGATAAGGGCTTGTGAAATGATCGCGGGCAGCCCCACGGAATATACTGCGCCGATAATTTTCGGGGACGGCTTGATATCTTGCGGCTTTATGCGAATTGACTTGTTGAATTTTATATGGAAAATCAGCGCGGCAGCAAATGAAACTATCTGCCCGATAACAGTCGCATACGCCGCGCCCTTTACTCCCATTTCGGGACAGCCCAAAAGTCCGTAGATAAGAATTGGGTCAAGCACTATATTTGTGACCGCGCCTAAAATTTGTGCAATTGTCGAGCATAGAGAATGCCCCGCCGCCTGAAGCATTTTTTCAAATATCGCAAACATTGACATACCAAAGGACAGCACACAGCATATGCTTAAATATTCCGTTCCCATTCGGGAAATAACGGCGTTGTCCGTCTGGGAATCAATATAAATCCCCGCGCCGAATATCCCGAACAGCAGAAAAATTATATATATCGCAAAACCGAGGAAAATCGCGTTCCCCGCGGTTTTGTTTGCAGTCCTGCCGTCGTTCTGACCGAGACTTTTTGCGATAAGGACGTTAGCTCCCACGCCAGTGCCGATACCGACCGCCACCATGAGTATCTGCATGGGGAAAGCCAGCGTCAGGGCGTTGAGAGCTTCCTCGCCGCCCTGCGCCATATTTGATACAAATGCGCTGTCCACAATGTTGTAGACCGCCTGCAGGACCATTGAGATTATCATTGGTATACCCATTGAAAGCATAAGCTTTTTTACGGGAAGAGCCGCCATTTTTTCATTTTTGTTGTCCATAAAAACTTACCTCCGAAAAATAAAAAAAGACGTGCGGCTTACCGATTGGAATTACGCGGTAAGCTACACATCTTAAAATAATTATATGCTTTTTTGTCTGCATTGTCAAAGGTTATTTTGCACAATTTTAACTGTGGATTTTCATTTTTATTTTGTAGTATAAATATATTTCAGCGTCAGAATAAAAAGTCCGAGCAAATACGGCATATCAATAATTCTTCAGGTCGGGCAGTTCGTCCAGAGTTAAAGTCCTGTCATGGTTGTATGCCTTTGTAAGCATATCCTTGCTTGTGTATTCCTCGTTGATAAGTCCCATTTTTATGGTGAACGGGTCAGCCCATGTTCCCCAGAAAAGCCATCTTGCGTTGTCCCGCATAACAAGGTCGGGATCCATTACACAGCCGTTTTCCGAAAGAGCCACAAGCTTGTTTCCGCAAGCCGCAGCCTCTGCAAAGCTTCCGCTGAAGCTTGTGTAAACATTGTTGCCCTGATATATGTCCGTGGAAATAATATCAACATATTCGTCTCCGGGATACCAGCCTGCGCTCTGACCGTTCCACATCCAGATGAGGTTTGTCAGGTTATGCTCGTTTGTCATTTTGTCGTACATTGTTATCCATAACTTTTTATAGCTTTCGGGTTCGCAGCTTCCCCACCAGAACCAGCCTCCCGAAGCCTCGTGAAGAGGTCTCCAGATAACAGGCACGCCCTGATCACGAAGTCTTGCAAACTGCTCCGATATCCTGTCAATGTCCGCCATAAGAAGCTCGTAGCCGTGCTCGTCCTCGCCGTTCATTATCTTGTCAAGGTCAATGTTGGAGTGTTCAATATAGAATGAACTGTACCATGGGTGTCCCTCGTTGTTCATTGCATATTCTCCCGGGGAATGCCAGTGCCAGCAGAACTGCACTATGCCCCCCGCGTTTTCGTACCAGTCGTAAGCGTACTCGATAGTCTTTCCGCTTGAGCCGTGCTCGACGGCTGTGGAGGAATAGTCCATCATGTCAAGACCCAGCACGGCAAACTGCTTTCCCGTAACCTTTTCTATCTGTGCAAGCTCCGAGGAAAGCCTGCCCTTGTCGGCAAACTGTCCCGTAAGGCTGTACTTGCCGTAAACGTCGCAGAGGAATTTGTACAGGCTTTTTGTATGTTCGTCCGCGTTGGGGTTGGAGAGATTTTCCGCGACCTTGTAGGTGTCCGCGGTAACGGCGTTGCTGCCGGTAATTTTAAGGCAGTCGAAATCCGTGTAGCCCCATGAGGGAACTATGGCTATCTCGTGACTTCCCGCGTCAAGGTAAATATTGTTCAGACAAGAGTCCACAAGCGCGCCGTCCGAGTTGCACACAATGCTGCCCGAATTCACGCCGTCGATATGGACGAAATTTTCCCTGCCGCTGTCCCCCGCATGGGAAACAAAGTTAAGGTCGTAAAAGCCCGTATTTTCGATCTCCACGGTAAACTTTATCTTGTCATCGCCCTGACCGAGGGTAACAAAAGCGTCCCCCGAATAGCCCTCTCCGCCTTGGGGAGAACAGTTTCCCTCAAGCACGGCGTCCTCCGCCTCAAGGGTAAGAGAAAAGTCCGCCGCGCCGTTTTCGGTAAGAGGGTAATCGCTCAAATCCAGGGAGGTGTTGTATTCCGTCCGCACCTCGCCGTAGATAGCGGTTATTTTTTCGTATGAAGCTTCAGCCGTGTCCGCCGCCGTTGACGCTGCCGCTGTATCGTTCTGAACAGTTTCTCCCGCCGCTGAGGTCTCGCCGCTGTTTGTATCGGACTGCTCCTTAGCGCAGGCGGAAAAAATCATACCTGCCGCCACAGCAGCGCATAAAATTTTTGAAGTACTTCTTTTCATAGCAAACGTCCTTTCAAAGTATAATCCTTAATGATATATTACATTAAATTTTGAGATATGTCAATTTAAAAATTTGAATATACTTTTGAATTTTTAATATCGTAAATTTTTATTTTGCGTGGTAATGTTTTTATTTGGTTTCTGTTGGTTTGTTTTTGAATTTTGGAAGCAAGGTTAGTAACTGTTAGTCGTTCACAAGGGAGCGAGGGGACACCTTGTAGGGGGAAGGGGGACAAAAAAACCCAACAAAAATCGGCATTCCCCCTTCC
>JAAVHM010000109.1 GCA_014799675.1 Ruminococcus sp. | reverse complement strand
TATCGCTCTGTCCCAACATATGATTGATTTTTTATCGTAAATTATAATTTGTTTATGTAGGGGCGGATCCTGTATCCGCCCGCCGAACAAATTTCTGTTATTTTGCGGGCGCATACAGGATGCGCCCCTACAGGTCATTTAATAAGGTAAATATCAATTATTTGTTGGGACAGAGCCAATAATATTTCTCATTTATTTCAGACGGTTTTCACGAAATTTACACATTTATAGGTTATTATATAAATGTACTCAGGAGAGAGTACGGAAAACAGCTTAAACAAGCTTTTATATCCGGACGAAAGTCCGTTAAATATAAGAGACCATCCGTAAGACGTTTACCCCTACGGCTTACGGAAACCCCCAATAATCCTATATCATAATCTTCGGCGCTGCCTCACCCCGGGCAGCGCCACTTTCTATGCGGGGAAGCCCCCGCGGGCAGTGTCTACCCCCAAAGTTAAATGCTGCAAACCTGAAATAAGTCATGCCCCCTAGCAAGGGGGGCGATTTACTTTTATTAAGACTTTTTCAAAAACAAATTGCTCCCCTGTCTGAAAATTCGGAAACAAAAATATTCACAAAATTTATATAAAATAAACTGGAATTCTTGTCTAAAAAGCTGTATACTTATGTAAACGATTACATAAAGGAGATGCTTTTATGAAAAAAATTCTTGCGGCAATTGCAGCGGCGGCAATAATGGTATCGTCCCTTGCCGCCTGCGGAGACAGCGTTCAGGCAGATAGCACGACGGCGGGAGAAATGCGCGAAATTTCCTCCATGGAGCTTGTAAAAGACATGGGTCTGGGCTGGAATTTGGGAAACACTCTTGACGTTTGTCAGGCAGACCGCGACGGCGACGGCATTGTCAACGAACACGTCGCCGAGGGCGAAAAGGTTGACGAGACCCTTTGGGGCAACCCCTTTGCCACACGGGAGCTTTTTACTGCTCTCAAAGAGGACGGAATTTCTTCCGTCCGCATACCTGTGACATGGAGAGACCACATTGACGAAAAGGGAAACATCGACAAGGACTGGCTCGACAGAGTGCAGGAGGTCGTTGACTACGCTTATTCCCAGGATATGTACGTTATTCTGAACGTCCACCACGACGGCGGCGGAGACCCGAATTTCGGCGCGTGGATAATCGAGGGCGCAAAAAACGACAAGGAAGCGACCATTGAAAAGTTCAAAAATCTCTGGACGCAGATCGCAAAGAGATTTGAGAATTACGGCGACAAGCTTGTTTTTGAGTCCATGAACGAGGTGGGCTTCGACGGACTTTCCGACAATGAAAAATTCGGCTTGCTAAACGAATTCAACCAGACATTTGTTGACCTTATCCGCAAAAGCGGCGGGAACAACGGCAAGCGTCATCTTCTTATCGCAGGCTACTGGACGGACATTGCCGAAAGCTGCAAGCCCCTTTTCAAAATGCCCTCCGACCCCGAGAACCGCTGCATTTTGTCCGTACACTACTACACCCCTTGGGAGTTCTGCACAACCAACATTCACAACACATGGGGAACGGACGCGGAGGTAAAGCAAATGGAAGACCTTTACGGCAGACTTAAAACCACATTTATCGACAAAGGCGTTCCCGTAATTGTGGGAGAGTACGCCGCCAGCGGAAACGACAAGGCAAGCTGTGTTCTGTTCATAGAAAAAATGACAGGTCTTTGCGGCGAGTACGGCATTGCGCCTTTCTATTGGGACAACGGCGGTCAGGTGGACAGGAACACATACGAATGGCGCACGCCCGAATTCCTTGAAGCAATGAAAAACGGTTTGGGCGTATAACTTTAAGGAGAACTTTATGGGATTTATAATTGCCGGCTTTGTTCTTGCGGCATTTATTGCAGGGAATATTGTTTCAAAAATTATGGACAAACGGCGCAGCTACAATCAAATAATCGCAGAACTTGACAGTCCTCCCGACCCGAAACGGTTTAATGAAATAGAAAGCATTGCCGGATTTTATCTTTCCACAGGCGGGAACAGTTCGGGCGGAATTGATGAAATTACTTGGAACGACCTTGATATGGACGACGTTTTCGACCGTATCAACACCTGTCAAAGCTCCGTGGGCGAGGAGTACCTTTACGCTCTCCTGCACCGCGGGCTTGGGGAAAACGAGGAGCTTTTCCGTCACGGTCTGGAGCTTCTCGGCGGCAACAGGGAGCTTCGTATCAGCGTATGCGAAAAGCTGAAAAATCTCGGCAGCATGAATTACAACTCTGTTGCGGAGACCTGCTTCGGGAAAAGTCTTACGGTGAATGAGGAAAACGAGGCGGTCTATAAATGGCTGCCTTTCCTGCCGTTTGCCGCGGCGGCGCTTGGTTTGTTTTTCGGCAGTATTGGTGCTGCTCTCTGTTTTATTGTGGGCTGCATAATAAACATGATTGTCTATTACAAGAACAGCTTCAAATACGCCGCAGAAAAGGGCATGATGAAATATCTCAGCGATATGCTTTACTGCGGCAAGACTTTGGGAGAAGCTTCCGACGACCCGCTTATCTTTCAGCTTTCGGAAATGTTCAAGCCCTTTGAACGCATAGCAAAAAAGCTTGCGTGGATAAACAGATTGGACGGCGTTCAGGACTCCGATATCGAAGCTGGTTTTGCAAGCTACGTCAAGCTTGTGACATTCAGCGATATAAACGGCTTTTTTGAGGTAAAACGAATTGCCGCGGAAAACGGCGAGGGCTTGCGCCGAATATACGAGCGCATAGGCTTGCTGGACGCGGTCTGCGCGGTACTGAACTACAGGGGAAGCTGCGGAACTTACTGCGAACCGAATTTCACCGACAGGAAAGAAATTTGCTTTAAGGGCATGGTTCACCCGCTTATAGAAAACGCCGTGAGCAACGATTTTGAAATGTGTGAAAATATTCTTATAACAGGCTCAAACGCCAGCGGAAAAAGCAGCTTTGTAAAGGCTGCCGCGGTCAACGCGGTTTTGGCGCAGAGCATACTTACCTGCACGGCGGAAAGCTTTTCTCTTCGCAGGTGCAGGGTGGTAACGTCCATGGCTGTGCGTGACGATATCTGCGCGGGGGAAAGCTATTTTGTTGCGGAAGTAAAATCCATGCGGAGAATTGTTGAGGCGGCGCAGAACGAGTACTGCTTCTGTGTTATTGACGAAATTTTAAAAGGCACGAACACCGCCGAGCGTATCGCCGCTTCGGTAAGCGTACTGACTGTTCTTGCGGGGACGGGAAGTCTTTGCGCCGCCGCTACCCACGACATAGAGCTGACGGATATTATGGCGGACAAATACCGCAACATACATTTTACGGAGCGTATCGAGGATAACAGAGTTCTCTTTGATTACAAGGTCAGGGAGGGCGCGGCAAGGACAAGGAACGCTATAAAGCTTATGAAAATAAACGGCTTCCCCGATGAGATAATTGATATGGCGGAAAGCCTTGTGCGTAAAGAAAAATAAAAATTTTTGCAAAATCTCTTTTCAAATCCTGCAAAATGTGTTATAATAGACTAAATGATTTTTTTGAAAGGATTTGATCTCAATGGACAAAATAAGGATAGGAATTGTAGGCTACGGCAACCTCGGCAGGGGTACAGAGCTTGCTATAAGACAAAATCCCGACATGGAGCTTGCCTGCGTTTTTACAAGACGCGACCCTGCTTCTCTCAAAATTTTGACGGAGGGCGTCCCCGTTTATTCAATGAACGATATAGCAAACCACAAGGGTAATGTTGACGTTCTTATCCTCTGCGGAGGAAGCGCGACAGACCTGCCCGAGCAGGGACCCAAGCTTGCGGAAATGTTCTGCACCATAGACAGCTTTGACACCCATGCAAAAATCCCACAGTATTTTGAAGCCGTTGACAGTTCCGCTAAAAAGGGCGGCAACGTCAGCATTATCTCCGTGGGCTGGGACCCCGGAATGTTCTCAGTGGCAAGACTTTACGGCGACAGCATACTCCCGCAGGGAAATACTTACACATTCTGGGGCAAGGGCGTTTCACAGGGACACTCCGACGCTATCCGCCGTGTTGAGGGCGTTGCTGACGCAAGACAGTATACCATTCCCGTTGAGGCGGCTGTTGAAGCTGTAAGAAGCGGCGCAGACCCCCAGCTTACCACACGTCAGAAGCACACAAGAGAGTGCTTTGTGGTTGCCAAGGAGGGGGCGGACAAGGCAAAAATCGAGGCGGAGATAAAGAATATGCCCAACTATTTTGCGGACTATGACACCACCGTGAATTTTATCACGCAGGAGGAGCTTGACCGCGACCACAGCGGAATTCCCCACGGCGGCTTTGTTATCAGAAGCGGCAAAACAGGCGTGAACGGCGAGACCAACCATATCGTTGAGTACTCCCTGAAGCTTGGCTCGAACCCCGAGTTCACCTCCAGTATTCTTGCTGCATACGCAAGGGCGGCGTACCGTATGCACAAGGAGGGACAAAGCGGCGCAAAGACCGTGTTTGACGTTGCTCCCGCATATCTTTCCGTAAAAAGCGGCGCGGAAATTCGCAAGGAAATGCTCTGACAGAGGCAAGAGATAAAGAAGCAAGAGGCAAGAAATTTGATTTCCTGCCTCTTTTTGTTTTTGAAATTTTAATATAAAGCTTTCCTTACCTTTCGCATTTCGCTCCAGACATTGTCCCCGTAATTGCTTACCAGAACGGAGATCATACCGTTATTCGGATTGTATTCCGAAATAAAGCTTACCCCGGGGTCAAGCCCTTGAAAATATGCAAGATCCGTACCCATTGAGTTGTCGATTATCCACATACCGTAGCCGTAATAACCCTCTTCGGGGTCATCGCCGTCTCCACTCTGCTTGCTTATCATCTGGGAAAACAATTCCTTTGATATCAGTTTTCCGCCTGATAAGTTAGTCCAGAAATTTATAATATCTTTAACCGCAATAAACGCTCCGCCCGCGCCCGTACCTTTTGCGTCAACAGAAAATATATTTGTACGATAATCTTCCGTGTCGGCGCAATAAATATAATTATTCGCGCATTTAGGCGGAAGCCTGTCCAATTCATAGTAGCCTGTTGAATTCATACCGCACACGTCAAAAACATTCTTTTTAAGGTATTGGTCAAAATCCATTCCCGCGGCTTTTTCTATTATCATTGCAAGCAGTACGTAACCCGAATTATTGTATTGAAATTTTTCTCCTTTCGGATACATCATAGGCTTATCTATAAACAGCGGGAGCAGATCGCTGTTATGCCTTATTTTATAATTAGGAAAGTCTGCCCATAATTCTTCGTATTCGTCCATAACGCTTTCGTCAAAATAATCGGGGACGCCCGACGTATGATTTAAAAGCTGTCTTACCGTAACGTCCCTGTCAATATCGTGCAGATCAATGTCGAGAAGC
>JAAVHM010000108.1 GCA_014799675.1 Ruminococcus sp. | reverse complement strand
TCATGATAAACACGCTTGTGCCGACAGCGGTTTTCAGCTCGTAGCCCAAGACGCTTGTGAGAATAAGAAGCATCATCATTCCCCCGCCCGCGCCGATAAATCCGCAGATAAGTCCTATCACGACCCCGCATATCACCGACTGGACTATCCGCTTTTTTGCGGAGACCTGCGCCATGGCTTCCTTTGTTGTCATGACGGGCTTTACAATAAATTTTATGCCGAGAAGAAAGGTCATGAACACCGAAAAGCTTCCCATTGTTGTGTTTGGAACAAGCTTTGCCAGAACGCTTCCCACAAAGGTAAACAGCAGGACGGTCATCATCATGACAATTCCGTTTTTAACGTCCAGATTTTTATTTTTGCCGTAAGTATACGCGCTTACCGCGCTTGCGAGGACGTCGCTTGCAAGGGCAATTCCCACCGCGTGGTACGCCTCCATGTCAAGAAAGGTTATGAGCATGGGGCTTATAACAGCGGCGGCGGACATTCCCGCAAAGCCCGTGCCGAGACCTGCTCCTATTCCCGCGATAAAGCAGACTATCAATTTAATAAACATAAGTTCACCTGTTTTGTTAAAATTCCCCGAAACATTGCATAATAGGCATTATACACCAAAATAAATAACTGAACATTAACGTTGCGTGAATTTTTTGCAGACGGCAAATTTGACAAGCGGCGGCTTTTGTGATATAATTTTCCCAGTATAAAATAAAGGAGCAATTTAAAAATTATGAAAAGATACATAAAAATAATTTCGGCAGTTTTACTTACGGCGGCTCTTTCCGCCTGCGGGGGAAATGCTCCCGAGGTTTCCGAAATTGAGGAAACGGAAATTGAAGAAGCGGACATTGAGGAAACAGAACCCG
Source organism: Ruminococcus sp. (assembly GCA_014799675.1). GTDB lineage: Bacteria > Bacillota > Clostridia > Oscillospirales > Ruminococcaceae > RGIG8773. The sequence continues at coordinate 29,857 of JAAVHM010000108.1, read as the reverse complement.
AAGAAAATGACGAGACCGATTTTCAGACAACGGAAGCCGAAGAAACCGACAACACACAGAGCAGCGGCGAATATGAGTATATTGTTTATGATGATCATATCAAGCTTACAAAATATCTTGGGGACGAGGCGGAAGTCACGATACCAAACAATATCGCCGGCGTTAAGGTTACGGTTATAGGGGAAGAGACATTTCAAGGCTGTGAAAATCTCAAAAAGGCAGTCATACCCGAAAACGTTGTGCAGATAGAAGGACTTGCATTTGCGGGCTGCAAAAATCTGACAGAGTTCAATGTTTCCCAAATGATTACATCAGCATTTGCGATGACCGTTGACGGGTGCAATGAAACAACGGAAACAACATTTCTAAGCAATATTACGGCTATAGAAACGCTGACCTTTGAAAATTGCGAAAGTCTGAGAGAAATAACAATTCCGAGCAGCGTTACAAAAATAGAAATGTGGGCTTTTCTTGGCTGTACGGGCTTGAAAAAAATTGTTATTCCCGACAGCGTAACGGAAATTGAGAGTGGGGCTTTCCAAGAATGTACAAGTCTTTCCGATGTGACCCTCCCCGAGCATTTCGATAATGATGACGACATTTATCTTGCGTTTGCAGATACGCCTTGGTATGAAAAAAATTACGGGGAATACGGAGAATAAATTTTGAAAGGCTTTTTTAATAAGGTGAAATGATATGGGTGACTATATTAATATAGGTTTTGTCACTAAAGAAGTTCAAGAAAAAAATGTTATTACTAATTGTGCGAAAGTTATATCGAGGTTAAATAGTTTTAAGCTGATATCATGCAAATATCCGCTTGACGAGAATTACTCTGAATGGTGTGAAGATGAAAATATCCCCATTGAAACGGCACTGGGAAAATGCTGTAAAAGCAATATGACAGAATTAATATGCGAGTATATTTTATTTGATAAAACAATAAGAAATTCTGTATTGCGTATAAAAAAAGATTTCGGGCTGTATTGTTTTTTGCTTGAAATTCCCTCGGAAAACTTCAACTTGAATAATGACATTGATAATGTTGAAAATGAAATAATAACGTTTATGCGTAATGCTTCAAATGACGGTTTTGATTTTGCTTTTTGTGACAGCGAAGCTGATTTTTATGATTATTTTCCTGAACCTAAAAGCAGAAAAAATCCACATTCTATTTTTATTTCTTTCAATGAACATAAAATCAAATTATCATCTTGGAAAATTGACGGATTTACCGAAAGGTCATATTATATTTGTCCGATATGCGGTTATGACCGCCTTGATGAACCGCCGTATATTGACGGTTACATTCCGTCTCATGATATTTGCGATTGCTGCGGTTCGGAATTTGGATTAGATGACTGCACACAAAAACAAATTGAGGAAAACCGTAAAAAATGGATAGAAGAAGGCTGTCGGTGGTTTTACACAGAAAAAAAGCCGCCAAACTGGAAGCTTGATGAACAGTTAAAAAATTTATATTGATATAAAAAGGATAGAATTACCGAAAAGTAATTCTATCCTTTTTTTAAATATNNCAGTANCANCNTTCNTCCTTGNTNTCNANATATATCTNATGNTTNGNNATNTCTTCATANNCNGGNAANGTNCCNATNGCATTTCTNATGATATATTTTCCCATTAAGTTATAGCGGTCTCCNTCGGATATTTTGCCGTTTGACAGNTTNCCNGTNATCCAGCCTNTTCTCAATAANNCTAACAGCCANTCTTTCTTTTGNGTGAGCAANGCTTTGGTNTTTTCGNTGTTTATGTCNGTAAATGCCATAAGTAAGTANGACANCGGTATTCCTTTCTGTACNGCCGCNTGTCCGCTTCCAAAGGAAAGAAANANATNTCCCAACGGACTTANCANTTTATCTATCCANTCNNAATCATCAGNCNGAACCGCAGAGAGAAATCTNAACACNCTNATNCCNGCNGCAATACATTCNCCTTGNGTACACGAGTTTCCAAAGCACGTATTTTTCAATCTCTGCAATGTGTTTTCNGNCATTTCATTGACCTTTTCATTTTCAGGCGNAAACATAAAAAGCANNCTGATTATTTCCAGCTCATAATGATTTGCATACAGTATATTNGTTTTCGGCAAATAGCCTTGAACAAGCCGNAGCTTTTTGCCCCCGTTNTANGGNGGAATATAATAATTAGGATATAANCTGTCNGTTTCAGCNTNTACNCTCATNNGTTTTTTATATTTTANAATATCNTCTTTACAGCATANTCCGTTTAGAAAAATTGATACNNCTTCNGANTTTTCTGCNNCNGATATTTCTTCNGCAAATATCATTTTCCTGTTTATTTCCATAAGGAGTTTGTACTTCTCCAAATGCAGACCTCCTTTTTANTTTTTAAAATCAAATATTATCGGAGGGAATTTCACGCTTNGCGTTTGCAAGCATNANCTTGATACGGTTTTCCTGATTGACGCGGGTCGCTCCCGGGTCGTAGTCCACCGCAACNATATTNGCCTGCGGGAAAGCCTCCTTGATAACGCGGGACATTCCCTTTGCNACAATGTGGTTCGGCAGACAACCAAACGGTTGNGTGCAGATTATNTTTTCNACNCCGCCNTGAGCAAGNGCAGCCATTTCCGCAGGGATAAGCCAGCCCTCTCCCATTTTNACNCCTTGGTGCATATACTTGTCCGCATANGCNCGCAAGTCCTCGAAATCATGNGGCGGGTCNAATTCNCCCTGCTCTTTCATAACNGCGATCATCTGCTTCTGCATACGATAAATAAGCTTGTANGCGATACCGAAAATTTTCGTGGTGTTGGTGCTGAAATTGTAAATTTTCCCGTCGTTCACAGTATTNACCGCNCAGTACAGACAGAAATCCANAAATGCGGGGACAACAGGCTCGCAGCCCTCGGANATNANAAANTCCTCCAAATGGTTGTTTGCAAGGGGTGAGTANTTAACGTAAATCTCCCCCACNATTCCCACNCGGACTTTCTTTTCCTTTGTCCGTTCTATTTTTGAAAAATCCGAAATAATTTCGCGGTACAGCTTTTTNGTCTTGCGGTAGCCGCCGACACGGTAAAGTTCAGCAATTTTNTTCTGCCATTTNTCNAGAACCTTTTTGCTGTCCCCCTTGTGNACCTCGTAGGCGCGGCAGGTGTTGTACAGGCTCATCATAAGGTCGCCGTACAGAACAGCNTAAAGCATTTGCAGGAACATTCCCGCNGTAATTTTAAAGCCGCTGTCCTTTTCNAGACCGCTGAAATTCAGNGACAGNACNGGTATCTGNGGATAGTCCGTCTCCAANGCCTTTCTAAGCAGGTGGATATAGTTTGAAGCACGGCAGCCGCCGCCTGTNTGNGAGATAAGCAGGGCNACCTTGTTCACGTCATATTTGCCGCTTTTGAGGGCGTCCATAAACTGTCCGATAACAAGCANCGCGGGGTAACAGGTGTCGTTNTGGACGTTCTTCAGACCCTCGTCCACNACGTTGCGGGTGGAGGTTGTGAGAAGCTCCATTTTATAGCCGTTGTTGCGGAAAATTTCCATAATAAGCCCAAAATGTATCGGCAGCATATCAGGGATAAGAATTGTGTGGGTGTGCTTCATTTCGGGGGTAAATACTGCGCTGGACAAGAAAAAAACACTCCTTTTTAAAAGAATTCAAATTAGATTTGCTGCTCGATAAAAAGAAACCCCGCTTATACTCTTACTACAGGCATATAGACATAAGCAGAATCATGCTTGAATGTATCAAATGCCTCCAGCTCCTGCGCTCCGTTTTGAGCTGTCATAAAATTATGAGCCGGCATAAAGTAGTTTCTGATATATGAAAACAGTTCCCATGTTTCACATTGTTCTTTGCAGATAAGCTGCGCGGTATCTTTGTCCGTATATGCCCGTATAAATAACGACGCAGGCATTTTGTAAATATCCACGCCGTTCGGCTGGTCTTCCGTCATAACTTCTCTTACGAACCCGTATGCACGCTGCTTTTCATCGAGCCAGAAATTTATGCTTAAATTTATATCGTATATCGGCAATACGTTCTCTGATAACATATTGAATACTGCTTGTTTTTCATCTTCTGTTACTGAATCTATTGCGGAATTAAAGCTGTCAACATTCGGGAAATCCTTTGCGTAAATAATTTTCCCCGCCAGAATTGTCTCGGGTCTTTCGACTATATCNAAGCGCGCGCCGCAGACATTNATAGTNTCTACAATTTTCTCCGAATTNTGCATTTCGGTGTCCAATAAGCTGTCAACGGAAATGTGGAGNATCTGCGCCAACAGCTTTAAATTGTAAATGTCGGGCAGGCAGTCGCCGTTTTCCCACTTNGATACAGCCTGTTCGGAAACGCCTATTCTAAGGGCGATTTCCCTTTGAGAGTAATTTTTTCTCGTGCGGAATTCTCTTACTCTTTTTCCAAAATCGGTTTGATTAAACATACATATTCCTCCATGATTTTTCATTTGATTTTTTCGCATTTCAATTGCAATTGTCTGCAATTTAATTATAGCTTTCTTTCAAATGAAAAACAATTGTAAGTATGTTTATGAAAAAATATTTAAACTCAACCGCAGGTTGTGCGGGGAACATTATCCTTTTAACTTTCCAGCCATACTCCCTCCGNNGAAANATTTTCAGGCTCGCACCAAACAAGGTGACCGTCAAGTCCCTCAAGATTTTGCGGGTAAATACTGCGCTCAAATTTGTACGNTCCTTTTTTAGAGGTTAGATATTAGAGGATAGAGGGTAGAATTTTGCTGTTTGAATGAAAATTGACTAATTATGTGTGTTCACAATTACAACAAAAGATTTTGGGGAGAAAACAGACAGATCGTACCTTTGCTTATCCAATGAATTTGTCCTGTGTATGAGATACGACTGTCTTTCACAAAAATGGCACTTTCATCTTCCATTGCGCAAATGGGCAGGTTCATGGAAATTTGTAATAAGGTGGACAATACTTGTTGATTCTCAAGCTCAAAGTGCGGTTTAACAGTAATATCAGCCAGACCTAAACCGTCATATGGAACACACGATTCCTTAGTATCAAGCGAGCGTTTAGCCATGTTGATTGCACCCGCACTTACGCCCAAAATCACCGCAGATGTATCGCGAATTGCAGTATCTAATCCTTTACTGCATATTAATTGGAATTGCTGTTCCGGGTGACCGCCCATGAGAAATACACAAGAGGCTTCATTGATCAATTGTACGGCATATGAAGAGTCCGTTCTGTTATCAATTACATAATAATGTTCAAACGGCATATTGCATTTTTCAAACATTTCATGCATACCTTTTGAATCACTGTCATTTCTTTCATATTCCGCTGGCCAAGCACTTATAAAGACAAGGCTTTTGCGATTTGTCAGTGCCTCACTAAGCTGCTCTGCTATATCATCGGGGAAACTATGAGCGGGAAATCCGCTGAAAAATCCGAGCATTTTATGATTCATATAAATTATCTCCTATTAATTATAAAAACAATATGNGATAGCTATTGCCTCTGTCAATCAAAGAATAAAAATNAATTTTNCCGCTTAAAAAATTTTAATTAGAAAAATCAGACCGTACGAAAAAAATACTTGGNCTGCACGGCTATCATTCAACGGAAAACGAGAAATAATGCCGCAGCAGTAAATATTATGAGTACGACCAATACGATTAACGCTGCANCCGTCCTATCTGAAGAATCTTTTTTCTCCTGCAAATCAACGTTTCTGTACATCCATTGGTCAGAATAGGGATTTGACTCCATTTCTCGCCCGGTAGGATAAATCNATCGTTCNCGNTNAGCNTTNNTAANCAANGCNAGCGGNTCCTGNNGCNNCAAAAGCCGTCNGTGAAAATNCTCNANCCATGCCNCNTCNTNCTCGTTNCATTCCGTTNCACNNGANTCNTGNGCTATTTTATTNCNNAANCNNTTCACNNGNTTTAANNTATNATAATCNTNNTNCCANGACGGTANTACAGAANGTCCGTATGAAAAGAATTNTGNTNCATNTCNNNAATNTATTGNTTTACTCCGNTTTGGCTNGAANNCATATCGCGGCATATATTGTCAACCTGTTTATATTCCTCAAACAGTCTCGNTTCGATNGCTAACATCTTTTACCTCGCAAGTATCAATCCGTNGCCATNGCCGCAACAAGACTTCTCAATCTTATTTTCGCCGCNCCNAGATTGTTTATCTCGTCAATTTTAAGCTGTGTGTANAGCTTCCCGCCGCTTTCGAGAATGGAACGCACCTCGTCCGTGGTTATCGCGTCAATTCCGCAGCCGAANGAAACAAGCTGTACAAGCTGCATATCGGGCTGTGTGGTAACNTACTGCGCCGCGCGGTACANACGNGAGTGNTAAGTCCACTGNTTNAGNACGTGAAGCGTNGGCGTGTCCGCAAGGTGAGCAACNCTNTCCTCGGTAATGACNGCCAAGCCGAGNCTNGTNATAAGCTTCTGAATACCGTGGTTTATNTCGGGGTCGATATGGTAAGGTCTGCCCGACAGGACGATTATCGGCATTTTNNGNTCNCNCGCCTTTTTGATNATNTCCTCGCCCTTTGCNACAANGTCNTTGCGGTAGCTNTCCAANGCCGCCATNGCNTTGCCCCANNCCGCTTTCGCNNCCTTTTTGGTAACGCCGTANTTTGCAAGNGANTTGCTCATAGCNTCCGCAAAATGCNNNTCAAGATTTATGTCAATGTACGGGTGCAGGAAATTCTCGTCGTTCAGAATATCAATATTTGCTTTCAGCAGNTCNGGGTAGTACGCNACAACGGGACAGTTNTAGTGATTGTCGCTTCCGCCCTCGTCAAGATTGTAGCTTTCGCAGGGGTAGAAAATGAAATCCGCGCCNCGNTCCAAAAGNGACAAAACGTGTCCGTGNGCAAGCTTTGCGGGGTAGCANACCGTGTCCGANGGAATNGTGTGCTGACCCTTGTAGTAAATGTCGCGGGTGCTTTCCTCGCTGATNATTACCTCAAAGCCAAGGTCTNTAAACACCCTGTGCCAGAACGGNANCTGCTCGTAAAATCCNAGACAAAGNGGAAGTCCNACCTTTGCTTTGGGGGAAGCGGGCTTCTCGTTCACAACGCTTAAAAGTCTGTCGTATTTGTATTCGTAAAGGCAAAGTCTTTCCGTCTCGGTCTTTATGCCTGCGCCCTTTTCACAGCGGTTGCCGCTGATGAATTTCCGTCCGTCGCCAAAATTTATAACAGTGAGACTGCAATGCGCCGTGCAGCCGCCGCAGTTCATCTGCTTTGAGGAATATTTGAAATCCTCAAGCTGTTCCGCCGTAATTATTGTTGACTTTTCTTTCCTGTGTTCCATAGCGTAAAGCGCACAGCCGAACGCTCCCATAAGCCCTGCAATCGCGGGACGGACAACGTTCCTGCCAAGCTCCAGTTCAAAGGAACGGAGAACCGCGTCGTTAAGGAAAGTTCCTCCCTGCACAACAATGTGAGTACCCAGTTCGTCAACGGATTTCGCGCGGATAACCTTGTAAATGGCGTTCTTTATGATAGAAGCGGAAAGTCCCGCGGAAATATCCTCAACGGAAGCGCCGTCCTTTTGTGCCTGCTTAACGGAGCTGTTCATGAAAACAGTACATCTTGAACCTAAGTCAACGGGGCGTTCCGCAAAAAGTCCAAGCTGCGAAAAGTCGGCAATATCGTACCCCAGAGCCAACGCAAAGGTCTGGATAAACGACCCGCAGCCCGAGGAGCAAGCCTCGTTCAGCATAATGCTGTCGATAGCCTTATTTTTGATTTTGAAGCACTTGATGTCCTGACCGCCGATGTCAATAATGAAATCAACGTCAGGCTCGAAAAAGCTTGCCGCCTTATAGTGGGCGACGGTCTCAACGATACCGTTGTCGATGCCGAGACCCGCTTTTATCAAGTCCTCGCCGTAGCCTGTTACAGCCGAGGAAACTATTTTTATTCTATCCCCCGCAAGGGAGTAAATTTCCTTTATCTTTGCGGAAATAATATCCAGCGGTCTGCCCATACTGGAGCAGTAGTGCTGATACAAAAGCTCCCCCTTAGGCGTGATAAGTACCAATTTTGTGGTTGTAGAACCCGCGTCGATGCCGAGGTAAGCTTCCCCCTCGTACTTGTTAATATCCGCATATTTCAGGTCGAACTGCTTGTGGCGTTCAACAAATTTATTGTATTCCTCTTTCGTGGTAAAAAGCGGCTGACCTGTTACAATATCGTCGCTTGCCTTTGCGTTTTTAACCTTTATGATGACTTCGTCCAAATTCATAGGCTCGCTTGTTTCCTTAGCATGGAGGGCACAGCCGTAAGCCATAAAGCATGGAGCGTTTTCGGGGAAAATTGCGTTTTCCTCGGGAAGCTTCAAGGTGTCAACAAAGGCTTTGCGAAGTCCCTTTTGGAACGAGAGAGGACCTCCCAAAAACAGGACCTTGCCCTCGATAGTGCGTCCCTGTGCAAGTCCCGAAACAGTCTGGTCGACTACCGCCTGAAAAATCGAAGCGGCAATATCCTCACGCTTTGCGCCCTGATTGAGCAGGGGCTGAATGTCCGACTTTGCGAAAACTCCGCAGCGTGAAGCTATGGGGTAAATTTTTTCCGCGGACAGAGCAAGCCTGTCCAGCTCGTCAACGGTAATTCCCAAAAGGGTAGCCATTTGGTCTATGAACGCGCCCGTGCCGCCGGCGCAGGAACCGTTCATACGCTGCTCAACGCCGCCTGTCAGGAAGATTATTTTAGCGTCCTCACCGCCAAGCTCGATAACAACGTCAGCGTCGGGATAGCTGTTTTTTACAGCAATAAACGCGCCGAAAACCTCCTGCACAAAGGGAAGTCCCGAAGCGTTGGCAAGACCCAGTCCCGCAGAACCCGTTACCGCAAGGCGGAATTCGCAGTCCGAATACTCGTTTGCAATTTCCGTAAGCTGTTCCGTCACGGTCTCCCGCACCTTTGAAAAGTGCCGCTGATACCGTGAACGGATAATATTGTCTCCCTCGTCCAGAATAACCGTCTTGACCGTTGTTGAACCAACGTCAATTCCCAAAGAGAATATTTTACTCATAGCTTTTTTTCCTTTTTATAGATTTTTTATTAAATCTTACTTCTTCTTAATATTCAGAAGCAAGAGGCAAGAAGCAAGAACAAACAAGAATCTTGCTTCTTGCTTCTTTACTTCTTTAAAATTCTCAAAGATATATCAAACGCCCTAACAGAGTGCGTAAGCGCACCCACGGAAATTATATCCACACCCGTGTGAGCAACCGCCGCGGCGTTTTCAAGAGTGATGTTTCCCGAAGCTTCAAGGAGCGCCATGCCGTTTGTGACCTTGACGCAGTGAGCCATTTCCTCAACGGTCATGTTGTCAAGCATGATTATGTCCGCATTGCAGGCGACAGCTTCTTTAAGCTCCTCCTCGTTACGGACCTCAACCTCGATTTTCACCATATGTCCAACCTTGTGGCGGAGAGCCGCAACAGCATTTGAAATGCTTCCGTAAGCGTCAATATGGTTGTCCTTCAGCATTGCGCCGTCGGAAAGATTAAAGCGGTGATTTTTTCCTCCGCCCACGGTTACGGCGTATTTTTCCATAGCGCGCAGTCCCGGGAGGGTCTTTCTTGTCTCCGCGATAGTACAGTTCGTACCCTCGCAGCAAGCCACGTATTTAGCGGTCTCGGAAGCAATTCCCGACATATGCTGCAAAATATTCAGAGACGTCCTCTCGCCCTTTAAAATGGACTTTGTGCGACCCGTAACGGTTGCGATAACGTCCCCCTTTGAGACCTTTTCGCCGTCCTTGATTTTTATTTCAGACTTCACATCGCTGTCAATAAGCGGGAACACCCGCAAAGCGCATTCAATGCCGCAGAGAACGCCCTCCGCCTTTGCAATAAAGCTTGCGGTGGAGACCTCCTCGTCGTCAAGCAGGTAGTCGGTGGCGAGGTCTATGTAGTTGATATCCTCCGCCAGCGCGCGCTTGATAATGTCGTCAACGTAAAAATTTGGTAAGTTCATATTGATTGCTCCTTTTAAATTAAAATTATCGTCCGTCAAATCTTACTTCAATCTGCGGGTCATAAAATGGACAGTTAAATTCAAACATTATATCTATTATTTTATTAAGTTCAGTTTCGAGCATACTCCAGCCGCATTCAAATAAAACGCTTTGCTCTGTCACATATATTGTAAATGCGCCCTTGTCGCTTTCATAATCCTTATCGTCAAGCTTATCATAATCGCTAAAGACCTTGTCAACCTTTTCAAGAATATTATTTATGGGAAGCGTTGATAAACCGTCAACCAAATGTCCATCGCAGACTTCCTCATATACTTTTTGATTATCAAGATATACCCCGTCATTGTATTTCCAAAACGCCATACTTCTACTCATTGATAAATCACTCCCTAAAAATTGTCAGCAACTATAAACTTTCAACCGCAAATGAAAGCGCCGCCCCGATACTGTCATGGATAAGCAAGTCCGCCTTGTTATCCTTTTCTGTGGGAGTTTTGTTTATCAGAACAAGCTTGCTGCCGCTGTAGTACTCGATAAGCCCGCTTGCAGGGTAAACCGACAGGGACGTGCCGCCGATAATAAGCATATCCGCATTTTCGATAGCCTCTATCGCGCTGTTTACCGTCTCGTTGTTCAGCCCCTCCTCGTAAAGCACCACGTCGGGCTTTACAAGTCCGCCGCAGTCAAGACAGGGGGGAGGTCCGTCCAGACTCTTGATATATTCGGCAGTGTGCATTTTTCCGCACCGCAGACAGTAATTCCTGTGTACCGAGCCGTGAAGCTCATACACCGCCTTGCTTCCCGCCGCCTGGTGGAGACCGTCTATGTTCTGTGTGATGACCGCTTTCAGCTTGCCTGCCTCCTCAAGCTTAGCAAGGGCAATGTGCGCCTTGTTTGGCTTTGCGTCCAGACGGAGCAGCTTGTCGCGGTAAAACTCGAAAAAGTCCGCAAGATGATTGCAGAAAAAAGTCCTGCTCAAAATCGTCTCGGGAGGGTACTTGTACTTCTGATTGTAAAGTCCGTCCACGCTCCTGAAATCAGGTATGCCGCTTTCGGTGGAAACGCCTGCCCCGCCGAAAAACACGATGTTGTCCGATTCATTGACCCATTGCCTGAGCTGTTCTAATTTGTCCATAATTATCTCCTTTTTCTTGTTTTATTTTTATTTCTATTTCTTCTCGTATATGCAGTACCTGAATACCAGTCCCTCGAATTCGTGGATCTCCGATGTGTTCATCAGCACCCATTCGGGATCCTTGTCAAGGTTGGGGAAAAACACGTCCGCGTCGGGCTTTCCGCCGACCTTTGTTATGATAGCCTTATCGCAGTACGGCAGCATATCGCGGTAAATTGCTCCGCCTCCCGCAATAAATACTTTTTCCGTATCCTTTATCAGTTTAAGGACTTCCTCAATACTTCCGCAGACCTCCGCGCCCTCGCAGGTAAAATTCTTATCCCGTGATAAAATAATATTTCTCCTGTCCTTGAAAGGCTTTCCGTGCGGCAGGGACTGCAAGGTCTTTCTTCCCATAATAACAGTATGATTTAAAGTAGTCCTGCGGAAAAATTTCTTGTCCTCGGGAATGTTATACAGCAGGTCATTGTCCTTGCCAATGCCCCAGTTTTCGCTTACAGCGGCAATTGCAGTTACCATAAAAATCGCTCCTTTTATAACAGTGTTCCGTACCCGTTCGGCACAGCTTACGACAGTCCGCAGTAACCATTATATGCCGGAACAAAGACCGTGTCCACCACATTTTCAGGACTGCCGCAAACATAAATTATACCATAATTTTTTATACGGAACAAGGCGGTATCAACGTCAAATAAGTGAAAAATCCGTCAATTAAGTGAAAAGCTCCGCAGATGTCAAAAATATCCTGCCATGGCTTTACCGCTTGCATCGGCAGCTGCTTTTTCTGAAAAATTATTAATTATTAATTATTAATTATCATATAGCCACGGGGAATTTTATATCATCGGTATTGTACCGATAATTTTCAAGGGAAAAGCTGTCGGGGGTAAAATCGTAAAAATCCTTAACAGACTTGTCTATAATAAATTTTGGTGCAGGGTAGGTTTCTTTCTCAATAAGCTCCTTTATAATGGGGACGTGCCTGTCGTAAATGTGAGCGTCCGCAATGACGTGGACAAGCTCCCCCGCCTCCAGACCGCTTACCTGTGCAAGCATATGTACAAGCGCCGCGTACTGGCAGACGTTCATATTGTTCGCCGCGAGAAAATCCTGCGAACGCTGGTTCAGAATGGCGTTGAGCCTGTTCCCCGACACGTTGAAGGTCATACTGTAGGCGCAGGGGTAAAGCTGCATTTCCGAAAGGTCGTGATGATTGTAGATATTTGTCATAATCCTGCGGCTTGCGGGATTGTTCTTCAAGTCGTAAATAACCCTGTCCACCTGGTCGAAATCCCCCTCGGGGTAGTGGTGCTTCACTCCAAGCTGATAGCCGTAAGCCTTGCCGATAGAACCGTTCTCGTCCGCCCAGCTGTCCCATATGTGAGCGTCAAGATCGTGTATGTTGTTGGACTTTTTCTGCCATATCCATAAAATTTCCTTAATAGCGGTTTTGAGGAATGTGCGCCGCAGAGTAATTATGGGAAATTCTTCCGATAAATCGTAGCGGTTCACTATGCCAAATTTTTTTATAGTATGTGCGGGGACGCCGTCCGCCCAATGAGGACGAACCTCCATGCCCTCGTCGGAAACGCCGTTTTCCAGAATATCCCTGACGTTTTCGATCAGTATTTTATCGGCAATGCTCATTTTTACAGTCCTCCTAAATATATATACATCTATTATAGCACATTTTTCACGGCATTTCAAGCTTTTTCAGCTTAATTATTAATGGCGGAAGCTCTGCGCGGCGCATTATATATCCTGCCGCTTACCGTCGTAAATTTTTACAAAATCTTCCGCAATATTGACAGGAATACCCCGTATCCTGTGCTTTGCCGCCCTTTCGCCTCTGGTGTAGACCCACACGTCCGCCGTGCCGTTCATAAGCTGGAAAATCGTCCTGCTTAGCCGCACATAAACAATTTTGTCTTTCGGGACGATAACTGTGTGGAATTTATTGGTCTTGCAATATTTCAGCGTAATTGTGCCGTCCCCTATGCCAATGCCCGTGGAAAATTTTGCCGCAATTCCCACCGCAAGCATATACAGCGACGGTATTTCCCCCATTATCAGCAGGAACTGTGTTACGCTTCCCCAGTTCGGTAAAAACCGTACCGCAAATACCGCGCCCACGGGAAAAGCCGCCGCCGCGATAAGGGGTGCCCATATAAACGGCATGATGTAGCTGCCCTTTGTTTTTATAGTAATGTCCGAGACCGTAAAATTCGGCAGAAGCAGCCGCATTGAGCCGATCACCCTGTCCCTTGTGGTTACGGGGACGAACACGGGTATCTCGTTCTTGCTCTTGCCGTAGCCCGTGCAGCTTACGTGTACGGACATTACCTTGCAGGCTTTCATAAGCAGGTTCTGCCGCAGGTCGGCGTAGTTTATGCGGGAACAGTTTACATAATACTTCCAGCGGGAGAAAAAGCCGTTCTCCACAAAAATATTGTCCCCGAAACGCTGGGCTTTGAAATTTATGTGCCGCAAAAGGTTGGAAACAAACGAGAAGCCCCACCCCAGCGCGATTATCAGGGTCAGTCCCACCGAAAAGGGAGTTACGCCGTCAATTATGGTCTGCACCCTGCTTGTAACGTCTGAAACGGCGTTTATCAGAAGCCTTTCAAGCTCGCCGCCCACGATCTTACCGCCCTGGATAAAGAACGTGCCGAGGAAAATTACTCCCGAAAGCGTGGAAGAAAACACCAGCGAAAAAAATATAAGATTATATTTCGAGGCGTAATAGGTTATTTTCGCCGCGCTTGTATCGCTTGGAGCTTTTTGGTAAAGCTCGTCATAGTCGCCGATTTTCATGATTATCTCCACGTCCGCCTTTCCGTGCTTGTTCGGCACGGAGTGGGAGTCCGAGTCCATAGAGACCGTCACCGCCTTTATGGGGCGAAACCACATTGCTCTTTTGGAGGAAACGCAGGACAGAGCGCGGTACGGCACGGTAAATTCGCTTCGCAGGATAACGCCCATTTTCACCGCAACGCCTTCCTCCAGAATTTGGAACTGAACAAACCGCCACCGCAGTACCGCAAGCCCGATAATGAGCAAAATTACAATTATATCCAGATATGCCCCCTGAAACCAGTTGTAAAAGTCAAATCCCACTGCAATAAGACCTCTGACAAGAGGTATAAGCAGCAGCCAGAAATTTTTTGTGGTGTACTTCAGTATCGCGATTTTATGCTGACGCTTCATCAAAGACCTCCCCTGCTGACCAGAGACTGCTGGATTTTTTTAGCAATCTCTTCCATATCCGAAGAGGACAAAAACGGACAAACCAGTCTGCCGCCGTAAGCGTTTATGAACAAAAAGTTAAAACTTGTGTATTTCGACAAAGGCATACAGACCGCGGTCGTGTACTGAACGGCGGACATTTTTATACAGCTTGTATTTTTTATAAAGATACCCGAACGTATAACTATCTCCTCCGCGGAAACCGTATAGCTTACCGAACGGTACCAAAGCGGCAGAATAATCATCAGAAAAATCACATAAGCTGTTACTAAAAGAATTATGACAGCCCAGACGATTATTTCGGGTACTGTTATCTGCGGGATAGAAAAATAGTCGGGAAAATGCTCCTCTAAATAATACAGCAAGTATTTTAATGCGATTATTATACAGGAAATTAAGAGCAAAGTCGCTGCTCTCAAAAATTTCAGACTTTTTCTGTCGGCGTAATATTTCTTCATATCGGCAAAAATCCTTACGTGTTAAAAATTGTAGTTAATACTTATAATAATATTATACCATAATTTACTGTAAATGAAAACATATTTAAGGAAAAAATTTTTTGAAAGGTAAGAGAAAATGTACGATACTATCTGTAATATATTTAGCGAAATAAACAATTTGTTATGGGGATTTGGAACAATCCTTTTGGTCTTCGGAGCAGGGGTGTTCTTTACGGTAAAAATCAGGGGATTTAATTTTATACATATAGTATATATTTTCAGGTCAACTTTATTTGCAAAGCATTCCGATAAAAGCAATAAAAAAGGCGGAATTTCCCAGTTTCAAGCATTGTCAACTGCTCTTGCGGCTTCAATGGGGACAGGCAATATTGTGGGAGTTGCGGCGGCAATTTCCATCGGCGGAGCAGGGGCGGTGTTCTGGATGTGGGTCTCGGCTCTCTTCGGGACGGCTCTCGCCTTTGCGGAAAACGTCCTCGGCGTTCGGTACAAAAACAAAGAGGGAACAGCCCCTATGTCATATATTTCGGAAGCTTTCGGCAGACCTATCTTCGGCGTTGTGTATGCGGCGGTATGCGGGTTGGCTTCTTTCGGAATTGGAAACATGACCCAGACCAACGCCATTTCCGCGGCGGCGGGAGAAATAGGAATTCCCCCAATTCTTGCGGGAGGGATNGCGGCAATATGCTGCGGAGCGATAATTTTTCGGGGCGCAAAAAAGGTTGCGGAAACGGCTGAAAAGGTAATTCCNGCAATATCGGTTTTATACTTTTTGGCGGCAATTGCAGTAATTATAATTTTCGGCGGAAACCTCCTGCCCGCCTTGAAAAGNATTGTAACCTCCGCATTTGGCTTCAATCAGGCAGCGGGAGGCTTCTGCGGTGCGGCGGTGAAAAAAGCGGTGTCCCACGGNTTGCGGAGAGGGATTTTTTCCAACGANTCNGGCATGGGAAGCTCGGTGCTTGTACACACCGAAACGGACTGCAAAGAACCCGTCCAAATGGGAATGTGGGCGGTAGCCGAGGTTGTGATAGACACAATTATCTGCTGCACGCTGACGGCTTTGGTAATTCTTGTCACAGGCGCGGAGGACAGCGGCAANGCGGGACTCGCCATGGCTGCGGAGGGNTTCCGCNGNGGGCTTGCGANANTCANGCTTGGAAAATATTCAGCTGACTTTGTTGCGGTCGCGGCGATAATTTTCGCGTTCTGCACCCTGCTTGGCTGGTATTTTTACGGNGAAAAGTGTCTTACTTTTATTACCAAAAATAAAAGGGTTCTGTTCGCTTTTCGCGCGCTTTATACGGCGGCGGCGTTNGCGGGAGCGATTTCCCGTCTCGAATTGGTGTGGGGCGCGGCGGATATTATGAACTGGATAATGCTGGTAATAAATATTTTTGCAATAATACTCCTAAGCGGCGAAGCGGCTGCGGAAACAAAGCGTTACATAAAGGAAATGAAAAAGAAGCCGAAATAAGATCGGCTTCCTCTGCACAAGGTCATCTGCCCTTGTGCTTTTCTTTTTTCTTTTGCTGTTTCAGCATGAAACGCCGCTGTTCTTCCGCTTCCTTTTGCTCGCGGGTCACAAGCCTGCGCTCCGTTTTGATTTGCTCATGCTGCAATTTCAGAGCCTGCTGGGATTTTGTACCGATATACTCGGTCTGTATCCTCCGCGCCTCTNTCTGCCTGCGCTTTGGATTTACCTTTTTATCCTTTACGCAGGCGTTGACAGGCGGACTAAAGTTCAGCCNGAAATAATTCTGCAAAATAAAGTCGTAGACCTCGCTGTCCTTTGGCTCTGCCCCGAACGTGACCTTTGAGACCGCAAGCCCGCCGTCCGAATATATCTCGAACACGCCGACCCAGAACGGCTCTTCAAAAAACACTTTCAGAGAACCGATAGTTTTGCTCATGNCAGTTCCTCCTTAAAACAATGCGAAGCAAAGAACNGACGACCAAGGAGGAGGGTTACTGATACTCNNANAAAGAGTACGCCCGGACTACCTACCGGAGCTGTGTTTTTATCTTTGCTGTACAAAATGTACTGTTATTATTTTAGCATATTTATTTTAAAATGTAAATACCGTTTAAAATTTGCTGNGAATACAAGACTGTTTCACCGCATATAAGTATAGTAAACGACATTAAAATTGCGGCTATTCAGTCCCGCAAAAAGTCATATATGCAAACCTTTTGCGGGACTTCACAGGCAATTTCTAATGTCGTTTACTATCACAAAAACTTCCGAAAGGACTGTTACCTATGAGCTTTGACAAATATTACCCGTTTACGGCAATTGAGCTTCCCTATGAGCTTAACGCNCTTGACCCCAACATAAGCGAATATACCATGTATTTCCACTATGACAAGCACTACATGGGCTACATCGACAAGCTTAACAAGCTTCTTGAAAACAGACCGCTTATGCAGAACATTCCCCTTGAGACCCTTACAAAAATGGAGGACGAAGCTATCCGAAGCAATGCGGGAGGCGTTTACAACCACGAGCTGTATTTCAGTTCCCTGACCCCGAATTACAGAAAGCCCGCGGGACGGCTCGCAGNGCAGATNGAAAAGGATCTCGGCTCTCTCGAAGCCCTTGAAGAAAAGCTTGCGGACGCGGGAATGAACATCACAGGCTCGGGCTGGGTCTGGCTTGCGGAAAATCAAAACGGAAATCTGGAAATACTTACAACAAAAAATCAGGAGACAATTGATTTTGACAAGTACAATCCCCTGATGAACATCGACGTCTGGGAGCACGCATACTACCTCGACCGCCAGAACCGCCGTGACAAATACCTGAACGCCGTACTGCAAAAAGCCAACTGGCTGGGCGCGCAGAATAATATGACGGAATAAATGAAAAAGCGTACCCCAAAAGCAGAAGCGCGATAAAAAAATCCCGCCGCAATTGTCAGTTAATAACGATCGCGGCGGNATAAAAATTGAAAGGTNCAATAATAAGAAAATGTCTTAAATCATTATATTTTTTCNGCATACGCCTTTTNCATTNCAGCGGTAAACAGGNGCTTATCCCTGTTTAAGAACAAATTTGCTTGTGAGATCCTGAAGCGCGGTAGCCTGACCGTTCAGCTCCTCGGAGGAAGCCGCGGACTGCTGGGCTGTAGCCGAGTTGGTCTGAACAACAGACGAGATCTTCTCTACGCCCGTGTTCGCCTGTTCTATCATCGCCGCCTGCTCCGTGGAAGCTGCCCAAATGCTGTTGATCAGCTTGACCGTCTGATTTGTAACCTCAACCGACGCGTTAAGCGACTCCGCGGTCTCTTCAACAATATGCGAACCGCTTTGGACTGCTTCAATGCTTTGCTCGATAAGCTCGGTCGTATCTGTGGCAGCCTCCGCCGACTTGGACGCAAGGGTCCTGACCTCGTCGGCAACAACTGCAAAGCCCTTTCCTGCCGCGCCTGCTCTTGCGGCTTCGACCGCCGCGTTAAGAGCAAGAATATTCGTCTGGAACGCAATATCCTCTATCGTCTTGATAATGTTAGAGATCTTGTTTGACCTGTCGGAAATGTTGTTCATCGCGGTAACCATTTCCTTCATATGCTTGTTGGAAAGCGACATCTTTTCGCCCGCCTGATTTGCCTTTCGGTTAGCTTCCTCGGCATTTTGGGCGTTAGTTTCGACCTTATCTTTAAGCGCGCCGATAACGTTTGCAAGCTCCTGTATAGAGGAAGCCTGTTCGGTAGTTCCCGACGCAAGAGACGCGGCTCCGCCGGAAATTTGCGCTGCGCCCTGATTAACGTGCGCGGCGGAAATATCTATCTGCTGCATAGTATCCGACAGTCCGTATGCAAGGCTGTCCAGCGCTTCAATTATGTTCACGAAATCGCCGCTGAACTCGATCTGCTGCTGAATGTCAAAGTTGCCGTCCGCAAGCTGTTTGCAAAGGCGGGAAATTTCGCTGATATAGCCCTTCAGCGAGTTTATTGTTTTGTTGATAGAGTCCGCAAGCTGACCTGTTTCATCGTCTGACGTGTGGTCAACCCTGACATCAAGGCTGCCGGAAGCCACGGCGTTCATAACTTCAACCGTTTTCTTGATCGGTTTTGAAATGCTGTTCGCGGTGATAATGCAGACAATAGTTGCACAGGCAATAAAAAACAGCCCTAAAATGATCGTAACAACGACAGCGAATGTGGTTTCGTCCATCCACTCATTGACCTCGGTCGTAACACCGATCACCCAACCGTCCGTATTGCCGACCTTTGAGTAAGAAAGGTATCTGTCAACACCGCCGCCGTTCACTTGACCGAATACAGTGCTTTCGTTGTCGGTCATTGAAATTGCTTTATATTCAAGCTCGCTGAGGCAGTCATATTCAGCATTGTCCTTGTGAGTGTGATTGACGTTGTTCATTCCCTCGTTGACGTATTTCTGTTCCATACAGGCGATATATGTACCGTTTTCGTCCATAATGTATGTCTCGCCCGACTGACCTACACGTATCTCATCAATAATGTCGTGAAGCATAGAACCCTCGATACCGAAATAAACAACTCCGATAACTTCACCGTCATTGACCCCGCCCTCTTTAATAGGAGCGCAAAAGTATATGATCGGTCTGCCGCCAACGTCCTGCGGACCAAACACAAATTCTATGTTTTTCATACCTTTTATGTAGCAATGATCCTCTCTGTAATCAATTATGTCATCAAGAACTTCGTATCCCCAACCGTCCTTGTCAATATAACCGCGTTCGGAGAAGCCGTAAGCGTCGGCTCTTTCCTGCAGGAACTCAAGCTTTTCTTCTAAGGTGTGATCTTCACCCATACGGGGATCCATACCGACTTCCTTGACGATCGCCACATAACGGGACAAATAGTTCTCCAAGCGTACGCTCGTCTGAAACGAAAGCTCTGAGAGCGTGGTCTCAAGCGTTGACACGGTGCTGCGGAAGTTCAGATAGCTGCCTAAAATTCCGATCACAGTAATGCCGATAAAAACCACCGACAAAATTCGCCTGAGCAGCTTGCTTTTAACAGTATTTAGGATTTTCATAAAAGTACCTCCTGATTTCTTATCAAAAAATAATCCCATTAAATTTTAAAGGTTTTTATAAAATTTTTCAACTGATTTCACTTAAACGACGGATTTTTCACTTAATTGACATAGCAAATGGAAAATATTTCTATTGACAAGACCGCAAAAGCTCACTTGATCAAGCATATCATAAATATTTGAATAATATAAAAACCCGCAGTACCGATCAAGTACTGCGGGTTCGGGTTTGGATATGATCCGATGTGTTTGTATTTATAACGATATTTTGAAAAATTTCTATATCGTTACCGCCCTAATGGAGTATACTTTTTTGTAATTATTCGTACTGTATACCTATCTGCAAAGCTTTAAGGTTGTTTGCGGCAAGAGCCGCTTTCTTTGCGGGGACAACCTTTTCAACAGCCTTTTTAAAGGTCTCGGCGGAAACTATTCCCGTCTCCTTGAAAAGCTTTCCGAGGAGGATTATGTTTGCGCCGCCNGCNANNTCNTTNTCCTGCGCGAGCTGTGTCGCGGGAATGTAGAAAGTCTTTACGTCTGTGCGGTCAACAGTACCGTCCACCATTGAGCTGTCAACGATTATAAANCCGTCAGGCTTAACGCTGTCCTTGAATTTTTCAAGGGACGGCGTATTCATTACCACNAGAATGGAGGGTTCAACTACCAGCGGAGAACCGATAGGGTCGTCGGAAATACATACGGAGCAGTTACAAGTACCGCCGCGCATTTCAGGTCCGTAGGAGGGAAGCCATGAGACCTCCTTATTGTCCATAAGTCCCGAGTATGCAAGGATTTTTCCCGCAAACAG
This sequence comes from Ruminococcus sp., assembly GCA_014799675.1. Taxonomy (GTDB): domain Bacteria; phylum Bacillota; class Clostridia; order Oscillospirales; family Ruminococcaceae; genus RGIG8773. The sequence goes on along the minus strand of JAAVHM010000108.1, from coordinate 9,188 downwards.
AATACCCTGTCCGCCGAAGCCTGCCAAAAGAATATCATGCGTCATAATNATTCACCCTCCTTTTCAGGGAACGCGTCCCCGTCCTTGTAAACGCCGAGAGGATAGTAGGGCATCATATCGTCCTCAAGACGCTTCAGAGCGTCCACGGGAGAAAGTCCCCAGTTTGTGGGACAGGTGGAAAGCACCTCTACGATTGAGAAGCCTTTCTTGTCGCGCTGATTTTCAAAAGCCTTGCGTATCGCCTTTTTAGCTTCTCTTATGTTCTGCACGTTATTTACAGCAACGCGCTGTGCAAGAGCCGTACCACTCAAAGTTGAAAGCATTTCGCAAACTCTTATNGGGTAGCCCGCAAGCTTGGGGTCACGACCGTAAGGCGTGGTCTGGGTGACCTGTCCGGGGAGCGTTGTGGGCGCCATTTGTCCGCCCGTCATGCCGTAGGTGGTGTTGTTTACAAAAATAACAACAATGTTCTCGCCTCTTGTTGCGGCGTGGACAGTTTCCGCAGTACCTATCGCGGCAAGGTCGCCGTCGCCCTGATATGTGAAAACGAACTTGTCGGGATTNGTACGCTTAACGCCTGTAGCAACAGCAGGAGCGCGTCCGTGAGCGGCTTCTATCATATCGCAGTTAAAGTAATCGTAAGCCATTACCGAGCAGCCCACGGGACAGATACCGACAGTATCTCCCTCGATGCCCATTTCATCTATTACCTCGCACACAAGGCGGTGGATTATGCCGTGAGTACAGCCGGGGCAGTAGTGCATGGTCACGTCCGCCATTGACTTTGGTTTTTCAAAAACGACTGCCATTATTTTGCACCTCCATTGTACTTTTTAATTTCTTCAAAAATNTCCGACGGCTTGGGAATTACGCCGCCTGTTCTGCCGTAAAATTCCACGGGCTTGGAGCAGTTTATCGCAAGCTTGACGTCGTCTATCATCTGTCCCATGGACATTTCCGTGCAGAGGAAAAGCTTCGCCGTCTCCGCAGCCTTTTGGTACGCCTTAACAGGGAAAGGCCACAATGTGATAGGACGGATAAGTCCCGCCTTTATGCCCTGCTCTCTCGCCATATTTACCGCGGACTTTGCGACACGTGCCGTTGCGCCGTAAGCTGTAACGATAATATCCGCGTCCTCGGTGAGGTAGGTTTCAGCCTCGGCGTGCTTAGCCTTGATATCCTCGTAACGCTCAAAACGAGCCTTTACAGAATTTTCAAGAACGTCGGGCTGCAAGTACAGAGAATTGATAATGTTATGCTCACGCTTGCCGCCGTGACCGTTTGCCGCCCATGGCTTTTCCTTAAAGGACTCCTTTTTCTCGGGGAAAGTTACAGGCTCCATCATCTGACCGAGAAGACCGTCCGCAAGTATCATTGCAGGCATACGGTACTCGTCNGCAAGGTCNAACGCCTTTGTAACGGTATCAACCATTTCCTGAACGGAGCAGGGAGCGTACACCAGAAGCTGGAAGTCGCCGTGACCCAAAGCCTTTGTAGCCTGCCAGTAGTCCGCCTGTGAGGGCTGGATACCGCCAAGTCCCGGACCGCCNCTCTGTACGTTGATGATAACGCAGGGCAGGTCGGAGCCTGCTATGTAGGAAATTCCCTCGGATTTAAGAGAAATTCCGGGAGAGGACGATGATGTCATAGCTCTCACGCCTGACGAAGCCGCGCCGTAAACCATATTTATAGCGGCTATCTCCGACTCGGCTTGGAGGAAAACTCCNCCCTCCTTCTGAAAACGCTTTGCCAGATATGCAGAAATTTCCGTCTGNGGTGTAATTGGGTATCCGAAAAAGCACTTGCAGCCNGCTCTTATNGCAGCCTCGGCAAGAGCCTCGTTACCTTTCATAAGATTACGTTCCAAAATATTCAACTCCTTAATTTTTATTTCTCTACGATAATCGCGCAGTCGGGACACATNGTNGCGCACATAGCGCAGCCTATGCACTTTTCGTCGTCGATACAGACAGCNGTGAAATAACCCTTGCGGTTGCGCTTCTCTTTCTGAAGCTCAACTATCTTCTTGGGACACGCTGTTGTGCAGAGCGCGCAGCCCTTGCACCTTTCAAAATCAACTGTAATTTTTGCCATTTTAAAACTCCTTTCGGTATAATTTTATTATTATATACAATTAGTAATTGTTTTGTCTGTATAATTTATTTTAATTTATACAAACAGTAATCAAATTATTGATCAATTCTGTAATTTTTACTAAAGTCATACAAGGTGTAAAATACGTAAATAAATCCGAAAATAGGAAAGACAACGCATAAAATTGCCAAAACAGCTTTCCTGCCCTTTGATTTGTCGGAGAAAAATATGTATCTGAAACAGCCGTTTAAAACAGTCAGATACTCAATAATTACCCAAAGCAAAAACACCGAGAGAACCAGCATATCAATTCCTGCCCCCGCTGCGCCGACAATCGAAAAGTAAAGAAAAGCAGGACAAAATATACCCGCCAGAAACATCAGGGAGAACATCGCCACAGATGGAAGCTGCATAAGCAGAGCCGGCACAAAAACAACAGCCGCTATCGCCGTTCCCGCGCCTCCCGCGCAAACAAGCCTCCTGACGGAAACAAAGCGGAGCCGTTCGGGACTGCATTCGGAAAACGCGGGCAGACGTTTGTCGATCACCCTTATATGACCTCTTATAAGTATTATCAGCGCGGTTGCCGATGCTGCCATTGCAATAAGAATGTCAAGCAGAAATCCCACCGTCCATACCTTGACCTCCGTGCCGATATAGGACAGCGGACGACCGATTATCAGCCCAATGCAGACAGGTATTACCGCAGGCTCGACGATCATTGTAAAATACCATATCACAGCCCTTGACAAAAGCCTGCGCTTGATGATGTCGGCGATAAGCAACGCGCAGTTCACCCCAAGAATTGTAAGCATGATAGGTCTTGCCGCCAAAGCTATCACCGCTAATAACGGATATACACCCAGCATAAACATCCTCCTTTTGATGTATTTTCTGTATAATTTATTTTAATTTATACTATCAGTAATTATTTTTTAGCTTTAAGGTTGAAAACAGGTATAAGCGACAGGAAGCAGAAACGTCATTGCTTATTCCTCCCAGATTTTTTTAACATAAATTTCCACAGGAAACGGGTTTGTGACCCTTGCGGAAATTCCCATGGGAACACAAGTATATTCAATGGGAAGCCCCGCCTTTTCGGAAATTTCCTCCGCAAATTTTTCGGAAGCTTCAAGCACCTCTGCCGTGGTCTCGTAAAGCAGGTTGGTGTTGTTGACAATGGCGGTGTGCCTCATTCCCGCCGCGGCTTCGATCTCGTACATAAGGGACAAGGCTTCCTCCGCCGTCCTTGTAAGGAAACGGCGGCAGTTTACCACATAGAGCATTGCCAAGTCGTCGGCAAATTCCAAAAAAGCTTTTTGGTAACGTCCCAGAGCGATAGCCCCCGCGTCGTCGCCGCCAACGTCTATTATAAGATATCCGCTTTCGGAAGCGATACGCTCCAAGTCAAAGGATATCGCGGGAATGTCAAGGTTTGAATTTGCGTACATGGGAGCGACAAGCTCGATATTTTTGCTGCCGAAAAGCTCCAAGAAGTCAGCGGAACGGAAATATGGGTTGACAATATCCAAGTCCACCACCGTGACCTTTTCGCCGCTTTCCGCAAGCTTTACGGCAAGATTTGCGGAAAAGTTAGTCTTTCCGCTGCCGTAATGTCCCGTAACAATGTTTATTTTTTTCATATTTAAAATACCTTTAGTATATTTTTAAAATCATATACAGTACGTATAAATTTTGCCCGCCAACTGTCAACTATCAACTATACACTGTCAACTAAAACGACACTGTTACTCAACGGAAATAATATAATAGTANACNGGCTGACCGCCGTTNATNAGCATTACTTCCGCGTCGCCGAATTTNTCCTTGACGCGGCTGTANANNTCCTGCGCCTTTTCCTCGGAAACGTCCGCGCCGTAAATAANCGTGATNTANGANGANCNGCCGTTCATAAGCTTTTTGGTAAGCTTNTACGCCGCCTTNGAAACGTCCNTTTCGGTAAAGGCAAGNTTGCCCCCCGANAGCGCAAGTATCTCGCCCTGCTTTATCTCGTGACCCTCNAAATCGCTGTCCCGNGCGGCAAATGTTACCAGTCCNGTTGCAACGCTGTCAAGGCTCTTTGTCATGTTNAGACGGTTGGTGTCGAAATCCGCGTCGGGGTCNAAGTTCATCATTGCGGTAATTCCCTGNGGGATAGTCCTTGACTGCAAAACGCAGACCTTTCTGTCCGCAAGCTTTACAGCCTGTTCCGCCGCCATGATTATGTTTTTATTGTTGGGCAGGACGAAAACCGTTTCCGCGGGGACAGCCATNACCGCCTGCAAAATATCGTCCGTTGAGGGGTTCATTGTCTGACCGCCGCGGACAATGCAGTCTGCNCCGAGGTTGCGGAAAAGCTCCTCGATACCTGCTCCGCTTGCAACCGCAACAAACCCGAAAGGCTTTTCGGGGGCGGCGGGAGTAAAGCTCTGCTTCTTGGCGGCNGCGGCTTCCTTAGCCTTGTTTTCGTGCTGATAACGCATATTGTCGATTTTCAGATTAATGAGCGAACCGAACAGCANTCCCTCCTCNATAGCCTGACCGGGGTGCTCCGTGTGAACGTGTACCTTTATAATATCGTCGTCGTCAACNGCAACAACGCAGTCGCCNATAGTTTCCAGAAAAGCCCTCAACGCCGCCGCGTCCTTGCAGTCTGCGGCTTTGCGGACGATAAATTCCGTGCAGTANGTGTGAGTTATCTCCTCGTCGAAATCTCCTACCACCGTTGGGTCGGCAACAGAGACCGTCTCCGTTTTGGGAGCGTCAAGAGACTTCACGGGAGCGTTTCCCTTAAANACTTCAAGCATGGCTGTCCATATAACGTACAAGCCCATGCCGCCCGCGTCCACGACCCCCGCTTTTTTCAGCACGGGAAGCAGGTTGGGAGTATTGTCCAGAGCCGACTTTGCCTCTTCGCAAACGCCGCCCCAGAATTCGGCAACGTCCTTTGCCGAGCCGACGGTACGCTTTGCNTTTTCCGAAGCAAGCCTTGCAACGGTGAGAATAGTTCCCTCNGTGGGNGACATTACCGCCTTGTAAGCCCCCTCTACCCCAAGCTCCAAAGCCTTGCAGAAATCNTCGCAGGANACCTCTTTCTTCCCCTTGAAGCCCTTTGCNAACCCTCTGAAAAGCAGNGAAAGAATTACNCCCGAATTGCCCCTTGCNCCTCTNAANAGCGCGGAAGCGGCAGCCTCGGAGACCTGCGCGGCNGTTGCGCTGTCCTCCATNACCTGAAGCTCNCGGAGAGCGTTGCCCATAGTCATAGACATATTNGTACCCGTATCGCCGTCGGGGACAGGGTAAACGTTCAGCCTGTCNACCTCGCTTTTTTTATTTGCAATCGAGACCGCGCCCGAAATAAACGCGTCCTTTAAAATTTTACCTGTTATTATATTGCTCACAACCACAAGAGCTGCTCCTTTCAAATATTATGATTTCATTCCGTCAATGTAAACGGTGATCTTTCCGACTTCGAGACCTGTTTTTTCCTCGATAGTGTANCGNATTTTATGAACAAGGCTGTCGGTGACGGCAGAAATATTCGTGCCGAAAACAACAGTTATATGGAGACCGATAACAAGCTTACCGCCCCGTGTGCTTAGCTTGACGCATTTTTTTCTGCCAATTTCAGCCTTTTTGAAAATTGAGAGAATTCCCCGCCTTTGCTCCGCGGTGTTAAGCCCCACCACACCGAAGCAGGTGGACGCGGTATAACCGATAAGGGAAGTAAGGTACTCCTCGGATATACCGATAGTTCCGAGATGATTTTCAACAGTCAGCATATTACACGGCTCCTTTAAAAATAATTACGTTTAAATTTTTACGCACATATAAGATTAGTATACCATATTTCTTTATTTATTTCAATACAAATCATTAAATTTCCGCAAAAAAAGACCGATACCGCCCATAAAACGGTATCGGGCATATATTTTTTAACAATTTTTTCCTAAATAAAAATTTCTCCCTTGAGGTACAAAGCGGCTTTTCCCGAAATTTTTACAAAGCCGTCCCCCTGCTCACAGTAAAGCTTTCCGCCCCTTTGAGAAAGCTGTTCCGCTTCAAAAACGGTCTTTCCGAGCTTTTCCCTCCAAAGCGGCACAAGACTGCTGTGCGCCGAGCCTGTGACGGGGTCTTCAAGCTTTAGTTCGGGCATGAAAAATCTTGATACGAAGTAAAAGCTATCTTCTGCATAAGTTCTGCGGGAAGTTCCTCGTCGGAAACGCACACGCCAGCGGGATTTCCCTTAAAAATTTCCTCTGCAAAAGCGTCGGCAATATAGTATTTCACAGACCTTTTGTCAAGCATTTTAATTGTCCTCCTCAAATCTTAAACTAAGGACAGAGTTAATTTCCTCCATTTTATGTGTATAATGACGTTTGTTGTCACAGCCGCACCACTTTAATTTTAAATTCTCGTCCAACAAAGGATATAAATTTCCGTCAACGACATTGCTTCCTCCAAATGAAAAATCAGTCAGATTTTTTAAGGAAGCTATAAAGTTTAAATTTTCGATACAGCCGCTGTCACATATTCTAAGGCTCTCGATTTGGTGTAATTTTCCTATTTGCCTGAAATCTGTTACCTTTGAGGCGTTAAAAATATGCAGAGATTTCAGCATCGGAAGTTTTTCAAGCCCCTCAATCGTTTTTAGCTTTGAAACATGATACAGCTCAAGACTTTCAAGGCACGGATATTTTTCAATGCCCAAAATCGTTTCGGAATTTGAAAAATTAATAAAAAGCTTTTTCAGCTTTGGAGCAGTCGGCAAATTAAAAAAATCATGCTGCTTGCTGCTGTGATACCATATTCCCAAATATGTACAGTCAATAAGATCCAAAGAATCCAAATCTGTTTTTTTCCAATCAAAAGTAACGTCCATAGGGTGAATATTCGGATTTTTCTTAATTTGCATATAAATTCACTCCTCAAAATCCAAGTCGTACAAATCAAGCACCGCATTTATCTCGGCATAGCGGTAGCCCTGCCGCAAAAGCGCGTTCTTCACCTTTTTAACGCCCTTTTCGTCGGTAAGATAACGCTCGTATTTCCGTTCCACAAGCTCCTCCAAGCGGGAGAAACACTCCTCCTCGTCGGCGTATGGCGCGACCGCTTCCTCGATAATGTTGTCGGAAAGTCCCCTGCGTTTCAGCTCCTGCTTCGCCTTGAACATTCCCACACGCTTCACCTCGAAAAGCTCACGCGCCCGCATTTCCGCATACCGCCTGTCGTTGATGAGCCGTAATTCCGCCATGTTCTTGCAGACCTTTATGCAGATGTCCTCGTCGTAATTTTTTTCAAGCTTTTGGTAAAGCTCCACAAAGCTGTAGTCTCTCACGTCCAGAAGATACAGCGCGCGCTCCCTTGCCCTGCGGTAATCGTTGGCGGCGACGATTTCCTCCACCGCTTCCTCGGGGACGTTTATCCCCTCTTTCAAATTGTACTCGGCGAGAATTTTTTCATGTATGTAAATTCTTGAATCGTCGTCAAAAATTACGCACATCGTACTGCCCTTGTATTTGGATATTTCTGTAATTCTCATAATTATTTAACGGGAGTAAATTCCTCAAAATCGTCGTCAGCGTCGATAATAACGTCAACCGCGGACTTCTTGCCCTTTGTCTTCTTCTCGGGAACTTCCTCTGCGGTAAATTCTTCAGCAGCTTCCTCCGGAGCAGCTTCATCAGAAGCGGCGTAACCCTCAGCCTCTGCGGCAGCGTCCTGAACAGCGGCTTCTTTCTTGCTCTTTTTGGAAACAAGTACCACTTCCGCGGATTTTTCCTTTATCTGCGCCTCAATTTCTTTCATAACCTCGGGATTGTTGGCAAGCCATTCCTTGGTATTTTCACGTCCCTGACCTATCTTGTTGCCCTGATAGGAGAACCATGCGCCGCTTTTGTGGATAATGTCCAGAGACGTGGCAATGTCCACCACCTCGCCCGTGCGGGAAATTCCCTTGCCGAAAAGCATATCGAACTCCGCTTCCTTGAAAGGCGGGGAAACCTTGTTTTTAACGACCTTGCACTTAGTCCTGTTGCCCACGATATCCGAGCCGACCTTGATAGCTTCGCCCTTGCGGACTTCAATTCTTACCGAGCTGTAGAATTTCAGCGCACGACCGCCGGGGGTAGTCTCGGGGTTGCCGTAAATTACGCCGATTTTTTCACGCACCTGATTGATAAAAATTGCCACGCAGTTTGATTTTGAAATTACCGACGTAAGCTTTCTCATAGCCTGCGACATAAGCCGCGCAAGCTGACCAACGTGGGTGTCGCCCATTTCGCCGTCTATCTCGGCTTTTGTGACCATTGCCGCAACCGAGTCAAGGACGATAACGTCCAAAGCCCCCGAACGGACGAGAGCCTCGGCAATTTCAAGAGCCTGCTCGCCGCTGTCGGGCTGGGAAACCAGCATATTGTCGATGTCAACCCCCAAAGCCTTCGCGTAAACGGGGTCGAGAGCGTGCTCAACGTCCACGAAAGCCACCTCGCCGCCCATTTTCTGCGCCTCGGCAACCACCTGCAAAGCAACGGTAGTCTTGCCCGAGCTTTCAGGTCCGAAAATTTCCACAATTCTTCCTCTTGGAACGCCGCCGATACCGAGAGCAAGGTCAAGGGTCATAGAACCCGTTGGGATAGCGTCCACATTATAATCCGCCGCCTGACCAAGCTTCATGACCGCGCCCTTGCCGTACTGCTTTTCAATGTGAGCAATTGCCGCTTCAAGGGCTTTTTTCTTTTCATCTGCGCTGGTAAGCTTTACCACCGCTTCTTTTTTTTCAGCTTTTTTCTTCTCTGCCATAATTTACCTCCGCAATAAAAATCGAACATTTTTTCTTATTTTAACATTTTTTCGCGCGGAAGTCAATAGCTTTTGAAGAATTTCTCATATTTTATTGGAAAAACGCTTTATAAACTTCCTTATCAAGTTTTTTACAATAACAAACGTTTAATAAATTAAATTTTAATTTAGCGGGGTAATGTATTTCTGTAGGGGCGGGGTATCCCCGCCCGTTTTTGTGATTTCGGAAATTTGCGGGACGGGAAACCCGTCCCCTACATAATTGCGATATTCTGTAGGGGCGCATCCTGTAT
>JAAVHM010000107.1 GCA_014799675.1 Ruminococcus sp. | reverse complement strand
TTCTAATATAAGATTTATTTCGATATTTTTCAACGATATTATGCCAAGCGGACAGATTGATCAAATGATACAAATTGAAACGACAGCAGATATACAGCGGATATTTCCTATTTATTCACTGGCGGTAACCGTGATTTCCTCCACAATAGGTATACTTATTTTCAGACGAAAGGGATTGAAGTGATGAGTAAGCTTTTAAGGGCAAATTTTGTACGGCTCTTTAAAAATAAGCCCCTTTATTTATGCGTTTTTGTTCAGGCGGTCATAACATTTTTTGCTGTAATTCCTTATAGAAATAATTTTTTTGCCGATAAAATTGTTTATGAAAATTCTCTTTTTTCAATGCTTTTTTCGGCGGTTTTCGTTCCGCTTTTTCTCGGCACGGAGCACAGCGACAAAACCATACGCAATAAAATTATTTCGGGACACACCCGCTGGGAGATTTACTCCGCAAGCTTTGTCTCGGCGGCTGTGGGAGTACTTATAATATGCCTTACTCCGCTTGTGACTGCGTTTATAATGGCTTTGCCTTTCGGGGGACATTTGGGAAGCTCCCCCGCCGAATTTGCATTGTACGTTACTGTTTTAATTGCGGCAAATATGGCAATGTGCGGGATATATCTTATTTCCGCAATGCTTGTCACAAGCAGGGCAAACAACATTGTTTTAACTTTAGTAATATGGTTCGGGGCAATTTTTATTACTGCGACCATTGACGAATTTTTAAAAATGCCGCAGCTTTCCGACAGCGTTTTAAAGAAAATTTTAAGGTGCGCTTATGATATTACTCCCGTGGGTCAGGTTTTGCAGCTTCAAATAGGGGAGTGCCGGAATGCGGGACTTTTCCCTGTTTACTCGCTGTTGGTGATCATGGCAGCGACGGGCTTGGGATTACTTTTTTTCAGAAGAAAGGACTTGAAATAAATGAGTAAATTATTAAGGGCAAATTTTACACGGCTTTGGAAAAACAAGTTGTTCTGGGGCTGTATGATATTTATGTTTTTGGACGCGTTCCAAACTGTGCTTATGCAGTATTTAAGCTTTAAACAATACGGTGGCGAAATGGAAAATTATTTCTCCGAAAGGTTTGCGTTCGGTCAGACTGTTGCCGTGTCCATAATTTCGGCAATATTTATCGGACTTTTTATCGGCACGGAATACAGCAACGGCACTATGCGGAACAAGCTTGTTATCGGACATTCGAGAGGTGCGATATATTTTGCAAATCTTGCCGTATGTATCGCCGCCGCGCTTCTGATACACATTGTATATGTTGCAACGACTCTTGTTGTCGGACTTATTATTTTCGGAAATTTTTTCACGCAGGTAAGTGCGTTTTTGGGAACTTTAGCTGTCAGCTTAATTATTGTAACAGCGTTTGCGGCGATGTTCCTGCCCATAAGCACTCTTATTACAAGCAAATCGGCTGGGGTCACTACGGTAATTATGACTTCATTGATACTTATGATATTGGCAATGATGATAAACGGCGGGCTGAGCGAGCCGGATATTTACGAAGCTTACACCATAATAGACGCGAACGGCGAGGAATACAGCGAACCCGAAATGAAAAATCCGTATTACGTAAGCGGTTTGCAGCGCAAGATTTACGAGGCTTTGTATGATATCGTCCCCACCTGTCAGGCGGCGAGGATACAGCTTGACGATATGCCCGAAAACCCTGCGGTAGTCCCTCTTTGGTCGTCGGCGGTAATTGTTGTTACGACTGCTGCGGGGGCTGTGTTATTCCGCAGAAAGGACTTGAAATAATGAGCAGACTGATAAAAGCTTCTCTTTTTAGAATGAAAAAAAGCAAAACCTTTTTGTTCTCGGTAATTTTTCAGATAGGGTTTGCATTATTTGTCGTAATTCCCACTTACGGAACAGGCTTTTCAATAGGAAATATGATGATTGTGGACAGCTTTATTTCAATTCTTCTGTCAATGTTTTTCGTGCCGTTTTTTCTGCATGACGATCACCACAAGGGCATGATGAGAAACAAAATCATAACGGGTCACACCCGTACACAAATTTACGCTTCAAATTATATTTCCGCATTGATAGGCTCGTCGGTAATTTTTCTTGTGCCAATAATAGTTGCCTTTGCACTTGCTCCGTTTTTTGGCGGACATATTGGAATTACAGCGGCAGAATTTGCTTTTCGGCTGATAACGACCCTTGCTGCAAATGCGGCAATGTGCGGTGTATATGTATTGACTGCATTTTTATGCCGAAATATGGGGTCGGCGGCTTCATTCTTTATTATGTTTGCAATGTTTTTTGCCTCTGCTATATGTACGCTTAATGCCGAAGCCCCCGAGGACGCCGCAGAAGTATTTGAATCGTCGGGAATAAACATAACGCTCGACCCGTCAAGTACGCTGAATAAGGCTTTATACGACGTTCTTCCAACCTCGCATTTGTTAAGAATAATACTTTCGGAACAGACACAGATAGGTGATATCGCATTTTTGCCGCTGTACAGCGTTTTGATTATTGCGGTGACTGTAATTATAGGCGTACTTTTATTCCGCAGAAAGGATTTAAAATAATGAGTAAATTATTGCGAGCGAATTTTGCAAGGCTTTTTAAAAGCAGACTTTTCCGAATTTGCATAATTGGAATATTTGCGGCAGCGGTTTTCGCGGTGTTTGACCAAGCAAAATATACCAAGATAATTGACGATATGCTTTTTTCGGGAATTGATATTATTTCGATAGTTTCCGCAGTTTTTATCTCGATTTTCGCAGGCACGGAATACAGCGACGGGACCATGCGAAACAAGCTTTATATGGGACATTCCCGCATTTCGGTCTACGGAGCAAGCCTTGTGACCTGCGCCGCCGCTGCGGTTATTATGCACATTGTTCTTATTGCGGCGGTGGTGTGCTTCGGAATACCCATAATCGGCAAAATTACTATGACGGCTTCGGAAATTCTTATTCTGTCGTTGTTAAGCATTTTAACTGTAACGACTTACGCCTCGGTGTATATCCTGCTGGGTATGCTTATAACAAGCAAAGCCGCTGGAGCTGCCGCCGCGATACTTTTATCATTTGGACTGATTATCGGCGCGGACACACTTTATCGCTGTATCAATACTCCNGAGTANAGTCCCTCGNATTATATTGACGAGGAGTTGGAAACAGGNTATGGGACGGAGTTTNTNCCNAANCCNCGATACCCCTCCGAAACAAAGCGGAAAGNTATGCAGACAGCGCTGAATATTNTGCCGTCGGGACAGGCTTTNCAGATAGGAAACGGCGAGCTTCCCGAAAACGCCGCGGAACTGCCGCTGTATGCGCTTNCCGATATTGCGGTCACAACGGCGGCGGGAATACTTTTATTCCGCAGAAAGGATTTAAANTAATGAGCAAGTTATTAAGAGCGAATTTTGCTCGNCTTATAAAAAATAAACCGTTTTATATCTGTTTAATTCTTATGGCTTTTATTGGAGTTTATCTGCCTGTTACCGATTACTTCAAGATGATAAAAAGCGGGNCNNTNTATAGTCCCGATAAGAATTTTTTNGTTTTCAATGTGTGCATAGGCGTGGTTGCGGCGTTTTTTATAAGTATGTTTATCGGNACGGANTACAGCAACGGTACTATGCGGAATAAAATTGTCACNGGTCAAAGCCGCATAAAAATTTATTTTGCAAACCTTATCACGGTTTATATTTCGCTGATAATTTTCTGCGCGGCGTATGTTATCCCGTATCTTTGCGCGGGTATTCCTCTGCTTGGAAATTTCCGATTGTACAGCATGGAGCAAATCGGCATAATGCTTGTTTGTATCGGGTTTATTGACCTTGCGTATGCGGTGATTTTTCTTACGGCGGCAATGCTTGTGCAGAATAAAGCTTCCTCCGCNGTGGGGTGCATTATGGCGGCATATTTTCTGCTTTTCGGNGGCGTGTANATCAACAGCTGTCTTTTGCAGGAGNAATTTGANGATAACGTGTACATNGANGAAAACGGCGNNATCGTTCAGGAACTTCATCAGCCGAANCCAAACTATGTGGACGGTACAAANCGGAAAATTTATGAATTTATNAACGATATTCTTCCCGCCAATCAAAGCTTCGTGATTATGATGTGGGACGGTGCGGATATGTCCCGNATTTATAAAACGGAGATATATTCCTCCGTTCTTGCGGCGGCTTCAATGGCTGTCGGAGTATTGATATTCCGCAAAAAGGATATAAAATAGTTCCCACTAAAAATAAGAAAAAAGAGGTGTAAAAATGTATCTGCCGATAGTCATTTGCGTACTGCTTGCAATTGCGGTAATTGTACTTCTGATAAAAATTTATCTTATGAAAAAGTCCGCAAAGGAAATTGCAGAAAAGCTGTCGGAAAAATTGTCGGCTGATACAAACACGCTCATTGACATTTCAAGCGGCGACAGGGATATGCGCGCTCTTGCGGAAAATCTTAACGCGGAACTTAAACAGCTCCGCGAGGAACGCCGCCGTTTTCAGCACGGCGACACCGANCTNAAGGAAGCTGTNACGAACATTTCCCACGACCTGCGGACGCCCTTAACGGCGGTTTTCGGGTATCTGGACTTGCTGGAGCGTGAGGAAAAAAGCGGCACGGTGAAACAGTATCTTGNGCAGATACGNGGACGTACCGAAGCCATGAAACAGCTTACCGAGGAGCTTTTCCGCTANTCGATAGTNGCTTCCTCAAAGCCGCTGAAATATGAAAGGCTTTGNATAAACAGCGTTTTGGAGGAAAGCCTTGCGGAATTTTACGGGGCTNTCGTGCAGCAGGGAATTTCCCCCGAAATCGAAATAACCGAGACCCGTGTGGAGCGTATTCTTGANAAGACNGCNNTGAAAAGAATTTTCGGGAACATTATCGGCAACGCCGTGAAATACAGCGTCGGCGACCTTTTTGTGACCCTTGCGGAGGACGGTACAGCGACTTTTTCCAACACCGCGGAGGGGCTNGATTCCGTNACCGTGGGNAAGCTTTTCGACCGCTTTTACACCGTTGAGACNGCGGGAAATTCCACGGGCTTGGGGCTTTCCATAGCGAAGCTTTTAGCCGAGCAAATGGGCGGGAAAATTACAGCCGAATATGTGGNAAACCGTGTTGTGATAACATTGGAANNTNCNNAAAAAAATAAAATCACATAACATTGACAATTTAAAAAAGACCGTCCGGTTGCAGGTTTATCAACACGCCNGNGGCAAGTGAAAAAATCATCACAAAAGCGATATATAAAATAAACCGCTTGATACCCAGCACGATTTTCACCGCGCCGAGATTGGTTATTTTTGTAGCGGGACCCGTTATCATAAAGGCAGCGGCGCTGCCCATTGACATACCGTCCGCGAGCCACTGGATAAGCAAGGGTATCG
>JAAVHM010000106.1 GCA_014799675.1 Ruminococcus sp. | reverse complement strand
CCTCCGATGCGGTGAATATTAAGGAGCTTGACACCAAGGAAGCTATATCACGGCTCGGAAGCGAAAAGCTTTTCTGGTCTGTTCTTAAAGAATATTTCAGCGCTATTGACAAAAAATACAACACAATACTTGAACACAAGGCGGCTGAACGCTGGCGTGATTACACCATTGAAGTCCATGCGCTGAAAAGCACATCACGGCAGATCGGTGCAATTCACATTTCTGAGGTTGCCGCAGAAATGGAAAAAGCGGGCAATGAGGGAAATATTGCGCTTATAAATGAAAAAACAGATGCAATGCTTAAAGAATATTTGCAGCTGAAAGATATCTTGAAGCCGTATTTTGCGGACGCTTCCGATGGCGATGAGCATTTCGCGCAATTTGAGGAAATAATAAATATGTTTGAAAAAATGCAGCTTGCTCTCGACGCATTCGATACGCTTCAAATCGACGAAGTTATAGAGGAAATGTCGAAATTCAAATATTCCGAGGAAAGCGCGGATTTCTTTGAAAAGCTTAAAAAAGCCGCGGAAGAAAGCGATATTGACAAATGCATGAATATCATTGGCGAATGGGGTATAGCAATTGTAAATTCGGGTTCGGACGATGATAAAAATCTTCGTATGCTGAACGATCTGCAAAAGGCTCTTGACAATTTCGATACTCTTGAGGTGGACGCTGTTATAGAAAAAATGGCGCAAAACGCATATCACGGTATTAATCAGGTATATTTCCAGCAATTGCAGGACGCGGCGGAAAACGGCGACATTGATACGTGTTCTAAAATTGCCGAGGAGTGGAGCAAAGCGATCGCCGATGTTTACTAAGCCTGATAAATAATTTGCGGGGCAAGCTTCGTTGGAGCTTGCCCCGCTTTTAGTTGGTGATCAGGATAAAATATCATATCAAATCGCTGATACATATTGTCAACTGTTCACTGCTGTCCTTGTAAAGTCCGACGGTTATAGTATCGCTGAAAGTATAAAATTCTGCGATATTAGGCTGTCCAAACAAATATACGATGACCCTTTCATTTGTCGGGTCTATTATCCAATATTCTTTTACACAGGCGCTTTTATACAGCAGCAGCTTGTCTTTATAATCACGCTCTGAATTGTTGGGTGATACTATTTCAATTATCCAATCGGGCGCTCCGTTATACTTCTGTTCGTCAAAGTTATCGGGGCTGCAAGCAACAAACAAGTCAGGTATAACAACTGTATCATCATTCAGCTTAACATCTGTAGGGGCTTCAAAAACTTCACATTTACCATTGTTTTTAACAATGTAGTTTCTTATATATGTGCTTAAACGCCCGGATATCCTCTGATGTCTGATACTTGGTGACGGCGACATATTAACGATTTGTCCGTTTATAAGCTCGCAGGGCTCTGAAATATCGAGCTTGTAAAATTCATTGGCAGTATAACTTTTTTCAATTGACATCGGCATTGCTATTCCTCCCTTTCGTTTATATTATCGTACGGAATGTGTTCAATATTTCTTCAAGGCTGAAAATAATTTTCCAATTACATTATACATCATAAAAAACGAAAAGTCAACCGCAAAATTATTATATAATCAGACGTAATATTTTGCCTGCGCCTTGAACATTTCCGCATATATACCGTCCTTTTTATGCACAAGCTCGCTGTGAGTGCCGTACTCCATGATAGTTCCCTGCGAAAAAACAGCTATATGGTCGCAGAATTTGCACGAGGAAAGACGGTGAGATATGTACACCGCAGTTTTTCCGTCCACAAGGTCGTTGAACTGACGGTATATCTCATATTCGGCAACAGGGTCGAGAGCCGCTGTGGGTTCGTCAAGGATAACTACGGGAGAATTCTTGTAAAGCGCCCTTGCGATAGCCATTTTCTGCTGTTCGCCGCCCGAAAGCTCCACGCCCTCCTTGTCAAACTGCTTGAACATCATTGTGTCTCTGCCCTTTGGCAGGGACTTTATTTTCTCAAGCAGACCTGTCTTTTCAAAAAACGGGTCGGCAGTCTCGGCGGGAAAGTCCCCGCCTAAAAGAATATTGTCCGCCGCAGTAAACGCAAGGAGCTTGAAATCCTGAAACACCACCGCAAACTGCTTCATATACTCGTCGTAATCATATTCCCGTATGTTCACCCCGTCAAAAAGTATCTCCCCGCTGTCAACATCATAAAGACGGCAAAGCAGCTTTATAAAGGTTGTCTTACCTGCTCCGTTAAGCCCTACAACGGAAAGCTTTTCGCCGCTTTTCAGTTTTATGGAAACGTCGTGCAGAACCTTTACGTCAGAACCGGGATATGTAAAGCTGACATTTTTAAATTCTATCTCGTGACCGTTTTTGCTTTCGGAAACAGTCCTTGTGCCTTTTTCCATCATGGCGGGGTATTCCATGAATTTTATGACCTCGTACATATAGTTGCTGCGCTTTATTATNTCNTGNANACTTATTATNATGCCCTGNGTNGCCTGATAAAGCGTNCCCGCCGCGCTGAGAAGCTGTGAAAATGTGCCTATGGTNATTTTTTTNGTNATAGCAAGCACNCCGAGNTAAAANTATGTGCCGAAGTCCCGCAGAGANCCTGCAATAATATCAANAATGTCAAGNGGATATTTTTTGTCCGCAATATTTTTCCAGTAATCCGTCATTCNNCTTATCTGCTGNGCNGATTTTTCTATCATCATTCCCGCCGCGCCGTAAAGACGGATATCCTTGCCGTATCTGAAATCGTCCATTTCCCAGCATATGTGTCCGAAAACGCGGTTGATNTTTGCAAGCTCGGCNAAATGCTTTATCTCGATATTGTTTTTCTTTGCGTTTATTACAGCNTGTATCGCCANCAGCGCGCCTATCATTATCAANAGNANNGGNGCGTTNAAAATTATTANCNCAGTTACTCCGAGAAGCTGTATNACATAGGAAACNATATTCACAAAGCCTGTCNTTATGGTGTGNGTACCGCCNGACCAGTTNATNCCCTCACGNGCTTTTTTTATCTGNTCNAGAGCCGCCTGATTTTCCGTAAGGGTAAANTCNATNTCCATACATCTCTGTGAGATCTCCTCNCTGGAGGCGTTCAAAAACAGATCNTCATTTTTCTGCAANTGGACGGAAAGACAGCTGTGCGCNCCCTGAATGATAGTNCTNGACGNNACCATTGCCGCCGCAAGGAAAATTATAAGGGTAATNTNCTTTTCNCTTGCGGTAAGNGCGTTTATAAGCAGCGGNAGAAANATTATNTCCGCAAAGGGAGANGCCGCNTTNAGNAGCAGNNCAATTACAGAAAGGGGTATACANGATTTTTTGTACTGCATTATCTGCCGCAGACAGTATTTAAGGGACTGCTTTACGGGAGAAATCTTTTTTTCNTTATTCTGCATACTCTTCCTCCTCCGACGGGATATCAAATATATCCTTGTCCTCNACATAATACTGCGCCTGNACCCTGAACATTTCGGCATAAGCGCCGTTATTTNNCATAAGCTNGTCATGTGTGCCTGTTTCCACCATTTCGCCGTTTGCAAACATTGCNACCCTGTCGCAGAANCTTGTGGAGGACAGCCTGTGNGATATGTATATCGCCGTCTGACTTCCTATCAGCTTGTCAAAGCTTTGNTANAGNCTGTATTCCGCAAGGGCGTCCAGCGCGGCTGTNGGCTCGTCAAGNACNATAACGTCAGTCTTTTTGTAAAGCGCCCTTGCAAGGGCAAGNTTCTGCTTTTCNCCGCCGGACAGGTCGATACCGTCGTCGTACAGNACTTTNAGNAGCTCNGTGTCAACGCCCTTTTCNAGCTTGTCTATCTTGTCGCCGAGACCTGCGTCCCTGAGCATTTTTTCCGCCTCCGCCTTGTCCGTGCAGNCGGGTTCTTTCATTGANACGTTTTCAGCCATGGGGAAAGCGAATATCATCACGTCNTGAAATGCGGGGGCNAACAGCGAATAATAATCCGCCCTGTCAAATTCCCTTATATCCGTNCCGTTGAGNAGTATCTGCCCCTCGGTAACGTCATAGAGCCGCAGCAGAAGCTTGATAAAGGTNGTNTTTCCCGCNCCGTTGAGACCTACNACGGCAAGCTTTTCNCCGTGNGATATNGTTATGTTTATGTTTTTCAGCGCNTACTTTTCCTGTCCCTTNTACNTNAAAGAAACGTTTTTGAATTCAAAATCGTATNTGCCNGTTCTGGGNACTTTCCTGCCGCCTGTGTTTCCGTCGGGGATATCCATAAAGCTGCGGTAATCGTCGGTNTGGGCGCTTCTTTCACGCAGACCNGACAGGTTGGNAAGTATATCCCTTACAGCATTGTTAAGAGNCGTTGCGCTTGCCANATACANNGTAAAATNACCNATAGACATACCNTNATATACNACGCCGTATATCAGCCANCCGATTATGAAAAGCTGCATTACAAGGGAGACCCCGTGAGCAAACAAGGAGTTGTATATCCAGTACTGGCGGGANTTTTTCCAGTGTTCAAGCTCCACGCCGTATACCTCGTGCTGNTTTCGGGANAGNTAATTNCNCATTCCGAAAAGACGGATATCCTTTGCGTAGCTGAAATCCGTAGCGANTGTTTCCATGTATTCAAGCTTGCGCCAGTGGGGCATCATNGCGTCCCACATTTCCTTTTTGTCCTTTTTTCTGATGTGCTCAAAGAAAAGGAACTGGACAAAGCTAAGGGCTGCAATTACCAGAATAATGACAAGGTTAAACGTGGACATGATAGAAACTGCGAATATGGTGGAAAATAACGATATCATTATTGTCTGCATATATGTCATCATGCCCTGAACGCCCTGCCAGTCCCCTGCTGTGGCGCGCTTTGCCTTTTGCAGGCGGTCAAGCATATCGGGGTTTTCAAGTATTTCATACTCCATGGAAAGGGTCTTGGCAATTCTTTCCTTTACTATCATCAGCCTTACGTAGGTAAAGCCTACCCCCATTTTCATTCTTGAAAAGGTATTGAACCACATCATCACAAGCTCTATGGCTGTAGTTCCTACAGTAAGATAAAGCAGGGGCTTTATATCGCCGTCCCCCTCCGCCTGACGCTGTATCATATCAATGACAAGCTTTCCGATAAAGCTCCATATATATGACATGGACGCTCCCGCGATACCGCCTGCGATAAGGAAAAATATCAGTGAGCTGCGGTATTTGAGAAATTTGCCGATAATAAAACGACAGTTATTTATAAGCCCGTAGTCCTTGTGGAACTCGTCGGTGTTTTCTTCCTTTTTGGTTTTGCTGAAAAGTTTCAAAATATATTCCTCTTTTTTATAATATCATTTTTTGATTTGTCTTAAATAAAATAAACTGATAAGTCTTTTTAATTCCTTTTTTCTGTAAATAAATATTGCAGAATATCCAATTAAAATACATTTTAACATATACATTAAAATTAGTCAAGTAAATATTTGTAACTTATATATTGTTGTTTGATTTTATGCGTAATTTTACGGCATATTTTTACAAAATTGATTTGCCGGTGTTTTCCCCTTTATTGACAAAAAGAAAAATTTATGTTAAAATACTGAATTAACAGAGGGAGGAAATATAAACATGAAAAAATTTGCAGTAATATTTGCGGCAATACTTGTACTTAGCGCAATTTCGGGCTGTGGTACGGACGAAAAATCCGTGCAAAACAACAGCGAAGCAATTTCGGAAACCAATATAAAAAGCGGCGGCGAAGTTACCTTTACCGACTCGGCAGGCAGGACAGTCACCGTATCAAATCCGCAGAAAACGGCGGTGTTCACAAGCAGCTTTGCGGACATATGGCAGCTTGCGGGAGGAACGATTTCCTTTGCAACAGAGGACGTTATTAACGACGAACGGTTTTCCCTCCCCGACGGCGCGGTAAATATCGGTCTGCTTGATTCCCCCTCTGCGGAGCTTCTTATTGACGGCGACGCGGACTTTGCAATAATTTCCTCCACGGCTCACGGCGGAACGGAGCTTGCGGAAACTCTGGAGCAAGTTGGTATAACCTGCGCTTTGTTCGAGGTGGAGGATTTTGACGATTATTTAAACGTGCTGAAAATTTGCACCGACATAACGGGCAGGCGGGACTTGTACGAACAAAACGGCGAAGCGGTACAGAAAAAGATCAATGAAATTATTTCGGAGCAAAAAAATAAGGAGCAGAAAACCGTGCTTTATCTCCGCGCTTTTTCCACGGGGATAAAGGCAAAGGGCGGGGACACAATGACGGGGAAAATGCTTGCGGATATGAACTGCGAAAATATTGCGGACACAGTTCCCTCTCTGCTTGACGAGCTTAGCGTTGAAGAAATAATTGAACGCGACCCCGATTTTATTTTCATAACGATAATGGGTTCGGACGAGGAAAAGGCGCGGAGATCATATGAGGATATACTTGCCTCAAATCCTGCGTGGAGTGGGCTTTCGGCGGTTCAGAACGGACGCTGTATTTTCCTGCCGAAGCAGTATTTCCACAACAAGCCCAACAACCAATGGGACAAAGCCTATGAAATTCTTGCGGAGATCATAAACAATGAATAGACGTATCAAAATAATTTTTGCGGCGGGTGTTTTCCTGCTGATACTTTCCTCTCTTGCGGGAATTTTTCTCGGCGCGGTTGGGATTTCTCCCGCGCAAATTCTTGCGGACATTTCACAAAGCGGACTTTCAAAAGGCGAAAGAATTCTTTTGTACGTCCGCCTGCCGAGGGTGCTTGGCACAATTCTTGCGGGGGCGGCGCTTGCGGTCTCGGGAGCGATAATTCAGGCGGTTCTTGGCAACCCAATAGCCGCGCCAAACATAATCGGAGTAAACGCGGGGGCAGGATTTTTTACGGTGCTTTGCCTTGCGGTGTTCCCGAATTCTCTGTCCTATCTTCCTGCCGCGGCGTTTTTGGGAGCGCTTGCCGCGGTAATGCTTGTTTACACGATCGCGAAAAAAACAGGTGCTTCAAAAATGACACTTGTCCTGTCGGGCGTGGCGGTCTCAAGCCTTATGAACGCGGCTTCGGACACGGTTATAACGCTTTTTCCCGACGCGCTTACAGGTTTTTCTTCATTCAGGGCGGGAAGCGTTTCGGGGCTTTCACTTTCGGAAATTTCTCCCGCATGGATATATATTTTAGTCGGAATTATCGCGGCGTTTTTGCTTTCTCACGATCTGGACATTCTTTCTTTGGGGGACAAAACCGCCCAAAGCTTGGGGCTGAACGTGTCCCTTGTTCGGTTTATTTTTCTTGCAACAGCGGCTCTACTTGCAGGGGCGGCTGTAAGCTTTTCGGGACTTATCGGCTTTGTGGGACTTATTGTTCCACACATTGTCCGCAGGCTTTCGGGGACGTCGGAAAACCGCATAATTATTCCGCTTTGCGCCATATTCGGAGGGGCGTTTGTAAACGTCTGCGACATAGTTTCCAGATGTGTTTTCGCGCCCTATGAGCTGCCGCTGGGAATTTGTATTTCTTACATCGGCGCGCCGTTTTTCATATATCTTCTTATACGGAAAAAGGGGGGCAAGCACGGTGATTGAACTTAAAAATTTATGTGCGGGTTACGGAAAAAATGACGTTCTGAAAAATATAAATATGCGTTTTGAAAAGGGAGAAATTGTTTCCGTAATAGGTCCGAACGGAAGCGGAAAAAGTACCCTTGTACAATGCTGTACGGGAATTCTTAAACCCGCTTCGGGAGAAATAATTATTGACGGAAAACCCATTTCGGAGTACAAGGAAAAAAGTCTTGCACGGACGGTTTCATATTTACCGCAGATAAATCCTGTTTCCTCTATCACGGTGAGAAGCCTTGTTATGCACGGCAGATTTCCCTATCTGGGCTACCCCCGCCGCTATTCCGCGGAGGACAAAGAAATTACAGAAAATGCGATTGCCGCCGTTGGCATTGGAGATATTGCTGACAAGCCACTTTCGGAGCTTTCGGGGGGACAACAGCAGAAAGCCCACATTGCAATGCGGCTTGCACAGGACACGGACTACATTTTTTTCGACGAGCCGATAACTTATCTTGACATAAAATATCAGCTTGAATTTGCGGGACTTACAAAACGTCTCCGTGACAGCGGGAAAGCTGTTATTGCTGTTCTTCACGACATCAATGCGGCTTTTACAAATTCCGACAAAATCGCTGTTATCGACAATGGAGAGCTTGCATTTTTCGGCACTCCCGAAAGTGCGACGAAAAACGGCGCAGTGGAAGATGTATTCGGAGTAAAGCTGATTAAAAGTGAATTCGGGCAGTATTTTTTCACGGAAAAATAAATTACTAATCTATACGGAAACGAATAATTTCTAAAAAAAGCGACCGAGGTCAAATCTCAGTCGCTTTTGATATTATTGGCATTTTTAACGTATTCCGCAATTTTAGAAGAAATTTCCTCGGAAATTCCATTTGGTTCAAGCTCGGGTCCTGCAAGATAATAGCCCTGTATCAAGTCAACGCCCAGCGAGATCACCTCGCGGAGGTCGTCGTCCGTTTCAACGCCCTGCGCGACTACAAGTATGCCGCGCTCTCGGGTAAGATGCACCAGATTTTTTATAATTGTTGTCTTGCCCGCGTCCTTGCTGCACCCGTCGATAATGGTCCTGTCAACTATTATCATATCGGGAGGAGTATTGAACATTGCCGTCTCGTTGTTGTGTCCCGTACCGAAATTGTCAAGCGCCGTCATGCCGCCCCACTCGGAAACTATTTTCTGCTTTTTGGCGATAAATTCGCTGTCGTGACGGTCTACATCAAGATTTTCCAGCACGATGTTTTTCAGTATCGGCTTGTAGTTCGTCTCTATGCCGTTGAAAGCCCGTTCGTCCAAGATACATTCCGAAATGGAATTCAGGAAAAGGTGGGCGTCACCCGATATCTTTTTATCCTCCACAAGCCGTGAAAAGCTTGCTATACCGAGGAAAAACGTAAGACGCTCTATCTCGTAAAGCTTTGCGCTTGACTTAGCCATTCTAAGCAGTTCGGTAACGGTACTGATACTTTCCGACTGGGGACACATAAGCGCCTCGTAGCCGAAAATTTCTCCCGTTTTTACGGTAATTATAGGCTGGAACGCAAACTTGACGTCGCCCTTGTCGATTATGCGGTTCATTTCCTGAATACCCGTTATAAGAATGGAGTCGTTCATATAGCTGTTTTCATCAAACTCGGCAAAGCAGCCCTTTGTGGAATGCTTTATCGTGTACATCGAGAAGTCCGCGTACTTGATAAGCTGTTCATAGGAATCGGAATTGTCGGGATACCATGAAATACCGCCGCTTGCTCTGACCTTGTAAGATGAGCCGTCCGCAAGGGTGCAGCTGCTGTTTTTCAAGGTCTCCTTAAATTCCTCTATGGCAGCTCTTATGTCGTCCTTGGACTTTCCGCCGTAGATAAACGCAATAAATTCGTCGCCGGAAAGCCTTGCCACAATGCCGTTTTTATCGCTGAGAGTACGCAGAGCGTCCGCCGCCGCCCTTATGTAACGGTCGCCGTATTCGTGACCGAAGGTGTCGTTTACAAATTTCAGATTGTCGAGATCCATCATTAAAAATGCGGCAACCCCAAGCTTTTCGGGAGTATCAAACAGCTTTGAGACCTTACGGTAAAATGCTCGGCGGTTGTATATGTCGGTGGTTACGTCGTAATCACGCTCATGCTCTATCTGACGGCGTTTCAGCACGTCCCTTGTGATATCCTGCACAAGTCCCATTACGGCGTTTTCGTCCTTGGTAAAGGAAAATCTGAACCATTTCGGGTCGGAAAAGCTGTCGGGAACATACTTAGTGTCGATATTTATACCGCTTGCCTTATCGGAATCGGTGGAAAATATCTCGTTATCGAATATCTTATAATTTTCGTCAAAATAATGGAGATATTCACGGAATTTCGCAAATGGGATAGTAAAGTCCTCGTCAGACTCGACCCCTTGGAAATCGAGAATTTTCAGCAGGCTTTTTCCGATAAACACGCTGTCGTTTCTGTAATCGTACATAAACGTGCCTATGCCGCTTTCCGAAATACTCAAAATATGCGATACGCGGGAGGCGTGCTCACGGACGTTAAGCTGAAGCTCGACTATTGAATCCGCAAGCATATCGAACTCGTAAATGCCAGACTCGCCAAAGCTTACAATATCGCCGCCGCCGGAGCTGCTCGCAAGCTGTCTTGTCATATCCGAAACAGGCATTGTCACCATGCGGCTTAAAATTATGGAAACTGTCACGCCGATAATAAGCGCAATTATTGAGGAAATCAAAAACGTGCTTACCGATTTATGGTAAATTTCAAGTATAGCGTCCGAATCCGCAACTGAGATAAGCGCCCACTTCTGCTGTCTGAACGGCGAGCCTGCGCTGTACAGATCCATATCGAAAATACTTCCCACCGACGGGGATTTTGTATTATAGACGTTCATTCCGTCCTCGCCTACAGCATTTTTATCAAAAACCGTATCCTCCGATACCAGTCTTGTGTACGCCGCGCCGCTGTACACCTCTTTGCCGTAAAGACCGTCGCTGTTCGTATCAGCGCCTATGATATAGCACGCGCTTTCGTTCAGAAAATCGCTTGCGGGAATACTGCTCATAATGCTTTTTTCAAGCAGACCTATGCCGATAACTCCGTATACAGTACCGTCCTCCGCAACCAGCGGCACAGAATATTTCATACTTGCGGAAGCGGTACGGGATATACGTGAAAAGCTGCTCCAGTAGCCGCAGTTTTTCGCGCTAAGCTTATCCACGCTCTCAAAAGCCGCTATAGGCGCTTCAAAAAAGCTGAAGTCATTATCGGGGGACACCGAGGTATAAAGCGACCATTCATGATCCATTGTTATATCAAGACCGCGGGCAATATCCGCATTTCCCGCCTCAAGCAGCAGGTCGCTGTTGTCCTGCACGGTGGAATACATATCTGTATCACGCACATAAAAGCCCGCAAGCTTATTTACGCCGTCGGACATATAAAGCTCTCCCGTATTGAGGTAGATAAACGCGTCGTTTACGCCGGAACGCCGCAAAAGCGACACTACGGTCTCCGCGGTATCTTCCAGTATGCGCTTGTTCAGATCCCTGTCGGTTTTTACCGCCGACGGCTCTTTTCCCTCTTCCTTTAAAATATTCTCAACTATGCCGTTCACTTCGCCCGCAAAGCTGTCAACGTACATTACCCGCTGATTAAGAAAATTTTCAATATACGCCGCCCTGTTCTGGGTCTTTTCTATAAGCATATTGTAAGCGTAGCGTCTTGTCTGGGACAAAACTCCTCCCGCAAATATCATCACAACGAAAGTCAGAAGCTGCAAAAAAGCCAGCAGAGCCATCATAATGCTCATTTTGACAAAAAGAGGGTGCTTTCTGCCTGTTGATTTTTTATTCGCCCTCAAAGCACTCTCCTCCTTTATTTGTCAAATATTTACATTGAATGTGATATCACACATTCAAAGCGTTTTCAAGTCCCTCAAACCATTTGTCGAAAGCCTCGCCGCTTACGTATTCGGCAAGAACGTCTTCACGGCTTTCCCCTGCCGCTATTCTGTCCGCTGCCGCCGCATGATCGTCATCGGCAGTAGTTTCCATATAATTTTTAAGAGCCGAACGGAACGCCGCGGACTTGGCAAAGGGTTTTGCGGCGTAAAGCTCATAGTTATTTACCTCATACATTGCGGTAACAAGAGTATTACGCATAGTAGAGCTTATGGAATGCTCTTCCTGCGCGATAATATTGTCAAGCTGCTCCTGCGAGTTCGCAGCCTTTTTAACGGGAAGATAGCCCGAGTCCACCGCAAAGCCGATATTTCTTTCCGTTTCCGCAAACCATTTAAGGAATATCGTGCAGGCGTATTCGGTCTTTTCGTCCGATCTTATAACGGACATACCCGCGCCCTGCTGAACGGCATAAGCTTCGGTATTTTCAAAATTCGGCAGACTAAGCACCACGTTTTCTATAGGATAGACAGTGTCGTCGCTTAGCGTTACCTCGCTGGGGTAATACGCCGCGCCTGTAGTGGAGCAGACCATTGCAATGACCTTTCCTATTTTTACATCATCGCTTCTGAAACGTCCCTCTGCGGCAAAATAGCCCTTGACGAACGGAACGTAATAATTTTCCCAAAGACGCTTTACGGTCTCCTTGTCAACAGAGGGGACTGTCTCACCGTCCTCGGATATCAACGGCTTGCCCAGCTGTTTTGCGCCGATGAGCATATAGTTTTCCACGGAGTCGCGTCCGAAGAAAGGCTTGCCGTCGTTCGGAACGTCGGGAGTAATGGCGTCGGTATAGTTATAGTATTTCTCGGAGACCTCCACAAGAGACTCCCATGTTTTGAGGTCGTCGTAGGAAACGCCCTCCGCACCCGCGAATTTCTCCCAGTCTGTGCTGTTCACCATCATTATTTCTGTACTTTTCGCCGTGGGGAAAATTTTCAGAGTATTTCCGTCAAATCTTCCCTCCTGTATGTAGCCGTCCACATATTCGGAAAGCTCTTCCTTGGTAAAATACTGCGAAATATCGGCAAGCATACCCATCTGGTCAACGGTAAACGCGTTGTCGGCATAGCACCCGAATATGTTGGGAGCTTCGTCCGCGCCCGGCTCTTTATTCAAAGAAGCCATTACGCTGTCCGCAAGCTCGTTTACGCTGTTTTTTGAAAACGCCTGAACGATAATGCCCTTTTCCATTCCGACTGTGTCGTTGAATTCTCTTACCATATCGTCGAAGCCCGTCTGCTGGACGCCGTTATAATAATGCCAGACCGTGATAGTTACAGGCGAATTTTTATTAAGTCCTCTGTCGTTTTCCTTTTCATCAGAGCCGCACCCCGAAAAAGCCGTCATCAATACGGCAGCGAGAGCCGCGCTTAAAATACGTTTCATCTTCATAGCAAAAAGTCCCTTTTCCATATAATTCAATAAAATTTAACATAATGTCATAATTATATCATATATTACACCTGATGTCAAGTAATATAGAAATTATCCGCCAATAAAAAACAGCGGCAATTTTACACCGCTGTTTCCTTATACTAATCACCAATAAAAGTGCAGATAAAAAATCCGCGCAAAAATCATATATGCAAATTTTTGCTTGATTTTTTATACACTTTTTAATCGGTGATCAGTATTATCGTAAAAAATCTGAAATACCAATTATTTCAAAATATCCTCCAACGTCTTCATCAGCTTTCCTATGTCTATCGGTTTAGCAACATATCCGTTCATTCCCGAATCAATTGCCTCTTTCCTGTCCTCGTCAAAAGCGTTGGCTGTCATTGCCACTATCGGGGTAGCCGCCTTGACGGGGTCGTCAAGCGCACGAATGGCTCTTGTTGCCTTATAGCCGTTCATAATAGGCATCTGAACGTCCATTAATATCAAATCGTATGTACCCGCAGGCATTTCCTGCATTCGCTCAACAGCTATGCTTCCGTCGTCCGCGGTATCAATTGCGAAGCCTACAGACTCCAGAATAGTCTGAGCTATCTCCTGATTAAGCTCGTTATCTTCCACAAGCAGGAGTCTCTTTCCGTCAAAGTTCAGCGCGGGCTCATCTGTTTTTTCCTCTGCGCTTTCATTATCCGTATACGGCGCTGCAAGAACGCTCCGCAGCTCGGAAAGGAAGATAGGCTTGGAGCAGAACGCCGTCACGCCCGCTTCTCTCGCTTCCTCCTCGATATCCGACCAGTCGTAGGCAGTCAGTATAATGATAGGAGTCATATCACCGATCACCCTGCGGATTCGGCGGACAAGCTCTATACCGTTCATATCGGGCATTAACCAGTCAATTATATACGCGCTGAAAGGCTCGTTCTGCTCCAGAGCAAATTCCGTGCGGATCATCGCTTCATTTCCAAGCGTCGTCCAGTCGGGGCGCATACCTATAGCGGAAAGCATTTTGCTGACGCTTACGCAGGTATTCACATCATCGTCAACAACAAGCGCTCTGAGATCCGCAAGCTGTTCAAGCCGCTGTGATTCCATAGGATTGTCGGCAACACGGAAACGGAAAGTAACGGTAAACTCCGACCCTTTTCCTTCCTCGCTGTCAACAGTTATCGTGCCGTTCATCATATCAACGATATTTTTGGTAATGGCAAGTCCCAGACCTGTTCCCTGAATACCGCTTACAGTAGAGGTCTGTTCACGCTCAAACGGCTCGAAAACGTGCTGGAGGAATTCACGGCTCATACCTATGCCTGTATCCTTTACTTTGAATTCATATGCGGCATAGCCGTCTGTCGCTTCTGATGTCTGGCTGACGCGGACGCTGACCATACCGCCCGGCTTTGTGTATTTCATTGCGTTGCTTAAAATATTCAGAAGCACCTGATTAAGACGGAGCTTGTCGCAGATTATGGTCTCGTTTGTCACGTCCAAAGTGTCAATATAGAATTCCAGCTGCTTAGATTTTACATCAGACTGGACTATTGTTTTCAGATCGTGCATGACCTCGGGGAGGCTTGTTTCCTTCTCCTCGATCTTGACCTTGCCGCTTTCGATACGGCTCATATCAAGCACATCGTTTATCAAGCTGAGCAAATGATTTCCCGACGTCATTATCTTGCCAAGATAATCCCGTATCTGCTCCTTGTTGTCGATATGTGTCACAGCCAAAGAGGTAAATCCGATAATGGCGTTCATAGGCGTGCGGATATCGTGGGACATATTGTTGAGGAAAGTGGTCTTGGCGTTGTTGGCATATTGAGCCTGCGCCAAAGCTTCCGCCAGAACGTCCTTCTGCTCCTGCTCCTTGCGTATCATCTCGTCAATATTTCGGAAGCCCGCAAGGATAAAGCCGCCGTGTCCGTGACCGTCATCTGCGATCTTTAAATATGTATATTGAAAATGATGAATATCTCCGTTATCGTCAACTATGCGGTAGATGCCCATATATTCATTGTCCGCGCTAAGCTTCTCCTTGATATTATCCAACGAAAGAGCATCAGACAGCTCCTGCTGATCTTCCGGGTGAACGCGGCTGCTGATATAATTTTCAAGAATAGGGGCATAGCTGTGCTCCTCCGTTGAACCCTTTTTCAGTCCCTCGGTAACATAGCCCTCCAGCTTGAGAATTCTTGCCGTGGAGCGCTCTTCATTTATGGCATAAACGTTAGTATAGTCGCGGCTCAACGCTTTTACAATGGCAAGCTGTTCCCCCAGCCTTATATTTGACTGCTCTGTTGCGTGCAGCAGCCTTTTATTCCACTGTACCCGCAGAAAGAGCGTAAAGATGACAAATACGGTCATGGCAAAAATAAGAACCGCAGCGATCATCATCATGGGATTTGCCTGCATATACTGAATAATGCTCATATCGCCTATTGTATATGAGGTGTACTTTGAAGCCAGCTGATTAAGCGTATCATCGGAAATCTGCTTGATGCACTTGTTCAGAATAGTTATCAGCTCATGATCGGTATTTTCGCTTACATACATACTGAAGCTTGTGCTCATACCGTTCATCATACTGTAATACAGAGAATTGGTGGCGTCATGGTTTACAAATAACTGCGCGGTATAGACATACACATAAGCAGCGTCCGCCTCACGGTTCAGGACGGCGCGCATAGCTTCCTCACCTGTAGGATAATTAAGGACGGTATATCCTTCCAAAAGCTCCTGTTCAATAATATCCTTACCTTGGGAATCCGATACGGCAACGACCTTTATGCCGTTTTTAAGATCCTGCCTTGTCACCATTGCCATTCTTGCCGTCATATAGCCTTCCGTATCAAAGCCGCGGTAAACGGCGTCCTCGACAATGTCGTCGGAGCCAAGCTTGTCAATGATAACATTTACCCCGTTTGTGTCGGCAAGGTCGTAATAAGCGTCCTTATCTTCGGGAACAACGATCTCATAGGGCAGACCCGCAAGCTCCATAACTTCGGCAAAATAATCGGGCAGAATACCCTTTAATTCCCCGTTCTCAGTATATGAATAAGGCGCTCTGCCGCCGAAAGCGGTCACGGTGATTGATTTCTCTCCCGAAACCACCTGACTTATATATTCCATTTCACGCTCGGTAAAGGAGAGCGCAGAGGAATACACAGGACCGTAATACTTATAGAACAGCACATTTTTCCAGTCGCCCTCATTGATATCCATTTGCTCGATAGCGTAATTTATCTCGTCGAGCAGCTCCGTGTCTTCCTTTCTGACAATGGCGTAAAAGTCCGCCTCCTCGATAATATCAAGCGTCTTTTCGTTTTCCGCCTTTCGCAGGTCGCTGGAAAGTATCGCGTCCACCTCGCCGCTTTGCAAAGCTGCCGCAAGAACTTCGGAATCGCCATATTCCTTTACATTATAGGAAAAGCCGTTTTCCTCCGCAAATTCGACCAGACTTTGGTTCTGACTGCTTCCCTCAAGCTGACCGACTGTAATTCCCTCATAGGTCTTATAGTTTCCGCGGTGTATCTGCGTATTATTGACCCGTATCGAAAGAATGGTATCGTTCCTGCCGATAGGAAGTGAAAAGGCAAAGCGTTCCTCACGTTCGGAAGTCCTGCGGGCGGAAGTAACCACGTCTATTTCGCCGTTTTCCAGCATATCAAGCATTTCGCCCCAAGCCCTGTCATAGCCTGTGTACTGGAAATTCAACCGTGAATATTCGGAAACAAGGTTGAGAAATTCAATGCCGTATCCCGTCAGCCTGCCGTCCTCTTCTTTCATGTGGTAGCCTTCAAAGCTGAAAATGCCCGCTTTGACCGTAAGGTTATTTGACTGTATATCATCTGCAAATGCCGTTATAAAATTGGATAAAATGAAACTCAGGCATACCGTAATTACTGCGATCATTCTGACATACATCACACGCGCTCTTTCCGCATGAGCGCAGTATCTCTTCGGAAATACCTTTTTATTTTTTGAATTGTTCCGCATACTACATCTCCCAATTCCGAACTGCCGTTTTTGGTGCGGTCCGCATTGATCTGCGCCCGAATCCAATAAGGAAAATACGCAAATTCTGCCGCACACGCATAATAATTACATTATATCACACAACACATAATTTGTCAAACAAAATTTACAGTATAATCCCAATAGGCTGTAGTGCCGAAACATCAGCCGTACAAACGGATAAAAGTATGGCGGAAAAGATTTTATTTTACAAGTTTTTACATTTACAGCAGCGCGGCTTCGATCCCTATCACGCCGCTTATTTCGGCAGGCTCCCCCCATTCGACGGAATAAAGCCTGCTGCCGTATCTGACCGCTTTTATACCGTCCATAGCGGCGCAAAGCGGGTCGTTCTCAAAGCCGCCCCAAAGCAGGAGCGAAAAGTCCGTATCAGCCGCGGCGGAACGGAGGAAGTCCCTGCAAAGCCGCCTGTCGCTGTCCCTGACATAGAGGTATGAGACCACGCCGAAATTTATCTCACGACCCGATTTCGGGAATTCGGGATAGCCCAGAAGCCTTGTCGGGAGTTTCGACAAAAGCTTGTAAATACCGCCGTATGAACACATTTTGTACTGCTTGTGCGCCTGCTGGTCGCCGATAAAACAGCAGGCAATTATTTTGCCATTTTCTCTGACGCAGTAGAAATTTTTCTCCCCGAAGCCTTTGCAGCCGGGGTCGGCGGGAACAAGGCTTTTCCGTGAAAAATGGGAATTCATCAGCTCGTCAAAGCCCTCGGTGTTGTTTTTTTCCACCTCGATAATTTTCCTGCCGCCGTGAAAGCAGTAGGTGGTGTAATGCCCGAGATACCGATATTTCGGCATATTTTTATGACCCTTTTCAAGCAAAGCGATCGCCGCGGCGTTATCGTCGAGAATAGTCGTATAACAGCACTTGCAGTCCGAAATTTCCTGCCGCAAAAAAGAATACGCCTTTGAAATAAGGCGCAGCTTTCCCCTGTAATCGGAGTGAATTTTCAGTCCCGTCAGATAGGCGCATTTTTCCCTTTTGCCGCAGAGAAATTCCGTCCGCAGAACAGCCCCGCCCACAGCGGCAGTCCTGCCGTTTTCGTTGTCTTTTATAACAAGAATTTTCGCGCTGTCCCCGTCCGCGCAAAAGGATTCGTAAGGCTTTTCCCCGCGCAGGTATTTTACGCTTATCCCTCCGCTGAAGCCCTCGCTTTCAAATATTTCCGCTATTCCCTTGTTGTCGCCGCTGTCTGCGAGCCGCAGGGTATATTTGTTATTTTGGAAGTTCATCAAGATTTTCTCCTATCGGGACGTTCATTTTTTGGTCTATCTCTTCCCCGAGCCGCAGATTCATAGCCCAGAAAAGTCCCCACATAAGCGGACTTGTCCTGCCGAGTGAAGCAAATCCCCTGCTTAAAACCGTTTTCGGCGAGGAAAATTCCTTTCTCGCGTCACGGCAAAGGGANCTCATTTTCTCCGCAGANAGNAGNTTAGGNTNAAACGCCAGCTCACCGTAATTGTANCCCTCCGCAAGCCACCANTTNTCGTANATNAGCCNNCCGTCCGCNTTAAGNCGTTCGTAAAGCGCGGTATTGGGGAACGGCAGCAGATGATTGAACGCCGCCGTGTAAAAATTATGCTTTTTTGCAAACTCCACCGCGTCGTTTACCGTCCGTTCATCGTCGTTGTCATANCCGAAAACAAAGGTCGCATAGATACCCATTCCCGCGTCGTGAATGCGTTTGACAAGCTCGTCCCGTTCGCCGAGAGCATAGTTGAACGACTTGTTCATCTGA
The DNA here is from genome assembly GCA_014799675.1 of Ruminococcus sp. Taxonomy (GTDB): domain Bacteria; phylum Bacillota; class Clostridia; order Oscillospirales; family Ruminococcaceae; genus RGIG8773. The sequence goes on along the minus strand of JAAVHM010000106.1, from coordinate 15,207 downwards.
TTGAGATTTGCTTCGTTAAGGCTTTCAAAGCCGATAAGGATTATNTCNCAGCCGCTTTTTTTCATAGCCCGCAGCAGATTTTCGTCCTTTGCCATTGAAAGAGTACCCTGCCCCGCCCACTTNATACCGAGAGGGGTTATAGCTTCAAACAGCCGCATGGCGTTTCCCCTGTCGGCGACAAGATTATCGTCCACNAGAAATGTATATTTGTGNTCCGAACGCTTCAGGTCGTCCACAATAAGGCTGTGNTCGCGGCAGTAATANTTGCTGCAATANAATTTTGAAATGGAGCAGAATTCACAGCTGTGACAGCAGCCNCTNCCNGTTTCCACCAGCGATACGGGAAGATATTTNTTNCCNGAAAAAATGCTTTTGTCGGGCTGAACGTCGTATTCCCCAACGCCGCCGCGGTANANCTTTTTCNGGTTNCCNNNNGNANNNTCNCCAAGCATTTCTCTCCAGACCGTTTCGCCGTTGCCGATAATAACGCTGTCGCAGTATTCCGCCGCCTCCTCGGGGCAAAGTGTGACATGATANCCGCCCATTACCACGGGAATTCCCCGCTGACGGAATTTTTCCGCAATCCTGTAGCTTCGCTTTGCGGTATANGTCTCGACGGTTATGCANACAAGGTCGGTTTTGGNGTTGTAATCAATAAGCTCTATCCTGTCGTCGAAAAGCTCCGTTTCGATTTCGGGCGGCGTGAGGGCTTTCAGAACCGCTACAGTAAGCGGCTCCATTTTCCATGTGCCGATGTATTTTTTCCCCGNCTTTTTGCCTATCGCGGGAAGTATAAATGTTATCTTCATATTGACTCCTTTTTTAAAGAGTTGGTATATCGGAATTGTCNCACATNACCTCTCGGGTNAATTTGTGCCACTTGTCGGCGTAACCCTTGTACCCCATATTAAGNGGCAGNGAAAGCCATGGNCTGTGGTTGAACGGCGCAAGCCTTTTCATTATTGAGGAAGTTGCATAGGTCGCCCGCCAAGCCCTGTCCGTACCAGCTTCAAGCTGTTCCTTTGTCATAAGCTTCGGTTGGAACACACAATGCTCAACGTCGTACATTGCCCAGTTGCGCTCGGTGATACGTCCCTCACGTTCAAGCTGCTCGTAATACTGCGTTTTGGGGAACGGCGTAAGTATGGAGTACCTCGGCAGGTCTATTTTGGCTTTTATAACCATTTCCACGGTGCGGTCGAATACGCTTTCGTCCTCCTCGTCACCGCCGAACGCAAAACAGCCCTGCACGAGTATGCCGTTTTCATGGAGCTTTTTCATAAGCTCAACATAGCTGTCAACCTTGTTTACGCCCTTGTGGATATATTTCTGCGATTCCTGCGTAATTGATTCAAAGCCGATAAGAAGCCCCTTGCAGCCGCTTTTGCGGAATAATTTTATAAGCTCCTCGTCAATTCCCACCGAGGACGTTACAAGTCCCAGCCATATAATTTTCAGCGGGATAAGCGCGGTAAAAAGCTCTATCGCATATTCCCTGTCGGTAACGAGATTTACGTCGGGGAAAACAACGTGCCGCGTGTTCAAAGCCTCGATNTCCGCGGCGACCTCCTTTACGGGACGCTTGTAAACGCAGNGTCCGAACGCCGCAGGATACGCGCAGAAGCTGCACGTATGGCAGCAGCCTCTTATCGCCTCAACGGTTTTTGTGGTTATATAACGCTTTTTATTCAGCAGTTCACGGCGTGGTATGGGTTTTCCCGCAATGGTGAAATCGTCGTTCTGATGATAGAATTTTTTATATTCGCCTTTTATGTAGTCGTGGATAAACTGGGGAAAGGTCTGCTCGGAAAATCCCGTGAAAACCACGTCCGCGTGCTGTGCGGCTTCGTCGGGAAGCATTGACGGGTGAACTCCTCCCATAAAAACCGTTTTTCCCTTTTTACGGAAATAATCCGCATAGGCATAGCACCTCGGCGCAGTTCCCGTAATGCAGGTTATCCCTATAAGCTCCGCGTCAATGTCGAGGGGTATCTTCCCTGCGGTTTCGTCGTATATAACGACCTCCGCTTCCGCGTCCTCGGGGACGAGAGCCGCAAGAGTGGTAAGGGTCAGCGGAGCATAGTGCAGCGACTTCCCGAAGCTTCCCGAATATCTGTGCATAGCCCCCGCAGGAGCAAGCAAGGCAATTTTCAGCATTTTTAATTTTTCCTTTCAAATGTGTTCTCCCAGCCGCTTCGGGAAGTGAGAAACGCGGGCTTTATGTCCCCTATCCTCATTCCCTCGGCAGCAAGGCGTTTTATGTAATCATTCTGCGGGTCTCCCGTAACTGTAAAGACCTCCGCCGGTTCAAGCTGTCCAAGCTTTCGGCAGTAGCTGTAATGATACCCCTCGCAAAGCGCGTTATCGAGCATTTCGTCGGTAATACCCTCCGCCTGCGTGTAAAGACGGTAACGGTTCCCCTCGGGAGCAAGCAGGCAGAAGCTTTCCGAAATACCGAGCTTTTTCAAAACATTCCGCACAAAATCCTCGGTAAGCTTTTCACCGAAAAGGTCACAGGAAGCGCCTTTTCTCCGTAAAAATTTTATCAGCGGAGGTCGGCTCGGATAAGTCTCCATGACCTCGATAATATCCCCGATACAGTATCTGTAAAAGCCGCCGCCAGTTGTAACGATAAGCTCATATTCGCCCTTTTTCAGATTTCCCGCAGTATATATTTTGCCGTTTTCAAGACTGCGGAACTCGAAAAAATGTGAGTATATGCTAAGTCTGCCGCCGCTTTCTCCAATAAGCGGGAACGACACAAAGCATTCCGTGGCAAGCAGACCTTTGGGCTGGATAAATACGCCCTTGAACCGATTTTCGATACCGTGAATACAGTCCGCCGCGCTGCCGTCCGCCCAGCAGCTTATGATTTTCAAGTCGGGAAATACCCCGCTGAAATTATTTTCCTCGGCAAATTTTTTCCTCTGGTCGGTGCTGTCGAAAAGCCTGTCCGCGTTATCGCGTATAAAATCGCAGAGTATCGCAAGAAAAGAGGGACTCCAAACCGAGATAAGCGTAAACTCTCCGCAGTCAAGAAGCTTTTTGCAGGTGCGGAAATAAAAATCCTCCGTGCTGTCGGAGAATTTAACGCTTCCGTCCACCGCAAACAGCTTTTTCATCAGCATTTGAGCAATGAAACCGAAATACTCCGAATCCTCCTCAAAGCCGACGGGAATTCCCCCGTCCGTATAGCTTTTCCCCTCCGTTACGGGAGTTATCGACCAGTAGCTTTTTCCGCCGCAAACGCCCTTTACGCCGCTGTAAATATCATACAGCCATGGCATAATGCCGTTCTGAAATTCTCTTTTGAGGCTTTTTGTGTAAGGTATAAGCTTTTTGCCGCCGGACGACCCGCTTGTAAGCTCAAAAAGCCTGATCTTTTCCTTTGTAAGCACCCGCTTTTCTCCACGTGCGGCGGCTTCGATATAAGGCTCGTAATCCTCATAGACCGTCAGCGGGACGCGCTCCGCAAAATCCTCATAGCCGCGGATATTTTCAAAGCCGAATTTTCTGCCGTACACCGTATCGGAATTCCTTTTCAGCAGCTTCATAAGATAATTTCGCTGAACCTGCTCCACGTCGCATTCCGCGGAAAATCTGCGGTATTCCCCCCGATAAAGAAGCCTGAATATCCCGTTCAGAATTTCACACGCTAAGCTCATTCCAGCAGCAGCTCCGCAACACGTTTTTTCAGCGCAGACCTGTCTATTTTCGCTATGCAGGCAAGGTCGCTGCCCTCGGTGTAATTGGGGTTGACCTTGCAGAAAAAGGCAATATCCTTGTTTTTCATCTCATGCTCCCCCACGTCCGCAACGCCGTTTTTCAGCTTGTCCTTGACGGTTTTGTATTCGATAACGCCGCTTTCCGCATTATATTCGTCGGGATAAATTTTTCCCGCATATGCGTCAATGATTTTCCTTGCATATTCGGGAGTTTCACAACGGTAATTCGGATAAAATTCCGACCAAAAAAGCGGAAGTATACGGTACGTTTTATACCCCTTGCATATCAGAAACCAGTAGAATTCATCATACTTCTCCGCATACTCGAACCAGAACCGCGCCCATACTCTGAAAAGCTCGATATCTCCCCAGTATGCCTTGTGGATTATCGTATCTCCCGAAAACATTCCGTGAACGTGTTTGCCGTCCACAGAAATCTCCATGACCTTTTGAGTGGTAAAGCCCACAAGCCCGTCTGTCTCGTGATAAAGGGCAAGGCAGTAGTCCTTGTCGGAAAAATCCCGCCTGAAAATTTTCTCGTCGGTATTATCGTAAAACTGCGACATAAGCCCGTACATCGCCGCAATTTCATCTTCACCGTATTCGCCTATGGGCTTGACATATCCTTTAAGCATAATATAATTTTCCCCCTTAGGAGTGACTTACTTAACGCAAAATTATTTTTTATTATTTTCATCGGAATTGAGTCCGAACATCATTCCCTGCTTTTTGAAAACCTCTTTTCGGAAAAGCGGGTTGTACACAAGATACGTTCCGAACCTGTATGGAGTACGCATATTCGTGCGGAACTCAAACGCCCGCGTGAATATAGACATTGGACTGTTGAACCGCTTGCGGCAGTCAAAGGAGACCTCCGTCAGCTCGTCGGCGGTCATATTTTTCGGAACTATCGCCGCATAATTGAAGCGGTAGCTTTCGTCCAGCCACCATTTTCCGCCGTACAAAAGCCGCCCCTCACGCTCCATTTTTTCGTACAAAGGCGTGTTGGGATAGGGCATTAAAATGTTGAACGCCGCAAAAGTGAACTTGTTTTTTATTGCAAAATCGCAGGTAGCCTTTATGGATTCATATGTGTCGCCGTCATGCCCAACCGTAAACGCCGCCCATGTCTGCAAGCCCCATTTTCTAAGCTTTTCTATTTCCGCCGCGTACATCTCTCCCGAAGCCCTCTTGTTGGTATTTTTATTCATCTCGGAAATGCACTGGGGGGATATTGATTCAAACCCGATAACAAGCCCGAGACAGCCGCTTTTCACCATAAGCTCCATAAGCTCGTCGTCCTCCAGCATATCCATGCTGCCCTGACTTACCCAATGTATTTTAAGCGGTATCAGCGCGCGGAAAAGCTCCTTAGCCTTTTGACGATTGCAGACTATGTTATCGTCAACAAAAAATAACAGCTTTCTTTTCTGGGACTTTATTTCCTTGATAACGTCCTCAACGGGACGGCAGTAATGGTGCGCTTTAAAATACGCCGACGAAGCGCAGAAGCTGCACCTGTGACTGCACCCTCTCGAAAACTGCAAAAGCGTAATTGGCAGATAGCCTTTTCCCTCGAAAATATCACGCCTTGTTATAACATTTATCTGCGGGCAGGTCGGCTGAACTGCCGTGTACCTCGGTTTAAGCTCCCCGCGGCGGAAATCCTCTATCATTTCCTTCCAGACAGGCTCTGCGTCGCCTATCATCACGCAGTCGCAATGCTCGGCGACCTCGTCGGGGATAAGCATTGCGTGCATACCGCCCATAACCGTTTTCACGCCTCTTTTGCGGAATTCCCCGCTTATTTCGTAAGCCCGCCGAGCCGTGAATGTCTCAACGGTTATCGCCACAATATCGGTAGGCTCGTCGTAGGGTATCTGCTCCATTCTGTCGTCATACATAACCACTTCCACATCATCGGGCGTAAGAGCCGCAAGAATACCAAGCTGAAGCGGCTCCATTCTTGCCTCGTCAACATATAGACTGTGTTCACGCCTGCCGATATTGGGCTTAATCAAAGTCAGCTTCATTTAAAATTCCCCCCAAAATCTGTCCCTGCTTTTTACCGATCTCTCTGCGGGAAATAAAATTCGCCAGCATAAAAACCGTAAAATTAACAGGCGTAAAATTTATCGGATTGCTGAAAAGCCGCCTTAAAATGCACCCGACCGAATAGAATTTCCTGCGTATTTTCAGACAGCCCTCGGAAAGCTCCTCCGCCGTCATATTTTTCGGCAGGAACGCAGTTTCGCCGTAGCGATAGCTGTCCGAAAGCCACCATTTTTCATACCTCAGCCTGCCCTGCTGCTCCATTTTTTCGTAAACCTTTGTTTTCGGCATCGGTATCAGCGGATTGAAATTTGTGACGGCAATTTTATTCCTCACGGAAAATTCAAATGTCCTTTCAAAAATATCGGGGAAATCGCCGTCGCACCCAAGGACGAAAGTCCCGTAAACAAGCATTCTGTGCCGATAAATTCTTTTTATGACTTCCTCGTAATCGCGGCTCGTGTTAGCCGCCTTGTGCATTTCTCCGAGGCTGTCGGCGTTAAGGCTTTCAAAGCCCATAAGCACAAGGAAACAGCCCGCCTTTTTCATTTTTTCCAAAAGCTCGTCGTCCCGGGCGGCGTCCATGCTTATCTGACCCGCCCACTTCTTTTTCAGCGGAGTAATTTTTTCAAGCAGCTCTATTGCCGAAGCCCTATTGTAAAAAAGATTATCGTCCGCAAAGAAAATTATTTTTTCCTTAGCCCTGCCAAGCTCCCTTGCAACGGTGTCCGCGTCCTTTCTGCGGACGCATTTATACATGGTCTTTATAGAACAGAAATCGCAATTGAACTTGCACCCGCGGGATATCTGATACACGCCTATCCCGTGGTATTTGTGCCTGTAGACCGAATTATCATCGAATTTATCCTCGAAAAGCTCTGTCATTTTACGGCTTTCGTCCGAGACGTATTTTCTTTTGGGAACGCCATTTTCGCAGTCCTCAAGAAAATTCCCCCAAGTGTCCTCTGCGTCGCCTATTATCACGGAATCCGCATATTCCAAAGCCTCGTCGGGCATTGCCGATATGTGGAAGCCGCCCATAACAATAATATTTTTATCGGTCTTGAACCGCTTCGCCATTATGTAAGCCCGCTTCGCCGTGTAGGTCTCCACGGAAAACGCGATAATGTCGGAATCTATTTTATCGGGCAGTCTTTCCGCCCTCTCGTCAATAAATTCTATCTCGTGCCTGTCGGGGGTAAGGCTTTTTATGATACCGAAAAGCAGGGGCTTCATCGCGTCGGAAGCGATATGCTCGAACATATTCAGCCGTATGAATGTTATTTTCATTTTCGGTAAAGCCCCCTTTTTGTAATATTCACCCGCGCATTGACAGATCCTTGTTAAGCTAAATTATAGCATTTTATATATTATAAAGCAAGTGACAAATGTCATTAAATAAGTGACATTTGTCACTTTTTTGCCGATTTTTTTGAAATATATAAGGGAAGCTTTACTTACACTTTTTGTCGATACCGAGAAATTTAAACCCGATATTCGCCCCAAGCAGAATAAAAACATAGGCATTTTTCCGCCAGGGAGACGTAAACGTCCTTTTCAGAACTCTCCGCCAGCTGTACGCCTTTTTCCACACTTGTCTGTATATCTCGTCCAGCCGTTGGGGGGACATATTTGCAGGAACGAACACTGCGTTATGCTGGGTGTACTTGCTCCAGTCCTTAGTCAATATCCTGCCGCTTTGCTCAAATTTTTCATACTGCCTTGTACCGGGGTACGGCGTAAGTACGGAAAATCTGCACAAGTCCAGACCAAGCCTGTCCACCCTTTCGGGAAGAGCAAGCAATTCTTCCTCGGTGTCGTCGTCAAATCCAAGCACAAAACAGCCGTTCACGGCAATGCCGAATTTATGTATATTTTTTATGACCTCCGCATATTTATCCGAATCGTTAAAACGCTTTGCCGCGCCCTTTAACGACTGTGAATTGAGGGACTCCAGCCCTATCAGAACGCCGCGGCAGCCGCTTTCATAGGCAAGCTTCATAAGCTCCTCGTCATATCCTAAGTCCGCCGTGGCATTGCACGCCCATAGGATTTTCAGCGGCTTTATAAGCTCCATAAGCTCTATGGCATATTCCCTGTCCCCGAAAAAATTCGGGTCGTAGAATATCAGCATTTTCGTATTCAGACCCTTTATCTCCTCCGCAACCTTTTCCGCAGGGCGGGGCGCGCTTTTCCACATCATGCCCATGGAGCAGTAGCTGCACCTGTTTTTGCACCCTCTGTTTGCGGTTATGGCAGGTATTTTCAGCTTCTTTTTTCCTGTAATTTTATCCCTTGCGGGTACGGGGAAATCCGCGGGACAAACGTCAAAATTCCTGTACAGCTTTTTCGGACAGCCGTTCAGAAAATCCCGTATGAATTCGGGGACGGAAACTTCCGCAGGTCCCGAGATCACCGTATCGCAATGCTCCGCAACCTCGTCGGGGAGAGCCGTTGCATGATAACCGCCGCATACGGTATACGCACCTCTTTTCTTAAATTCCGCACAATGTCTGTACGCCGCAATACTTGACGAGGTTTCAAAGGAAAGCATGACAATATCGTATTTATCACTGTCGTGATCCACCCGCTGGGAATTTTCATCGATAACGTCGATACGTTCAAAAGCGTCCTTTGGAATAAGCGAATATATCACAGCCAGCGTCAGGGACGGATAGGACAGCATACTTGAAAATCTTCCCCTGTAAGCACGCTCCGTTCCGTTCCAGACGTGGATCATAAGCAGTTTCATAAAATACCCTCCAAATCTTCCGAAAAACGACAATATTATACAGTAATTATATCATACCGCCCCACAGTTTTCAAGCTTTTTTAAGAATTTTACGACAAATGTCCAAAGCCCGGCATACTTCACATTCCAAAACAAAAATCAAATAATTCAGACAGGATTTTGTGATAATACTATGAAAATTCCGCAAGTATCATTGCACATAAATGGGAAAAATGGTATAATGTTTAAAACAGCAGGTTATTAAAATTTGTCGAAATGGGTGATTTTAAAATGATAGATCAAGAATTAATAAAAAGATTAAGCCGCAATTTGAATGAAATACTTGAAGATGAATTAAAGGCAGGAAATGAGATCCATGAAACATTTTACGGAAAATTTTCCGAATGCACTGACGATCATTTGTTTATATGGCTTAAATATCCTTTCAAAACAGCAATAAGAAATGATTTGGAGGGGATAATTTACCGTCCTGTAGACGATCCCCATTATTGGAAAGCAGAGTATGCGGATATAAATAATAATCAAATATTGGCGTGTAATTTTGATAAAAAACGGTTTTACTATTGACCTCAAAGTATAGACATCTAACAGAATCTCTTTTTGTTCATAACAGAGTTACAGCGGCAGGTAAATGGCTGCAAAAAATAAGCTCTTTAATTGACATTTTTTCGGATATGCAGTATAATTATTGTAAAATAATTTCATGTTCGGAGGGGTGTCAATGAAAAAAATTCTTGTGGTTCAGGGCGGCGGCAGACCGAACGGCAACACGGCGCAGCTTGTAAATTCCTTTGCAAAGGGCGCGGAGGAAAGCGGTCACTCGGTGGAAATCATTTCTCTTGTAAAAAATGAAGTAAAAGGCTGTCTCGGGTGCAACGCCTGCCGATACGGAAAGCCCTGCGTTCAAAAGGATTCCTTTAACGATATCGTCCCGAAAATAAAAGCTGCGGACTGTATCGTATTTGCTTCGCCGCTTTATTTCTGGACGGTTTCCTCGCGTATAAAAGCGTTTATCGAAAGGTTTTACTGCATAGCGGAGGAGAACGCTTCTCCCCCATTGGGCAGGTATGAAAAATACCCGATAAAGGACTGCGCCCTGCTTATGACTTCGGCGGACGATTTTTTCTGGACGTTTGAGCAAGCGGTATCGTATTACAATTTTACGCTTGTAAATTATATCGGCTTCAATGACCTTGGGACAGTTCTTGCGGGCGGCTGCGGAGATACCAACGGCAAGCCTCAGATCGACAAGACAAATCATTTGCAGACGGCGTATGAATTCGGGAAAAATATTTATAAATTCGGGTAAAAAATGTTGTATAAGTTTTTCTTATATACAATGTCCGAAAATCAAATTGACTTTAACCGATTTATTTTATATAATATAATCAAAGCAAACTATTTTTTTTAAAGGAGAATTTGATATGGCAAAAAATCTGATAATTTACTACTCACGCAAAGGTGAAAATTACGTAAACGGCGGCATTAAAAAGCTTTCAAAGGGCAATACTGAAATTGTTGCGGAATTTATTCAAAAGGCTGTGGGAGGCGATCTTTTTGAGGTGGACACCGTTAAGCCCTATTCCGAGGATTATACCGCCTGCACCGAGGAGGCTAAAAAAGAACTGCATTCAAACGCGCGTCCCGAGCTGAAAAAATATCTGGACAGCATTGACGGTTACGACAATATTTTTGTATGCGGTCCCTGCTGGTGGGGTACGTTCCCCTGCGCGGTCTTCACTCAGCTGGAACGGCTGAATTTTTCAGGCAAAAAGGTCATGGCTGTTATGACCCACGAGGGCAGCGGACTTGGTTCATGCGAACGCGACCTTAAAAACATCTGCAAGGGCGCGGCTTTCGGAAAAGGAATTGCCGTTCACGGGGCGGACGCCGCAAAGTCGGAAAGCAGCGTTTCCAAATGGGCAAAGCAGGTAACAGAATAAAGAAAAATAAAAAATTTGAGGTGTATATATGAAAAAAAGGCTTTTGGCATTGCTTCTGCCGATACTGATATTATCGGGCTGTTCGTTATCGGAAGCGGCAGATACAACACAAGGTTCAAGCGAAACGACTTCCCAAATTACCGAACAAAATCAAATTATTGAAAGCGAGGAAAGCAGTATGAATTTATCAAATCAAACTCAATCGACAGAGGGCGCTCCCGTTGTGTATTTCACATCTGACATAACTCCCGAGGGACTTGTTGCCGTTTATGAAAAACTGGGCTGGAAACCGGAGGGAAAGGTTGCGGTAAAGCTAAGCACGGGCGAACCGCCTGCAAGCAATTACCTGCGTCCCGAGCTTATCAAGGACTTGGTGCAGTCGGTGAACGGAACTATTGTTGAGTGCAATACGGCATACGGCGGTTCAAGAGCGCAGACTGAAATGCACTATCAGGTTGCAAAGGATCACGGCTTTACCGACATTGCCGATTTTCAGATACAGGACGAAAACGGTTCTATGACCATTACCGTGGAGGGCGGCTCTGTGCTTACGGAAAACTATGTAGGCGCGGCATTTGACGACTATGACAGTTATCTTATTCTCTCCCACTTCAAGGGTCACGCAATGGCAGGCTACGGCGGCGCGATAAAGAATATTTCCATCGGTCTCGGTTCTGCCGAGGGCAAAAGCTGGATACACAGCGGCGGAACAAGCAAAACAAATCCTTGGGGCGGCGAGCAGGACAAATTTCTGGAGGCTATGGCGGAAGCGGGAAAATCGGTTTCCGACCACCTCGGAAACGGAGAACGCATTGTCTATGTCAACGTTATGAACCGTCTTTCCATAGACTGCGACTGTGACGGCAACCCTNNCGAACCCGATATGCACGATATNGGNATTCTTGCTTCCTATGACCCTGTGGCTCTGGATCAGGCGTGTCTCGATCTTGTATACGANCAAAAGGACGGCGACGGCGCTTCTCTTGTAAACCGTATCGAGTCCCGAAACGGTCTGCATACATTGGAGCACGCAGAGGAGATCGGTCTTGGAAGCCGCAGCATATCANNTGGTAAATATCAATGATTGATATAATTCACAGGGAAGCCGTTTATCTGTGGTATTATTTTGACTTGCAGCTTCGTCAGATACTGCCGTACTTTNTGGTAGGNATCGTTCTCGGNTCNGTAATATCGGTGTTCGTCAAAGACCGTATNCACGATTTNTTNCGCTCNTTGGGAAANAAAAAGCTNGGCGTTCTCGGCGTTATTCCCGCAAGCATACTNGGNATTGCNTCTCCCCTTTGTATGTACGGNACNATACCGATAGCGGCGTCCTTTTCNAAAAGCGGNATAAAGGACGANTGGCTGGCGGCGTTTATGATGAGTTCCATTCTTTTAAATCCGCAGCTGATCATTTACAGCACNGCTCTNGGCGGAACTGCTTTGNCAATTCGCATTGTCTCATGCTTTNTTTGCGGAATTGCGGCGGGAATTCTNGTGCGTATTTTTTATAAAGACAAGCCGTTTTTCAATTTTTCGGGNTTTGACGAACCNAANAGCCGCGATACAGACCCGAATTTATTTATCCGCCTGCTGAAAAATATATGGCGNAACATTAAAGCAACGGGACTTTGGTTTCTTGCNGGCGTAATTCTTTCCGCCTTATTTCAGNGGTATGTGCCGTCTGAATTTATCGGAAAGCTGTTCGGTGAAAACGAGGGCTTCGGCGTATTAATGGCGGCAACNATAGGAGTTCCGCTNTANGCCTGCGGAGGAGGAACGATACCCTTGCTTATCCAGTGGCTTGCGGACGGTATGTCAATGGGCAGCGCTGCCGCCTTTATGATAACGGGTCCCGCTACAAAAATCACAAATCTCGGCGCGGTGAAAATCGTGCTCGGCATCAAGCGGTTCATTTTATATATCGCTTTTGTGATGATTTTTTCACTTGTCACAGGTGTGTTAATAAATCTTATGGTTTAAATAATTTTAGCGGTTTGATAAAAAATAAAGCGGATGCATTTATTTTGTGCATCCGCTTTATTATTGCGTTCGGACTTACAGTTGCGGCAAAAATTTTGAAATCCCGAAAAACAGTTCCAATTTTTCTGCGGTATTCATCCACATTGTATTCCTTGATATTCACGCCGCCTCCCTCTTTTCTTTTTTACATTTTAACATATATCCTTGAATTTGTATTGTAAAAACGCGACCGGTTTGACGTGTCCAAGTGTACTTGAATTTCAAAAATAAAAAGCAGGCGGAAATTATCCTCACTGCTTTTTCAGAAGCCGTTCGTCAAAAATAAATTAATAGTATACAAACAGCTTATAATTATTATATCACTTTTTAAGCAACTCGAAACATTCTTCTTCGGGCATTGGCTTTGCGTAATAATATCCCTGTACCTGATCGCAGCCTATGCTTTTGAGAAGTTCTACCTGTTCCTTGGTTTCAACGCCCTCGGCAAGAACTGTTATATCAAGATTTGAAGCCATTTGCAGAACCTGTTCGAGAATACTCCGTCCCTTGTTCGAGGTCATCATATTTTCGATAAACCGCTTGTCCAGCTTTATAACATCAAACGGCGATTCAAGCAGTACGTTCAGCGATGAATATCCGCTTCCGAAATCGTCCATAAGCAGCGTGAAGCCGTTTTCTTTCAGCAGAGCGGTCTGTCTGCTGATCTGAAGATCGTCCGCTGTTTCGGTTATTTCAAGTTCCAGCAGCTTTCCCGGGATACCCGATGAACGCACCATATCTGAAAGTATCTGAGCGCACTCATCTCCTCTGAGATGAACTCTCGATACATTTACCGATATCGGACAGGGTTCGATGCCTGCGTCAATGCATTTTCGTATGAACATACAGGCTTTGCGCCATATATAATGATCCACCTTTACTATGGAGCCGTTTTCTTCAATTATCGGTATAAACTGATCGGGATAGATCATTCCTCTTTCGGGGTTTATCCATCTGACAAGAGCCTCCGCGCCGATGATCTCATTTTTTGAAATGCTGTATTTAGGCTGAAGATACATGGAAAACTGCTGCTCGTCAACAGCCCTTTGAAGATTTTCCTCAATGAATTTAATATTGTAAAGTGAATCCTTGAACTGCTCCTTGTAGAACACGATATTTGAGGCAAAGCCTGCTTTGGCGGTACGTCTTGCCATGGCAGCCCTGTCTTCCATACGCCGCAGCTCCATGGTCTTGTCCTCAGCCATATATACGCCGTATGAGAGCTGGAGGGTCACATTTTTGTATTGGCATAAACGAGCGTCAAGCTCTTTTATAAACCGCCTTGGATAGTCGGCGTCGGGACATTCGGTGACTACCATAAATACATCGCTGCGCAGATTAAGGTAATATTGTTTATCGTTGCAGTAATCCCTTAATGTACGAATGACATGATCCAGCACTTCATTTCCGAATTTTTCACCGTAAAGATCGTTAATGATCTTAAAGCGGCGTATATCAAACTGAATAAAAGCGACCTTATCGGCTGTATGGAGAAGCGCAGAAACCTTGCGGCGAAATCTGTTGGAACGTCCCATACGTTTGACCATAGTCTGCAGCTCGTCATTTTCGGGCAGATCCTCGGCAGCTATGGAGGTTTCGGCTTTATAGGTTATGTAGTCAGCCGTCATCTCCTCAAGAATTTCTATGCTTGCCTCAAGAGCGGCGGGACATCTTTTAAGGATAAGACCGTTTTTGCGTATTTCAGCCATTTCATCGGGAATAGATATATCTTTTCCGAGAATATCGCGGCAGTTCACTTTTCCGTCCATTTTTTCGGAGAAGCGGCGGATAAACTCCTCTGTTTTCTTGTTTCCGTAAACCTCCTGTTCGGTATCGCTTGCATTGTAGAAGCCAAAGGTCATACCGAGAACAAGAAGCCCCGCTGTAATGCAGCCGCAGGTATTGCCGCAGCGCATACCGCCTCCGAAGCAGGTGCTTATTTTAAATGCTGTTTTCAGATCAAGTCCGAGATCGTGGGCAAAAGCGCCGAAAAGAGCCTGTGTACAGTGATACTTTTCATTCAGCAGTTTGATTGCTTTTTCCTTATGAGTCATAATAATCCTCCGCAGCAGTTGATAATTTTGCATAAAACCAATTATTTTATGCACTTTAATTTTATCATAAATGCTATTAATTGTCAAGAACAATTGTGATCCAAAAGCTCAAATTCAAGAACAGAAAGTTATAATTGTACTATTAAAAAAGCGTCATATGCCATCGCCGGCTTTAACGCAGACTAAAAATGCAAATGCTGTTGCGGAGTGATAAATCAATCGCTTTGCTTTTAACTTCTGTTAGTTTTTGTATCGTAACTTGAACAAAAGTTGAACATTCGCAGATCTTTAGGCAAAATAAACAGCCGTCCGAATTGCTTCAAACGGCTTAAATACGTGGTGCGCCTGACAGGAGTCGAACCTGCGACCTTCAGAGTCGGAGTCTCTTATCATAAATTTAGTAGCTTTTTGTAATTCGTCGTGAAACTACGTATTATAGCCATTTGCGACTATTTCGTTGCTGTAACTTTTTGTAAATTTTCGCTTTAAAATGTAACTTTTGACAACAGTTGTTGTCAATTTGTTGTCAATTTCAGAGCAGGTTAAAGGGGTGCATGGGAACTGCTGCCGACTGTACTTATGATATGTTACTTATGGCGAAGCATAAGTAAATCGTGCGGCCTCGCCGATAAAATATGTTCGCAAGCCATAGAAAGTAT